>JAVXOZ010000011.1:0-60252 GCA_036644995.1 Clostridiales bacterium | reverse complement strand
GATGCGGAGTAACGATGCCACAGAAGCTACTTTTATGAATGCCTTTGCCTTTATTGCCTTGCAGGAAAAAATTGCAAAGGAATTAGGGGTGGGGGTTGGCAGCTACACCCACACTGCCAACAGCTTCCACAGCTATAAAAAAGATTGGGGCTTATTGGCAAATTTTGTGGCACGTATTCAAGAAAATACAGAATCCACCTATGAATACAAAGGCTTTTATGATGAATTGATGGCAGGGGAAATTCCAGAGGTTATGGCTATGGTTGCGGATCAAAAAAGAAAATACGGTGTTAAATAAACACCGTAAAAGGTTGCGTATAAAGTTTTATAAGAGGTAAACTTCCCAAGCTACCACTTCTTTTATGCGTCAAAGTATATTGAGATTTCGTATATTGGTGCGTTTATCTGTTCAAGGGCTTTTACCAAAGCTTTAAGGTTTTTGCCTAAGCCTAAGGTATTAAAGCCTACATATTATAATAAAAATTGCATTTTGTGCATAAGTTTAGTCCCATTTTCTGCGGAAAATGGGACTTTTAAATTGTTTTTTAAATTTTGCTGTTTTTTTAATATTACTATCTTTTTATCTTACTGTTTTTTGATTTTTCTATTATCTTATTTTCTATGTTTTAATCTCATTATCTTCTAACATTACTATGGTTTAATTTTTTAATCGTAATATTATCTAATCTTACTATTCTCTGGTTTTGCATACATCAACCCAGTTTTGGCTTTTTGCCGCCATTGCCAATTCATCGGGGTTTAATTCTATTAAGCTGTTGCTGCTGCCGCAAGCAGGAAAAATGGTGGTAAATCTCTTTAAAGAATCATCTAAAAACACTGCCACATCTTGGGGCAGAGCAAAGGGGCAAACACCGCCTACGGCGTGTCCCGTCATGGAAATTGCCTCCTCAGGTGTGAGCATTTTGGCTTTTACCCCAAAGGTAGTTTTAAATTTTTTGTTATCTATTTTCATATCCCCGGCACATACCACCAAAATGCAGCCTTCCTCTTTTTTAAAAGATAGGGTTTTGGCAATTCGAGCAGCCTCGGTGTTCAGTGCGGCGGCTGCCAGCTCCACTGTGGCACAGGAAACCGTTAATTCTCTAACTTTATCTGCCCAATTAAACTGTGCTAAATATTCTTTTACTGCTGTTACAGACATTTTATTTTCCTCCCTAAGTTTAATGGAAATTATTATACCATAATTTATTCAAAAATGCTAATTTTACCGTGATTATTCAGCTATATTCTTATTATCGTTGACAATATTATATTCTTACCTTAAAATATATTTCAGAGAAGAAAGCGGAGTGTGAATAATGGAACATAAAGTTAAAAGAAAATTAACAATACGTTCAGTTTTATCATTTTTAGTTATTTTAGTGCTTATTAGGCAAATATTTTTAGGTAATTACGAAAATATATTTACGTGCTGCCTTACCTTAATACTTTTTTGTATACCTGTGTTTGTGGATAAACATATGGGTATAGATTTGCCCCCGCTGTTGGAAAAAATAATTCTTTGTTTCATTTTTTCAGCAGAAATTTTGGGGGAAATAAATTCTTTTTATACAATTATTCCTTTTTGGGATACCATTCTCCATGTAATTAATGGTTTCCTTATGGCGGCAATCGGCTTTTCCTTGGTGGATATTTTTAACCGCAGTGAACATTTTGCCTTGGAATTATCTCCACTTTTTGTAGCCTTGGTGGCTTTTTGTTTTTCCATGACCATTGGGATTTTGTGGGAATTTTTTGAATGGACTATGGATATGTTTTTTGCCATGGATATGCAAAAAGATGCCATTGTTACCTCTATAAATTCCGTAATTTTCAATGCACAGGGCTTAAATATAACAGAGCACGTAGAAATTAACAGCTTGGTGGTTAATGGTGAAGATTGGCTGGGAAAATATGGCGGCTACATTGATGTTGGATTGTTTGATACTATGAAGGATTTATTTGTAAATTTCATCGGTGCTGTGGTTTTTTCTGTTATTGGTTATTTTTATATTAAAAGCCGTGGTAAAGGCGAGTTTGCCAAACAATTTATACCTGTTGTTAAAGAAAATGAAGAATAAATAAAAAATCCATCTTAATTGCACAATTAAAAACTATTGTTATTAATTTAGGCTGTGGATAAAGTCTGATATTGGGTAAAATATATTTCCACCCACTTATGTATATCTATGTACATAAGTAGCCGCTTATCAGGGAGTTTTACCGAATCTAAGGCTTTCTTCACAGCCTGACATCTTGCCAAAAAACTATATTTTTGACAATCTGGAACTGCCTTTTAGGCAGTTCTTTTTTTTGCGAAAGTTGAGTACTTTTGTTAAATTACGGTATTTTTCGAGAAATTAGGGTATTTTATTTAAAAAAATAAAATATTTCTAAATTTAGGTGAGTACTTTTATTGTTTTATGTATTTAAGTATATAGGTGGTTGTTTGGAAAAGAGGTTTTGCCATGGATAAAATAGTTGTCAAAACCCAAGTTTTATGTTGCTATAATAAATATATTACTAAAATTAAAAAATGAATAAAAACACATAAAAACAGCAATTACCCTAAAACAGCAATTACCCTAAAACAGCAATTACTCAAAACTAATATGGGCTAAATTTTTAAATTAAATAATATCACAGTCCGTTGCAAATTTATGTTTGAATGAAAGCAGATTTTGCATAGAAATCTGTTTTTTTATTTATCAAAATATTTTAAATTAAGGAGAGGAAAATCGGTGAAAGGAAGTGATGAAACATCAAAAATAACAGAGTGATGTTTTTTCAAAATGTCACCTTTTTGAGGATGTATTGGGTGGCAAAGTAACTAAGTTATATTGGGGAAAAGGGTTAATTTTAGGCGGTTTTATTGCCGCCAAAAGAGAAAAAGGAAAAGAAAAAGGAGCAATGTAATATGAAAAAAAGTTATTTAGCTGTGTTGTTGGCGTTAATTATGGTTTTTTCTGTTTCCGGCGGTGCATTTGCCGCTGGTGACTTTACAACCACAGATGATGGCAAAACCATGACGGGATATACCGGTAATGCCACAGAAATTGATATTCCCAATACTGTAACAAAGGTGATGGCTGATGCTTTTAGAAGTAGTAATTCGGAAAATATCGCCAAGGTTACCACTATCAAAATACCTGCGTCTGTTACAAGTATTGCAATAGTGGATGGATCCTTTCAAGATTGTGAAAATTTAACATCTTTTGTAGTGGATAAAGATAACGCTCAATTTAAAGTTATTGATGGTATATTGTATTCTAAAGATGGCAAAACCTTGGTAAGTTACCCCATTGCCAAAGCAGATAAAGAATTTACTGTGCCAGCAGATGTGACAACTATTGGAATAGGTGCTTTTCGTAACAGTAAAGTGTTGGAAAAAGTTGAGTTTAATGCTGCAATAGTAGAAAAATATGCCTTTGCACGTAGCAGAGCATTATCCTCTGTGGTTGTGGGAGCCGATGTTAAAAAAATTGGTATTGATGGATTAGGTGAATGTGCAAAACTTAACACCGTGGAATTTTTGGGAGCTACCCCGCCGGTAAGTACTGAAGCAACGTATCATCTTTCTGAATCTTTTGGTCTTACAAGTGTTTGCGATAAGCCTATATTAATTGTGCCCGTTGGCGCCAGAGCAACCTACCTTGCCAAGGGAACCGGTAGTGAAGTAGATAATTTAAATAATGTTATTGTTAAGGAAAAAGGCGGTAAAGATTTACTTGCCAAGGGTGTAGCCGACCTGAGAACAGATTTAACAATAGATGGAGATGAAACTTTAAACATACCCCAAGGTTCCTCTTTAATGATTCGCCCCGGTATAAACCTTATTAATAAAGGTACAATCAATGGTATAATCGTTAACTCCGGTACAATTGATAATACCGGTACTATAAATAATCAACCAAAGAAGTCCTTTGTAATAACTAAAAATGAAGGAATTACAAGTTATGATACTTTTATCGAAGCTATTAAAGCAGCTAAAACAGGTGATATTGTTCAGTTGGGCGTAGGTGCCTATGATGGAAATATTACAGTAGCAAATAAGTCTATTACTATTTTAGGTGCTAATGCCATAAATAGTCCCAATAGTGAAACATGGAGCAAAGAACAAACAATCATCACCGGTGGCATGGTTCTCAGTGCAGATGGTGCAAAGAGTAATATTACGGTAAAAGGCATAACCTTTAAAAATAAAGGCTTAATGATTAGTGGAGCCGAAAATATTTTAGTGGAAAACAACAAAGTAGAAAACATCGTTAAAGAACCCTATAATGATGCTGCTGCGATGTCCGGTATTGCTATTTATAACCAGAAGGCTATTACTAATGGTAAAACCACAGTTAAAAATAACTATGTAAAAGATTGCAAAGCTTTAGAAGCCTCGGGAATACGTGTTAACAACTTGGATAATATTGATATTATAGGTAACACTGTGGAAAACGCCTATCATAATAGTATCCTGTTGCAAACAGATCCAACCCCTACATCTCCCGTTGCAAAAGTTAATATTTTAAATAATACTTTGATAAATTGGGATGCGGATAATGATACACAGGATGTTGGCGGCCGTGCCATCCGTTTACAATTTAACAAAAAAGCCGCTGATGCTGCAAATCAAGTTACCGTTAACGGTAATGTAATGACAAAAGCTAATTGGGCTGCAAGTCCCGTAGACAACAAAGAATTGGTTAAAATTACCAATGGTGCCGCAGGTAAAACCGGTACGGAGCTTAAGTTGGATTTAACCAAGAATTATTGGAATGGAGCTGCACCCACAGTAAATACAGCGGAAGGCAGTACAGAAAAATATGCTGCTTATCCTTGTTTAATAAGTGCAGATAAAGATTTGCTCATGGTAGGGTCAAGTGAAGTTTCACCTGCACCTTTAGCAGATAATCAAAAAGGTACAGATGGTAAAGTTACTGTAACACCTATTACATTAGCTACATATGAAGCCAAATTAAGTGGTTCAATAGTTTATCTTGCTGCTAAAGATGTGCCTTATCACACAAATGGTGCAGGTACTGAAGGTAACTGGGTTGGTATAAAAATTGCCATGCCCAAGGATACTGCCTTTAATGCCGCTGATGTAACCTATAGCTTTGGTAATGAATTTGTGGATGCTCCTGATAAAAAAATAGGTGCATTTGATGTGATTGATGGAGCTAATTATTATACCTTCTATGCCAATGCAGGGGCTACCCCCAAAACCAAAATTACCATTGATTGGGATGGCGTAACAGGCAAAGCTGTTCCTGTGAAATATACTTTGGATCTTAACGGTGTTTCTGTATTGCCCAAAGTTAGCGGTGATTTTGAATTAATCTCTGTAAATCAGGTAACATATGCAGAACAAGGTGCAGAAGGGGACAACCAAGACTATTATATCGATAGAAGTGAACAGACTGTTCCTGTACTTGCAGGTAATGAAATTAAATTAACAGGGGTTATTCCTTATTACAAAGCCAATGCCACGAGTTTAGGTATGGGTGCAGGCAATTTATTTAGCATTAAAATTGCCACAGCCAATATTGGTGAAAATGCTAAAATAAAAGTACAAAATAAAGATGGCTTTAATGAATATTCCATGAAAACGGAATTAAATAAAAATGGAGAATTTTACCTTTGCGGCAATATTGCCAAAGATAAAGCTAATATGAAATTTATAATTGATCAAGATGGTAATTGGTCAACTACCAAAGATGCAAAAACCTATACTATCACTTGGGCAGATGCAACCTTTGCCACTGAAAAATTAGCCATTGAGGAAACAGTGCAAGCACACATTGATGAAGGTGTTTCCAGAGATGATACAACAGCACTCTCGGATATTATTAATAGCACCCGAGTAAACGGTATTGCCACTGCCACTTCTGCAGATGTGATAAATGCCTATGGGGATAAACTGGGCGGTACTGCCCAAAGACCCGCTGAAGTTGAAGTTTGTGTAAAAGTAAATGTTTTGCCCGAAACTAACTTGACAAACAATATTTTATCTTTTTCCGCAAAACCTTATATACAACAAAAACTTGGTCCTGATGGTATGGTACCGGCTGCACCGGAACCCATTTCCAATGCGGATTTAAAAGGTGAAATTAAATTATGTTTTGCCTTACCCGATAATTTTGTAGTGGAAGGCTTACAAGTTCGCCATATTAAAGAAAATGGCAAAACTGAATATTTAATTCCCAGAATTTTCAGCAAATTTGAACACGGTGTTGTAAGGCTCTATGCCGAAATAACTATTACTGATTTTAGTAAAATCGTCATTGAAAATTCTACTACCTTTAATATTAATTACATAAGCAATTTACCTCAGGATGCAACTTTTGTTAATCCTAATACTACTACCGCTGTTAAAGTTTCTGAAGGCGTTTTACCCTTGCAATTAAAAGACGCTTCTGCTGAAGGCTATGTTTTTGAAGGCTGGTACTTAGCCACAACCGCAGGCAGCGTTGAAAAAATTACAGAACTTACCGGTGGTAATATAAACGATTTTGCATATAACAAAAATATTAAAATATATGCACGATGGAGTAATTACAATCCCACTGTAACCTTTGACAGTAATTATCAAAATGCACCCGGAGCCACCCCTGTACAGGTTGTTAAAGGAAATCAAGTAATTGCCCCGGATGTTGCCCCCAGACCGGGTTATGCTTTGGATGGCTGGTTTACCGATAAGGAATGCACTGTGGCTGTGGACTTTAAAGCAAAAATTAATCGTGATGTAACATACTTTGCCAAATGGACAAAAGTAGGTTCTCATAATCCTTATGTAGATATTAACGGCCATTGGGCTTTTGATGAAATTACTGCAATGACCGCCAAGGGTTTGTTTAATGGTGAAATTGTAGATGGTGTTAATTACTTCTATCCTGAAAGATTTATGAGCAGAGCCGAATTTGTTACTGTTTTAGCTCGCTTGGATAAAGTGGATGTAACCAAATACCCCGCAAGCGGTTGCACATTTACCGATATTGATGAACCAACTAAAATTTGGGCAGGTTCTTATATCACTTGGGCACAAAAACACAAAATAGTAAGAGGCGAAACCGAAACTTTATTTGCTCCGCATATGGCAATTGACCGCCAAGAAATGAGTGAAATTATTGGTAACTATTTAGCCTATCGCAATGTTAAAGTAGAAGCCAAATGGGAAGATGTAACTTTTAAAGATAAAAACACCATTGCAGATTGGGCAAAAGACAGCACCGCAATATGCGCAAAACTCGGAATTATCGAAGGTACTGAAACCGGAGAATTCCTACCCCTTAAAAATATGACCAGAGCTGAAGGTGCCACAGTTCTGCAACGTATATCTAAATATTTGAATATCTAAATATTTAAAATTTTCCTTACCTTTAAAAAATAACTAAAAAAGGCTCATTATCAAGGGTTGGTTTAAACCATATCCTTGGTAATGAGCCTTTTTATATGCTATTAAGTTGTTTATATTCCGAGGGTGTTCCCGTTATATTCCCAACGTATTTCGAAGATGTTCTGAAGGTATTATGAGGGTATTCCGAAGGTATTCCCAAGGTATTCAGAAGGTATTCAGAAAGTATTCCGAAGGTATTCTCAACGTATTTCGAAGATGTTCCAAACGTATCCCAAACGTATTCAGAGGGTGTTCACGGCGTATTTCGATATAATCAGCCTTTTAAGTGATAATAAGTACTTTATAGTTATATTTTTACTTATTATTTTTTATGGCATCCGTGGCTAAGGTGTCGCAGCGGTTGTTCAGTTCGTTATCGCTATGGCCTTTAACTTTTACCCATTTTATTGTATGGCGATTATTTTCCTTAATTAGGGCTTTCCATAAATCCTGATTGGCAACGGGTTCTTTTTTGCTGTTCTTCCAGCCGTTCTTTTCCCAGTTGTCCACCCAATGCTCTGTAAAGCCACGTATTAAGTAAGCGCTATCGCTGTGGAGTGCAATCTCACAGGGTTCTTTTAGCAGAGTTAAAGCCTGGAGAGCCGCTGTAAGTTCCATTTTTTGGTTGGTGGAATAGGGGTCGTAGCCAAAAATTTCCTTTTCTTTATCCTGAAATCTCAACACCGCTCCCCAGCCCCCTGCCCCGGGATTGCCGGAACAGGCACCATCTGTATAGATAGTAACTTTTTTCATAAACTAATCCTCAAACATTAAAGCGGAAGTTTACAATATCACCATCAGCCATGGTATATTCTTTGCCTTCCAACCGTACCAATCCCTGTTCTTTGCCCTTTACCATGGTGCCGCATTTTACCAAATCCGTATAGGCAATTAGCTCTGCTCTGATAAAACCACGTTCAATATCCGAGTGGATTTTGCCCGCTGCTTTTTTGGCGGAGAGTCCTTGACGAATGGTCCAAGCCCTAACCTCATCTTCACCGGCGGTGATAAAGGAAATTAAGCCTAAGCTTTTGTAAACGGTTTGTGCCAAACGAATCATTCCCGGTTCGGATATGTTTAAGTCCTCTAAAAACATAAGCCTGTCTTCCTCATCAAGTTGGGCAATTTCCCCTTCTGCTTGGGCACAAATTTCCAAAAGCTCACGTTTGGTATCCTTTGCATATTGGGCTAAAAAGTCCTTATTGGGATATTCCCCGGATTTAAACTGCTTTTCATCTAAATTTACCACCAAAACCATGGGCTTATTGGTTAAAAAAGAAAGGTGAACAACGGCTTCTTTTTCATCTTCGGATAATTCCAAAGAGCTCATCGGGGATTCTTCTTCTAACACTGCCAATATTTTTTCTAAAACTTCTTCTTCCAAAGGATTTTCGATTTTTTTGCGGCTTTGAGCTTTTATACGCTCCAACCGAGTTTCGCAGGTATCCAAATCCGCAAGTAAAAGTTCGGTATCAATGGTATCGATATCCCTTTTAATGTTAATACTATCATCAACGTGGATAATATCATCATTTTCAAAGCTGCGGATAACGTGCATTAACACATCTGCTTCACCTATGGATGCTAAAAAACTATTACCTGTGCCTTCACCTTTGCTGGCACCTTGCACCAAGCCCGGGATATCAATTACCTCAAGCTGTGCATATGTTTTCTTTTTGGGATGATACATATCCGCCAAAAAGTCCACACGTTCATCGGGTATAAAGGCAATGCCTTCATTGGCATGGGTTTTACCGGAATAAAAATTGCTTATTTCCATTTCCTGCCCGGTGAGTAAATTAAATAAAGTAGTTTTACCTGTCATTGGTAAACCAACTATTCCACAAGATAATGCCATGATATGACCTCCAAAATTAACTATTCTATAAATCTGTTTCAATACTTTATTATAGCGAAGAATCATAGGTTTTACAATCCCTATTTACCTTTTTACTAAATTCATGTAAAATAGTAATGAGATAAAGGGATTGGAGGACTAAAAAATGACAGAAAAAGAATTGCGCCGAACCTTGGCTTTATATAAAGAAGGTAAAATTTCCGATGGCGATATGGTGGAAAAATGGTCTACACAGAGTTTTCAGGATTTAGGCTTTGCCAAGGTAGACCATGGCAGAGAACGCCGCTGTGGCTTTCCCGAGGTGGTGTATTGCGGCGGTAAAGAGCAAGAACACGCTGTTTCCATTATTAAAAATCTTTATGAAACCGCAGAGGGTAATATTTTAGCTACCCGTTGCAATGAATCCATATTTAAGGAAATAAAGGCTGATATTAAAGAAGCGGAATATCATAAGATTCCTCAGCTTGTAACCATTTACAAAAAGCCCAAAGAAGAAAAAGGTGCAATAGCCGTGATTTCCGCAGGTACTTCAGATTTGCCCATGGCAGAAGAAGCCGCCATAACCGCAGAAATAATGGGTAATAAAGTAAGAAGATTTTACGATGTGGGGGTAGCAGGTATCCACCGTTTATTGGCATATGAAGGCGAAATCCAAAAAGCCAGAGTTTTGATAGTTTTAGCAGGTATGGATGGAGCATTACCCAGTGTGGTTGGTGGCTTATTTCAAAAACCCATTATCGCCGTGCCCACCAGTGTGGGTTATGGTGCAAATTTTGGTGGACTTGCGGCATTGCTTGCTATGATGAATTCCTGTGCTGCAGGGATAACCGTGGTGAATATAGATAATGGTTTTGGAGCGGGTTATGCAGCTTCTTTAATAAATCATTTAGAATAATTTCAAAAGTACATAATATTTTAACATATAATGTGTTAAAATAATGTAACATGATATAATAAGGATTTAGTGGCATCTGCATAATGGCTATTATTGGGTTTGATTATAATGGTGCTAATCCTACTATAATGTAGTTTACTTAGAAATTGAGTTTTAGAAAATAACAGTGAGGTAAAATTTGAGAACAATTCATAAAGCTATGCAAGATTATTCACTACCATTAATAGTGGGGATAATTGCTGCCTTGGTTTGGGCAAATCTGTGGCCCGAAACCTATGAGCACTTTATCCATTTTCCCATTTATGGTGAATTTACTATCCATTTTTTAGTGGAAGATGTGTTTATGGCATTGTTTTTTGCCACGGCGGCTGTGGAAATTGTGGAATCTCTTTTACCCGGCGGTTCTCTTAATCCCATAAAAAGGGCATTTAACCCTTTAATTGCCACGATTGGCGGTGTTGTTGGCCCCATTGTTGCCTATATCCTTTTAAATATTTTAATTGGTGATCCGGATTATGCCAACGGTTGGGGCATACCCACAGCTACGGATATTGCCTTGGCTTGGCTGGTTGCTAAATTAATATTTGGTTCGGGGCACCCTGCCATTAAATATCTTTTGCTCTTGGCAATCGCCGATGATGCTTTGGGCTTGGTTATTATTGCTATTTTTTATCCATCCGGTGCGGTTTTACCCCAATTTTTATTGCTTTGCCTTTTGGGAATGTCTGCGGCCTGGACTTTAAGAATAATGAAGGTGAACAACTACTGGTGGTATTTAATTTTAGGCGGTATTCCCTGTTGGTTGGGTTTACATTTTGCCAATATCCATGCGGCTTTGGCTTTGGTACTGATTATTCCCTTTTTACCCGCAGTTCCCGAAGATGTTACGGATATTGATGATGAAGATGACGAAAGAGCCTTGGAAAAATTCAACCGCCAATGGAAACCCATAGTGGATTATGGTTTGTTTTTCTTTGGGCTTTGCAATGCAGGGGTGGTTTTTTCCAATATTGGTATTCCCACATTGTTGGTTACAGGCTCTTTGATTATTGGTAAATGTGGTGGTATATTTATCTTTGGTTATTTAGCTGCCAAAATTGGTTTTTCCCTGCCTAAAGGTATGGGTGTACGAGATTTGGTGGTTGCGGGTTTAGTGGCAGGTGTGGGTCTTACTGTGGCTTTGTTCATGTGCAACTCGGCATTTGCAGACCCTGCGATTCAAGGTGCTGCCAAAATGGGGGCTTTGCTCAGTGTGCTTTCAGCACCTTTGGCCTTTGGGGCAGCTAAGCTTTTGGGTGTGCGAAAATATAAAGAAGGCGAGCTTTTGCGGCCTTTCCATGCAAATATAAGATAGAAAATTGGTGAAGATGTGTCTGAAAATTTAAAAGAAGAATTGAAAACCAAGGCTTTGGAGTGGGGAGCGGATTTGTGCGGCATTGCGGATTTAACCACTTGCGGTGATGAGATAGCCCAAGTATATGGCGAGGAATTTACTAAATATCCCACTGCTGTTTCCTTTGGGGTGTTTTTGCCAAACCCTGTGGTAGATGAGGTTTTAGAACACCCAAGCCACACTTATTTGGCATATTACGATATTGCAAATGCCTTGATAAATCAAATAGCTTTGCGTCTTAATAATTATTTACTGAAGGCAGGGTACGATGCTTACCCAATTCCTGCCTCGCAACGGAGCGGTGAAGCTAAAGAGGGCAGTATTTTCAGCCACCGTCAAGCCGCAGAAATGGCGGGATTAGGCTGGATAGGCAAAAGTTGCTCTTTAATTAATGAAAAAGTTGGGCCCAGATTACGCTTGGGTACGGTTTTGATTACCCCTTATTTAGAAGGGGATACCCCTGTGGAAAACCGCTGTGGTGAGTGTACAAAATGTCAAGATATTTGCCCAAGTAATGCCATATTGGGAAAAGCTTTTTCCCCAAAAGACGATATTTCAGAGCGGTTTGATTTTCATAAATGTGATGATTATTTAAGTGAAGTAAGACAAACTTTTGGCAAGAGAATTTGCGGAAGATGTGTTGCTGTTTGTCCTTATGGACGTAAAAATAATTAACCTAAATAAGAAAGGGGATTTACTATGACTATTGCGGATAAACCTTGGACACAACCTGTTTTGGAAGATGAAAATGCAAATTTTGATACTCCCTTGTACCCCGAGGAGTATGCCTCTCTTTCCTTGGATATAGGTGGCGAAAAAAAATCTATTTGCTATTTGCTCATGGAGGAAACCATTGGTAAGGGTGATAAAAACTTAGGTGCAGATTTGGCAAAAAAAACATTTGCCGCCATGGTGGATAAGCATATGCACCCCAATTATGTGGTGTTTATGAACAGCGGGGCTTTATTGGCTCAGGAAGATTCACCGATTATAGAATATCTTAAGGAATTGGCAAATGAGGGAGTTTCTGTTTTAACATCCGCAGAAAGTGCAGATTTTTATGAAGTAAGAGCCAATATTAAAGTGGGGGTAATTTCTTCAATGGCTGAAATTCTTGTTGTACTCCACGGCGTGGATAAGGTTGTTACACTGTGAGGTAAACCATGGCTTTTTGGAAAAAAATATGGGGCAAAGATGAAAAAGCGGAAAATTCTGCTCAGGAATGGCAGGAAATAATCCTTGAAGATGAGGTAAAAACCACATCTAAAAAAACCATGGATAAACGCATTCTTGAAGCTTGCTCCGGGAGAATGAATCCCTTGGAAGCCCAAGGGGTTTTGGCGGAATATACAAAAAACGGATGGGAAAATATTGAGGCTCAGGTTAAAGATATGGCAATGGGTAAAATTTATGCAACTCCTTGGGCTTTGGGTGAGATTTTTCATCAATATCCTCAGGAGAGTGCCTCTTTGCTGTTTAATAAGGTGGAGGATTTACCCATAAAAAATGGTTTAATGCTCCTTAGTATCACAGGTAAAGGCCGAGAGAATGAAGTAATCCACATAGTTTCTGAAAAAATAAACGCTTTGGATGAAGATGATTTGAGCACAGCTTTACGTATTTTAGCCAAATATCCCACCACAAAAGCCAAAGAATTATTGGCTTCCTATTTATCCCATGAAAATTGGAAAATAGTAATGAAGGCGGCGGTGGGCTTATCTGAAATTCCCGCCAAAGAATACTTGCCACAAATGAAGGTAGCTGCGGCTAAAGGTGGAATATTAGGTGCAGGGTTACAAGATATAATAAAAAGGATGGAATAAATATGTGGTCAGATTTTATTGGAGTCATAGAGGGTATACCGGCTTTATCCCAAATTATAAGTATTGTGCTTACCTTGATTTTTGGGCTGATTATTAAAAGGTTCGCTTGCCATTTAGTAGATAAAACTTTTAATAATCGTCTTTCTCAATTAGGGCAAAACACCCCTCGCAGGCTCACCCTTAATCACCTAATAAACAGTGTAATAAAATACGTGGTAGCCTTTATTGTTATCATTATTATTTTAGGTCAATTAGGGATTAATGTAGCTTCTATTTTAGCCGCTGCAGGCGTTGTGGGGCTGGCTGTGAGCTTTGGTGCCCAAGCCTTGGTTAAAGATATTTTTACGGGTTTTTTCATTATTTTAGAAGACCAATATAGTGTTGGGGAATATGTTTCCATCAATAAACATTTAGGTATTGTGGAAGAAGTTGGGATGCGGGTAACTAAAATTAAGGGGTTTGACGGGGAGCTTTACATTATTCCCAATGGCTCCATTGTGGATGTAGCCAATTATTGCCGTGATAATATGCGTGTGGTTATAGACCAAAATATTTCTTATGATAGCGATATAGACCTTGCGGAAACTATTATGAAGGAATCTGCGGCAATTTATTATGCAGCCCACCAAGAGGATATAGTTGAGCCTCCTATGGTAGTGGGGGTTCAGGCTTTAATGGAAAGTTCCATTACTATGCGGCTTATTTGTTATACTTTGCCCATGAAACAATGGGACGTGGAACGTGGTTTAAGAAAAACTGTAAAAATGGCTTTGGATAAGGCAGGGATTAAAATTCCTTTCCCTGTATGTGAAATTGTTCAAGAAAGACCCCAGGATGAGATAAAGGGGGAGGTTAAATGAAAGATTTACAGGTTGGTGATGTTATTCGTTTAAAAAAGCCACACCCCTGTGGTGGTTTTACCTGGAAAATATTACGGGTAGGTGCAGATTTTCGCTTGGAATGCGAAACCTGCAAACATATTGTTATGCTTTCTCGCTCTGAGGTGGAGCGCCGTTTAAAAGCTGTGGTTTCCGGAAATGGGGCAGCTATATAAAACCGGCTTGGCAATGTAAATCAGTAAATAAAGCGTGTAGTTAATTTTACTAAATATATTTAAGGAAAATGAGTAAAAAGATTAAACTCATTTTTATAGTTTAAGATAAAATGGCTATGAACTTAGCTATAAGCAGATATTGGCTGAGATGAAGTAAATATTAGGGTAAAACATATAAAAACTTATTGTTTTTTTCGGAAAACACATTGCATAATAGGTTGATTTATGTTATAATATCATAGTTATCCCTGCCCCGGGGAAATCTTCAGAAGATTAGGGGCCGTTAGTCCAAAGGGAGGAGGTGTTTTAGAATGCGCAATTACGAAGCCATGTATATTCTTCGTCCGGATCTGGATGAAGAACAAATCAATGCCAACGTTGAAAAATTCTCCGGTATTATCACAGCCAATGGCGGTGAAGTTACCAAAGTAGATCATTGGGGAAAAAGACGTTTGGCCTATGAGGTAAAAAAATTGCGGGAAGGTTATTATGTGCTCTGCTATTTTGCAGCAGGTACAGAACTTCCTAAAGAACTCGAAAGAAATTTCAAAATTTCTGACGAAGTTATCAGATTCCTGGTAGTCCGGGAAGGTGAATAAAGAAATCAGGTGTTAATAGTATGCTGAACAGAATTGTTATTATAGGTCGCTTGACCAGAGATCCGGAATTACGCTCCACTGCCAACGGCACACCTGTTGCCACTTTTACTTTGGCTGTGGATAGAACCTTTAAAAGTGCCAGCGGTGAACGAGAAACTGATTTTATTCCCGTTGTTGTATGGCGTCAATTAGCAGAAACCTGCGGGCGTTATTTGTCCAAAGGTAAAATTGCAGCAGTTGACGGCAGGCTGCAAATTAGAACCTATGAAGCTAAAGATGGTTCTAAACGCACTGCTTCTGAAGTGGTTGCTGAAAATGTTCGTTTCTTATCTCCCAAAGATGGCAGTTCCAACAGTGAAAGTGGGTATAGTCCTGATGCACCCGAGGTGGAAATGTCACCTTTGGATGATGATGTACCCTTTTAAGAAAGGAGAATTACCATGTCTGAGAGAATGTCTCGTCCTCGTGGCGGTCGTAGAGTAAGAAGAAAAGTCTGCGCTTTCTGCGTTGATAAAGTAGATAATATTGATTATAAAGATCTTAATCGTTTGAAAAAATATGTTAGTGAACGGGGTAAGATTTTGCCCAGAAGAATTTCCGGCAACTGCGCAAAGCATCAAAGAGCTTTGACTCTTGCTATTAAAAGAGCAAGACAAATTGCCTTGCTGCCCTATACCACAGAGTAATAGGTTTTGTAAGCGAAAGCCCCGATGAAAATCGGGGCTTATCTGTCATATTGGATGTGATTTTTTTGAATATTAATGAAATTAAACAGGGTTCTGTATATACCTTGGCAGATTGCGGTATATTTGCAGCATTAGGCGTTGTGCTGGTGCTGGTATCTACCTATATCCCCTTATTGGGATTTCTTGCGGCATTAGTTTGGTCTGTGCCGGTTATTATTGTGGTTTTGCGCCGTGGGGTAGGAGCCGGAATTTTAACTTCTGTTGTGGTGTTTATGCTTTCTGTTTTGTTTACCGGGCCAGTTATGGGTGTGGTTTCCGGCATTACAGTTGGTGTTTTTGGTATTGCCTATGGTATATGCTTTAAAAAGAAAATATCACCGGGCAAAACATTGTTTATTGGTACAATAGTAGCAGGTTTGGTTACTGTTATAACCCTAACTGCTTCTATGTTTATTGGTAATATTCCAATAAATTCACTTATACAATCTGCGGAAGATTCTTTCCGTGAAATATTTGCAACCTATGATGAAATGGGCTTATTGGCACAAGTGTTGCCTGCGGGTGTAAGCTCCAATGAATATATTGCAGAAGTTATTGATATGTTTCGTCGTTTGTTGCCCGGGGTTTTCATTTTGGCGGCAATGTCTATGGCGGCTTTAAATTATGTTTTTGCAGCTTTGATATTGAAAAAATTCCAATTTGATATTCGCCCCTTACCTTTATTTAGAGAGTGGCATTTCCCCTGGTGGATTATGTGGGGTATAGCTGTGGTTTTAGCAGCTTATTTAATGGGAAAACAATTAGGCGGTGAGAATTATTTCTTAATTGCCCAAAATATATTATATATTTACCTGCCGATATTTATGGTATCGGGAGTTTCCATAATCACTTATTTTTTCCATATGTGGAAATTAAGTAATGGCATACGAGGTATTATTTGGGTTATAGCAGTGCTGTTTATGAGCTTTAGCTTGCCTTTTATTATACTGATGGGAGCCATTGATACGGTTTTGGATTATAGAAAACATTTGCAAAAAATAACCAATGAACTGAATAAAAAAGTTGAATAATTACAAGTTAATATAAATTAAAACGGAGGTATAAGCTATGAAAGTAATTTTAACAGAGGACGTAAATGGTCATGGTAAAAAAGGTGAAGTGGTAAACGCTGCTGACGGATATGCCCGTAATTTTTTACTCCCTAAAAAATTGGCTATTCCCGCTGATGCCACTAATATGAAACAATGGCAAAGAAATAAAACCAAAGAAGATGCCAAAGCCGCAGATGATTTAGCTAAAGCACAAGCAATGGCAAAAGAATTGAAAAATAAGGAATTTGTAGTGAAAGCCAAAACCGGTGAAGGGGACCGTTTATTTGGTTCTATCACCAATAAAGATGTGGCAGAAGCTATGGAAGCTGCCTATAAAGTTAAAATAGATAAAAGAAATGTAGAAATGGATGAACATATAAAAACCTTGGGTAGCTATAATGTAAAAGTGAAATTGCACCCCAAAGTAAAAACAGATGTGATAGTAAAAGTAGAAAAAATTTAATTTTACCCATGCTGTTTATTTATTTTATATTTCAGAAATATAGGTATATTTATGGTAAAACAGATAGACGAAGATAAAGAAATAAGAGAAAAACTTGGCTCTTTAGAGAGTATATTAAACGATGTTTTCGGGGCAGACCAAATGATAATTCGCAGTACCAAGCTAGAAATTCTCAATTTGATAAATTCCGAAAATATTGAAGACCGCATTTTGGCTTTGGAAAAAATAGTTTATTACGATTCGGGATATCCCGGTGGTGAAGGCTCTCTTTCCTTACGCATAGATAATTTAATGGTAGAAA
This sequence comes from Clostridiales bacterium, assembly GCA_036644995.1. GTDB lineage: Bacteria > Bacillota > Dehalobacteriia > UBA7702 > UBA7702 > Cryptoclostridium. Next base: position 42,699 of record JAVXOZ010000011.1, on the reverse strand, counting down.
TGGCAGAAGTTATTGCCAAGCGTAGCTTGGAAGATAAATTGGATAAAATTATCGCCGAAAAAATGCAAGAACGTCAAGAAGAATATTATCGGGAAATTAAAATGCAAGTTTTAAAAGAGCAGGGTGGTCCTGAAAATCCCGGCACATTAAAAAAATATGCGGAATTGGAATGCTTGGAAGAAAAAAAGTTGACACGTTCGGCTATGGATATTTTACGCCCCCAAACTTTAGAAGAAATTGTGGGGCAGGATAAAGCCGTTAATGCTCTATTAGGTAAGCTTGCATCTCCCTATCCTCAACACGTAATAGTTTACGGACCTCCGGGAGTTGGCAAAACCTCCGCAGCAAGGCTGGCTTTGGAAGCCGCAAAGGCGGTAAAATCATCGCCCTTTGCAGAAGATGCCCCCTTTGTGGAAATTGATGGTTCCACTTTGCGTTGGGATCCCAGAGAAACCACAAACCCACTGCTTGGCTCTGTACACGATCCCATCTACCAAGGTGCAAAACGTGATTTGGCAGAAACGGGAATTCCCGAACCAAAGCCCGGTTTGGTTACTCAAGCCAATGGCGGTGTGCTTTTTATTGATGAAATTGGCGAAATGGACCCTATGCTTTTAATCAAGCTGCTCAAGGTTTTAGAAGATAAAAGAGTGGAATTTGAATCATCCTATTACGATCCATTGGATGACCAAGTTCCCAAATATATTAAAAAGATTTTTGATGAAGGCTTGCCCGCAGATTTTATTTTAATTGCTGCCACCACCAGGGATTGCGGCGATTTGAATTCAGCATTACGCTCCCGTTGCGGTGAAGTTTATTTTGAGCCTTTAAGTCCCAAGGATATTAAGGGTATTTTAGTAAATGCGGCGGAAAAATTAAAAATAAAATTAGAAGATAACGCTGCTGACCTCATTGCGGATTCCACTGCTGATGGCAGAAAAGCTGTGAATATTCTTTCTGATGCTTACGGTTTATTGATGTACGAGCAAAAAGATAGAAAAACCAAGCGTTTGGTAATTAAAAAGAAAAAAGTAGAAGAAGTTTTGCAAAATGCCAGATTATCCCCGAATAAAAGGGATAAATCCCAAGAAACCAAAGAGATAGGCAAAATTTTTGGACTTGGTGTTTATGGTTTTTTAGGTTCGGTTTTGGAAATAGAAGCTGTGGCTTTTCCCTGTGCAGAACAGGGCAAAGGTGTGGTGCGTTTTAACGATACCGCAGGTTCTATGGCTAAAGATTCGGTATTTAACGCTGCTTCTGTTTTTCGCCTTTTAGGTGAAGATGACCTGCAAAATTATGATGCTCACGTTAATGTAGTGGGGGGCGGTAATATTGATGGGCCTTCTGCCGGGTTGGGGATTTTCCTCTCACTTTACAGTGCGGTAAGGGAAAAACCTATTCCTCAAAATATCGCTATCACCGGTGAGCTTTCGGTGCGTGGTAATGTGTGCCCTGTGGGTGGCATTGCTGAAAAAATATACGGAGCTAAACAGGCAGGGGTAAAAAAAGTAATTTTACCATATGATAATTTAGCTGATGTGCCCCAAGGTATAAAAGGTATCAAAATAGTGCCTGTAAAAACCGTAACCGAAGCTATGGATGAAGTTTTTAACCTAAAAAAATAGTAAAAAATAGCAGGCAGAATTATCATGTATAGTTCTGCTCTGTTTTTGATTGCGGATATATTTTGATAGTAGATTATAAAAATTGTGGATATAATTTGAAATTTCAGTATGAAAGGGAGTATTAAAATCATGATTTCTGAAAAAATGTTTGAACTGGGCAGTAAAAGGTCGGTAATTCGTGAAATTTTTGAGTATGCAAAAAAACGAGGTGCTGAAATCGGCAATGAAAATATATATGATTTTAGCATAGGAAACCCCAGTGTGCCACCGCCAAACACTGTAAAAGCAGCAATCCTTGATTTAACAGAAAATGAAGATGCCACAGAGATCCATGGTTATACCTCGGCTCAAGGGGATTTCAGCGTGAGAAAAACCATTGCGGATTATCTCAATAAAACTCATGGTGAAAACTTTACCCCTGATAGCCTGTATATGACGGTGGGTGCAGCGGCATCCTTGGTTATATCTTTAAAGGCTGTGACCTTACCCGGGGATGAAGTGATTATTTTTGCTCCTTATTTTCCCGAATACAAGGTATTTATTGAAAATACAGGGGGCAAAGCTGTTTCGGTGCCTCCTTCGGGTTTGGATTTTCAAATTGATTTGGCTGCTTTTAAAAAAGCAATCAACGAAAAAACCAAAGCGGTTATTGTTAATTCACCCAATAACCCTTCAGGTGTGGTATATTCCGAAAAAACCATATTGGCTCTTACTGAGATTTTAAAGGAAATGTCTGCTAAATATGGACACGCCATTTATCTTATTGCCGATGAACCATACAGGGAATTGGTGTACGATAATGTAAAAGTTCCTTTTTTAACCAAATATTATGATAATACATTGGTTTGCTATTCTTTCAGTAAATCGCTTTCTTTGCCCGGTGAACGTATTGGTTATATTGCGGTATCTCCTAAGATGGAAGCTGAAAAAGAAGTATATTTTGCTATTTGCGGTGCCGGCAGAGCCTTGGGCTTTGTGTGTGCACCCAGCCTTTTTCAACGGGTAGCCGCCAAATGTGTGGGACAAACTTCGGATATTTCTATTTACAAAAAAAATAGAGATTTACTGTATCAAGGCTTAACAGATTTGGGCTTTTATTGTGTTAAACCCGATGGTGCTTTTTATCTTTTTGTGCAATCATTAGAGGAAGATACTGCCTCTTTCTGCGAAAAAGCAAAAAAATATGAGTTGCTTTTGGTGCCCGGTGCTGATTTTGCCTGCCCCGGCTTTGTGCGTATAGCATATTGTGTTAACACCGAGCAAATAAAAAATTCCATGGCTGCTTTTGCAAAATTAGCCGCAGAATATAAAAGCTAAATTTTATTGAGATTGCAGAAAAGTGATGGAGTGTAAATAATTTAACATCCTTACAATAAGTAAGACCGTGGTTTTGCGTGTTTTATATTTTAATACATTTATTTTAAAGCTGATAATTTAAGTGTAAAACCCCATTTTATCTGTAATTAACATAAAAATTAATTGTTTTTATCACCCATTTGCGATATAATTATTCAATATCAGATATCATAAAAATTAGAGAAGGAGGCAGAAAATGTCGGATTATGATAGTATGGGTTTACCACCTTCAGAAAATTTAGGCCCACCGCAAAATGATTTTGCAGAGCGAGCAGTTTTGGGCTCTATATTATTGGATCCCAATGTAATTTTAGCAGTTTCTGCTGTTCTTCAACCTGAATATTTTTATAAAGATAGCCACAAAAAAATCTGTGAAAACCTTTACGCTATGAATGCCGAAAATGTGCCCATTGATACCTTTCTTTTGGCAAATAGATTGCGTGAGCAGGGTCTTTTAGAAGCCATAGGTGGCATTTCCTATATTACAGAGCTGTACGAAACAGTGCCCAGTGTTGCCCATGTTTTACCCTATGCCCAAATTGTTAAGGATAAATTTTTGCGTCGCCAAGTAATTTCTTTTGCGGATAGATTAACTACCAAAGCCCAAGAGGAAGAACAAGGTGCCACAGAAATTTTAGAAAATGCCGAAGCGGAAATTTACGCCATGGGGGAAAGCAGCAATCATTCCACCTTGGAGCACATTGGTCCCATTGTGGCAGATGCCTATGATAATATCGGCAAAAATGAGGAGGGTTTGCCCACCTTTATTGAGCTGGATAAATATTTGAACGGCTTGCATAAAAGCGATATGATAATTATTGCGGCTCGTCCCGGTATGGGTAAAACCACCTTTTGTATAAATTTGGCAGAACGTGCTGCTACTCGCCATAAAGCCTCGGTTGCTTTTTTTAGCTTGGAAATGTCCAGTGAGCAGTTGGCTACCAGAATGCTAATATCCAAAGCTCGGGTTAAGGCGGAGCATGTTAAACACGCTGAAAAATTAACCGATGCTGAAATGAATAAGCTCTCCAAAGCCATGGAAGACCTTACCCAATCCAATATGTATTTAGATGATACCTCGGATATTACCGTTGCGGAAATTAGGGGCAAATGCCGCCGCCTTAAAAAAGAAAAGGGCTTAGACCTTATAGTTATAGATTACATTGGTTTAATGCAGGCTTCACTCACTACGGATAAGAGCAACAGGCAACAGCAGATTTCCGAAATTTCTCGGCAACTTAAAGGTCTTGCCAAAGAATTGAGTGTACCTGTGATTGTAATTTCCCAGTTAAACCGTGCTTCGGTTAAAGGGGATAGTGCCAATAGCTCCAAGGAACCGGATTTGAGCCATTTACGTGAATCCGGTGCTTTGGAACAGGATGCGGATATTGTGCTATTTATTCACCGCCCTGTTTATTATAATCCTGAAATGGAAGATCAAGAATTGGCAAAAATTATCATTGCCAAGCACCGTAATGGTTCTTTGGGTAGAGTGGATATGACCTTTCTTAAAGATTTTACCCTGTTTATGGAGCGTGAACAGCACCATGAAGATGAAGGCGAATCAATTCCACCTGAGGTTTTGGCAGGTTATATAAGTGAAGAACCGCCCAACACCGAGCCGCCTGTGGAATCGGATATATTTGAACAAACAAAATAAAATGTTGATTTTTTATGGGGAATTTTAAAAAATCCACTTTATGTTCATCAATTTATTTTAGCAGTAATTTGTGATGAAAATATAAATTTCATCTTTATGCGAAAAAATTTATAATTTACAAGTTTACCTTTTGGTGATATAATAAAACCATTAAACTTATTTACTTGTTTATAAGTATTTTATTGATATATTAGAAATATTAGGAGGAAATTAAAATGGCAAAAATGTATTATGATAGCGATGCTGATTTATCTTTTTTAGAAGGCAGAACTATTGGGGTTGTGGGTTATGGCTCTCAAGGTCACGCTCAATCTCAAAACTTGAAAGAAAGCGGTCTTGATGTAATTGTTGCGGATGTACCCGGCAGCGTTAATTGGGAACAGGCAAAAAAAGATGGTATGACCATCATGACCACTCCTGAACTGGCAGTTAAAGCTGATATTATCCAAATTGTAACTCCCGATGAATTGCAGGCAAGAATTTATCATAGCGATATCATGGAACACATGACAGAAAATAAGGTTCTTGTTTTCTCTCATGGTTTTAACATTCACTTTGGTCAAATTGTACCTCCTAAAAATGTAGATGTAATCATGATTGCCCCTAAAGGTCCTGGTCATCTTGTAAGACGTACCTATACCGAAGGCAGCGGTGTTCCTAACCTTATTGCAGTACAACAGGATTACTCAGGCAAAGCAAAAGAAATTGCCTTGGCATGGGCAAAAGGTATTGGCGGCACTCGTGCAGGGGTTATTGAAACAACCTTTAAAGAAGAAACCGAAACAGACCTCTTTGGTGAACAAACCGTACTTTGCGGCGGCTTAAGCAGTCTTTTAACCGCAGGTTTTGAAACCTTGGTAGAAGCAGGTTACCAACCGGAAATAGCCTATTTTGAATGTGTTCATGAATTAAAACTTATTATTGATTTAATTTATGAAGGCGGCTTGGGCACCATGCGTTATTCCATTAGCGATACTGCTGAATGGGGTGATTTACAGGTTGGCCCCACCATTGTTACATCTGAAGCTAAAGCCAATATGAGAAAAGCTTTAACAGATATTCAAGATGGCACCTTTGCCAAAGATTGGATTTTGGAAAACCAAGCAGGTCGTCCCCGTTATAACGCTTTAAAACGTCAAGGCGAGGAACATCAATTAGAAAAAGTTGGTGCAGAATTGAGAAAAATGATGCCCTTTATTCATTCCACAATCAAAACTAAATAATCAGCCTTAACTAAATGGTTGATACTGACTAAATATATAAAAGTCGAACGCCTATGTACATCAAAGTACATCGGGGTTCGACTTTTTAGATATTAACAAAATTGTATTTTACCAAACTCTTACAGGAGTTGGGTTCAGGCTGTGGATAAAGTCTGATATTCGGCAAAATCCCTTCCCACCCACTGCTTATGTACATCTATGTACACTGCACAGCAGTTGCTCCGGGAGTTTTACCGAATCTAAGTCTTTCTTAACAGCCTGGCATCTTGGAAAAAAACTATGTTTTTTGACAATCTGACCAAACTCTTACAGGAGTTTGGTTTTTTCGTTATATACTGCTATAAATTTCGGGTATTAGTGTATTTCATTTATGGTTAATAATGTGTATAATTAAATTATATGAAATTTTAGGTGGAAACGCATAATGAATATAGAGCACATTCGTTATAATTTATTGGATGCAATTCGTGGTTTTGCCATTTTAAACATGGTAATTTACCATCTGTTTTTCGATTTAGTTTATATTTATGGTATGAAAATTTTATGGTTTCAAGGTGGGGTAGGCAATTTATGGCAGCAAGGTATTTGCTGGATATTTATTTTTTTAGCAGGTATGTGCTGGTCTTTGGGTCATCACCATTTAAAGCGTGGTGGGGTTATTTTAGGTTGTGGTTTGGCAATAACCTTGGTAACAATATTATTTATGCCGGATTTTATGGTGGTTTTTGGCATTTTATCTTTTTTGGGCATAGCTATTTTATTGATGATACCACTTTCTAAAATATTAAGTAAAATTCCTGCTTTTCCGGGTTTTATAAGTTTTTTTTCCTTATTTATTATAGCCTTGGAATTTGGTATAGGTACTCAAAATGCTGAATATTTTCCCCCGGAGCAAGTATCTTGGGGAATCTATGTTGTAAAATATTTGGGCATGGCTATTTTGGGTTTCCCCAATGAAAATTTTTTCTCCGCAGATTATTTTCCCATTATGCCTTGGTTTTTCCTATTTATTGCGGGGTATTATTCATGGCAAATTCTCCAAAAAAGTGCATCTGCTATGTTTATGCTGCATTATGGTGCGCCATGGTTGGAGTGGCAGGGCAGGCATTCCCTAATAATCTACCTTCTGCATCAACCTGCACTCCTTGGCATTCTTTATCTGATATTGTAAAAATTAATTACAAAAAAGCTGTGCTTCCGTTTGAATTTTAAGGAAACTTGTAAAAGATAATACCGTTGCCCATGGTAGTACACGGCTTTTTCACTGTTTGTGTATCTTAAGTTACACGTGTTCACCATTGTATTTTTTTTGTTAAATGTGGTATAATAACCAAACTACAAGGAGGTTCTTTTATGAGAATTGGTGTTTTAAATGGTGGCGGTGATTGTCCCGGGTTAAATGCAGTTTTGCGTGGGGTAGTTAAATCCGCTTATCAAAAAAAAATAGAAGTTTACGGCTTTTATGATGGTTATAAAGGTTTAATAGAAAATCATTATGATGTTTTAACCCCTCGCCAAACACAAGGCATTTTACCCAAAGGTGGCACAATTTTGGGTACTACCAATCGGGATAATCCTTTTCATTATCCGATAAAAACCCCTGAAGGTGTGATTTTTCAAGATAAAAGTGATTATTTAATTACTTTTGCCAATGCTTTGGGCTTGGATAGCATTGTGGTAGTCGGCGGCGATGGCACCATGGCAATTACCCACGAATTGGCTGAAAAAGGCTTAAAAGTTGTGGGTGTTCCTAAAACTATTGATAATGATTTATCTGCTACGGATCAAACTTTTGGGTTTGAAACTGCGGTAAACACTGCCACAGATGCCATTGATAAATTGCATACCACCGCAGAGAGCCATCACAGAATTATGATTTTAGAGGTGATGGGTCGTGATGCAGGGTTTATTAGTTTATATGCAGGTATAGCCGGTGGTGCAGATGTTATTTTGATACCGGAAATAGAATTTACTGTGGCAGGAATTTTAAAAAAAGTTCACCAAAGAAAAAAACGTGGCAGCTACTTTAGCATTATTGTGGTAGCGGAAGGCTGCAAAATTGGTGGTGAGCAAATTATTAACGGCGAAAATAAAGGAAATAATTATAATAAACATCGCTTAGGTGGTATTGGTGAGGTATTGCGTGATCAAATAGTGGAAAAAGAAGATTTAGAGGTGAGAACCACAGTTCTGGGTCATTTGCAGCGTGGTGGCAGTCCTGCTCCTTTTGACCGTATTTTATCATCTCTCTATGGGGTAGCCGCCTTAGAGGCTGTTATTGACGGTAAAAACGATGTTATGGTTTGCCTAAAAAATAACAAAATTGAAACGGTACCTTTATCCAAAGCTACAAAAGTGCAAAAAACCGTAGACCCCAATGGTGAACTGGTAAAAACTGCCAGACTTTTAGATATTTCTTTCGGAGATTAATTTTAGCCAAATAAAAAGTAGGTTTTAGGCTGTTGATAAAGTCTTATATTCGGCAAAATCCCTTTCCATTCACTGCTTATGTACATAAGCAGCAGTTGTTCAGGGAGTTTTACCGAATCTAAGGCTTTCTTAATAGTCTGGTATCTTGTCAAACAACTATGTTTTTTGACAATCTGAGGTATATTTATATTTTTCATTATATTTACTTTTTTTGAAACCATAAAATTTTGAAATCATGAAGTATTCTTTACCATAATTTTCAAGTGCCAAGTTTGAGTTTAACAGCTTTGTGTAGCATATCTTCATACAACAATAAAAGCGACTGCCTAAAAAATGCAGTCGCTTTTATTATTTATCTAAAGTATTTTAAATTTACGCTTATTTTGTATGGTTGAAATTCAGTCTAAAATTTCCATACGTTTGCCGCAGCAAAGGGGGATTCTGGCACCTTTTTTCACAGATACTGTTTTATTACAGGTTTTGCAATATACATCGCAATCCACAGGTGCTAAAACTTCAATATCCTGACCAATTTCTGCGGAGGATAGACCTTCAATATGGAACATGGCAGGTTTATTTTTTTCTGCAACATAAATACCCATGGGTACTAATTTCTTTTCTTTGCCAACACAATCGGACATCATCTTCCAAAGTTCATCTAAGCCTGCAACTTCTTCAGGGGTTTCCGGGGTAATTTCCACATGGCTTTTTATTAATTCAAATTTCATAACGGTTCTCCTTTTTTTATGATATTAACTTATATCTTTGCTCTTTTGATATTGTTAGTATACGCCATTGGGCTTTTTTATTATATAAACCCCTTAACATTTTTTTGTAAAATTATAACACAAGATTTGCTTACCCCATGATTAAATATATATTTGATGTATAAAAATGTTAAAAACCGAACTAATATACAAGTTCGGTTTTTAATATTTTAAATTATTTTAATCTTCAAGTTTTTGTAACAGCATTTTTATTCCTGCTTGGTTATCGGCTTCAATTTGTTTTAAAAACTTTTCTTTATCGGGACTTTTCATTATATGTTTAAAACGTCCCTGTCCTTTAATGTAGTTTTCCAGTGGTTCAGCTTCTGTTTTACCTGCTAAAAGATTTTTAGTAGGATTGTTGATGGTAACTTTGCCGTTTTCTGCTTCCCAAAGTAACCAAGATTTGGTTTTCACTGCTAAGCGACTATAATAAACGGTTTCATTTTGGTTTAATTTCCATCCCGGATGGCAAGGAGCCAAAATTTCGATATAGCGAAATCCCTTCATGGATTTGGCTTTTTCCACTTTGCGATACAAGTCCATGGGGTAAGCCAATGATGCCGTTGCCAAATAGGGAATTTGATGATCCAGCATCAAAAGAGCCATGTTTTTCTTGGTGCTTTCTTTGCCCAAGGGTGTATTGGTGGTTATGGCATATCTGGGTGTTGCCCCACTTCTTTGCACCCCTGTGTTGGAATAAGCTTCGTTATTATAGCAAAATTGGATGTAGTCGTCGTTTCTTTCCGCCGCAGCGGAGATACCTTGGAAGCCTATATCGTAGGTGCCGCCGTCCCCTGTCCAATTAAAAACAGTGGGTTTTTCTTTAATGCGACCCTTCTTTTCTAAAATTTCAAAGGCCGCAGCTGCACCACCACCCGATGCTCCTGCAGCGGCAAAACAAATGTTTTGCACAGGCACATCATAGCAGGTTTTGGGCAAAAGTCCAATGGAAGCCACAGCACAGGAGGGGGTCATAAGCATAACGCAATTTGGCCCCAAGGCTTTACCAACTATTCTCAAAGCCATGGTGGAGGGACAGCCTGCACAAGCTCCGGAACCGGATTTGACTAATTCAAAATCGCTTAAATCTTTTAAAGTTGCCATTATGCCTTCACCATCCCTTCAATTTCTGTTCTTGCCAAATCTGCCAAATATTTGGCATAAAGGTCTTCTCCGCCTAAGCCGCAGGTAAGACCCTTGATTTTAATATTTTTGCCACTATCATAGAGTGCACTTTTTGCTTCTTGGAAGATGATGCCACCGTGAGAGCCAAAACCGTAATTGCGGTCTAAAACCACAGCTTTAGCATTTTGGGGCAAGGCTGCATTTAGCTCTGCTGCTGGGAAGGGGCGGAAAACTCTAATGCGGATTGTGCCCACTTTCAGCCCTTCTTCTCTTAAAATATCCGCAGCTACTTCCATTTCCGTTGCCATGGAACCCATGGAAATCAAGAAATATTCTGCATCTTCGGTGCGATAGGTGCTGATGGAATTGCCATGGTTACGCTTGGTTATTTTTTCGTATCGTTCTCCCGCTTCCTTAATGGCAATATGAGCATTATCCATGGCATCTTGCAAACCTTTGCGGTAGGGGGTATATTCCTCGGTGGGGGTAACATTACCAAAAGTAGCAATACCATATTCCGGCGCTAAGCTCCATTGGGGGTTAATTGGGGGTAAAAATTCATCAACCTGTTCTTGGGTATTGGGCACCATTGCCATCATGGAGTGGGATAATAAAAAACCATCGTAATTTACCATAATGGGTAAGTTAATTTTTTCTGCAATATAATAAGCCTGTAAAATCGTATCGTAAATTTCTTGGGTGCTGCTGCAATATATCTGCATCCAACCTGTATCACGCTGGGATAAAGCATCGTGATGGTCAACATATAAAGACCAAGGTGGGCACACGGCACGGTTTACATTTACCATAACCACAGGCAATCTGCCACCTGCCACATAGTGGGTTATTTCGTGCATATAAAGCAAGCCTTGGGAGGAAGTGGCGGTGAAAACTCTGGCACCTGCCATGCTGGCGGAGGCAACAGAAGCCAAGGCACTGTGTTCGGATTCCACTGCCAAATAGGCGGCATCCAATTTACCTTGGGCAATATATTCAGATAGCTTTTCCGCTACTGAGGTTTGAGGTGTAATGGGGTAAGCAGCCACAAAATCTACTTTAGCTTGGGTAACAGCCAAAGCAGCGGCACCATTGCCTGTGGTTAACATTTTTTCTGCCATTTATTCCACCTCCTTAATCATTGTTATTGCTTTTTGGGGACATTCCGTGGCACAAATCCCACAGCCTTTGCAATAATCATAGTTTATATCTTGTTCTTTGGATATTACGCCCTCAGGACAAAACACATAGCAAAATAAACACTGTGTGCATTGGTCTTTATCAATTTCAGGGCGGTTATGCCGCCAAGAGCCGGTGTTGCCCCCTGCGCCTTCCTGTGGTACGGAAAGTGGATAATAGGAGGGAAATTCTTCTCTTTTTTTATGAAGCATTATTCATTACCTCCTATTTCTTTTACGTTTTCGTAAGCTACCAAAGCTGCTTTTACGTTGGGGTTTTCACTATCTACCCCACGGTTGGTTTTTATGGCATTGATTAAATTTTCCGTGGAAATTCCCAATACCTTTGCCAAAGCACCTGCCATGATGATGTTGATAAAAACATCGTCACCACGGGTTAAGCCAAAATCATCGGCAATGGTTTCCGCATCTATTACCCAGTAATGTTTTTCTTTATGGTCTTGGTGTTTGCTGTTAAACACCAATGTTGCGTTATCAGTGTTGCCTATGGCTTTGGCTTCAGCAACTTGGTTATCATTAAATAGTACTAAAATATCGGGGTTATAGCACATGGAGCGTTTTTTTATCTCTTCTTTTCCTAAGCGGAGCAACGCTCTGATGGAGGCACCCCGTCTTTCTACGCCGAAGAAGGGCAAGGTTTGAACAAAATAGCCACTGTTTAATGCAGCTTCTGCCAAAATATCACCATAGGTGACTACCCCTTGTCCGCCCCGACCATGGGTACGGATTTCAAGCATTTTATTTCCTCCTTAAATATATATTAATAGCATAATGTATATATAGGTTATATTATATATTATTTTTATCAAAATGTCAGTGGTAAATATTTATCTTTTGCCATGTTTTTTCAGGGATATTACTACATTTGCAATATTACCTCTCTATGGTGCTGAAAGGTTCTTTTTGCTTTAAATGTTATTTTTATGCAAAAACCCAATTTATCCAAGCAGAAAAATATTTTATACAAGGATAATATCTTCATTTTCAGGAATTAAGAGGATTTAAAATTAGCCCTTGTCAGCGGTGGATATTTTATATATAATTAAATATTGTAGTATATCATTAATTTACCTAAAAAAATAGAGAAAATAAATTTAGAAAGCGAGATTGAAATGAAATATATATTTATTCTGGCAGACGGCATGGCAGATTGGCCCATAGCGGAATTAGGCAATAAAACCCCTATGGAGGTGGCTAATAAGCCCAATACCAATGCCATGGCAGCAGGTGGCATTACGGGTCTTTGCCAAAGTGTTCCCCCTGAATATGCCCCGGGGTCCGATGTTGCCAATCTTTCGGTTTTGGGTTATCCCCCTTCAGAATTTTACAAGGGTCGTTCTTCCATAGAAGCTATTTCCGCAGGGGTGGAAATGGCGCCTGAGGATGTTACCTTACGTGCTAATTTAGTAACTTTAAGCGAAGATGGCGATACCTTTGAAGAAAAAAGTTTGATAGATTACAGCGGTGGCGAAATTGAAACCGCCGATGCCCATGGACTCATCGCCGAGGTTAAAAAAGCCTTGGACGATGAAGAAATGGAACTGTTTTCCAGCGTTTCTTTCCGTAATATTTTGCGTTGGCATAATGGGCCTTTGGATACCATCTATGACCCTGCCCATGAAATTATGGATGAAAAAGTGGGTGACCATTTACCCCAAGGTTCAGGTCAAGAAAAAGCCGTGGCTTTCATGAAAAAAGCTCATGAAATCTTAAAAAAGCAACCATACAATGTGGAAAAATTGGCAAAAGGTGAAAAACCAGCCAATGCCCTTTGGTTTTGGGGACCCGGAGTAAAGGCGGAATTGCCATCTTTTCAGCAGCGTTACGGTCTTAAAGGCGGCGTTATAAGTGGTGTGGATCTTATCCGTGGTATTGGCATCAGTGCCAAAATGGATATTTTGTATTTAGGTTCTGCCACCGGTGGGGTGGTTACGGATTTTCGTGGCAAAGGGGATTTGGCAGCGGCATATTTAAAGGGCGGTGGCGAATTTGTATTCGTTCATGTGGAAGCACCGGATGAAAGTGGACATCAAGGCAGATTAGATAAAAAAATCAGTGCCATTGAACGCATAGATACCGAAACTATTCCCCAAGTTATTGCTGCCTGTGAGGCAATGGGAGAGGATTACCGCATTATGGTGATGCCTGATCATGCCACACCTTTGGAAATACGCACCCATAGCCGTGAGGCTATTCCCTTTATGATTTTTGACAGCCGCTATCACAAATTAGACCATAGCATTGCCCATTGTGAAAAAACCGCCAAAGCAACGGGAATTTTATACCCCGATGGCAAAACTTTGCTGGCTAAATTTTTAGATGTGGATTTTCACTGATTATATAAAAGTTGATATCTAAAGACCATTGAGAAAGAAGTAATTTTATGCGGAGAAAAGAAAGAGAAGTTAAAGATGCCCAAGGTATAACGGAAATTTTGGCAAAAACTTCGGTTTGCTCCATTGCCATGGTGGATAATGGTGCTCCTTACATCGTGCCATTAAATTATGGCTATGTTTTAGAGGGAGAAACCTTGACGCTCTATTTTCATTGTGCATCTAAGGGTCGAAAGCTGGATATCTTAAAAAATAACCCCCATGTTGGGTTTGAAACCCACTGGGAAGGTGAATTAAAAGGCTCTGACAAGCCCTGTACCTATACAATTTCCTATGGAGATGTTATTGGTACAGGTGAAGCTATATTTGTTGAAAATGATGATGAAAAGGCTTTTGCTTTAAAAACTTTAATGCAGCATTTAACGGCTAAAGATTTTGAATTTGAAGAAAAATCCATAAAAAGTGTTTTTATTTTTAAAATTGTTTCCACGGATTTTTGCGGCAAAAAAAATTGATTATCTGCTATTTTAGCTTAATTTACTAAAGTTAACAAAATTAAGGTGCAAACTCACAGCAAAATAGCATTTAGTAACTAAATATAAACAGAAAAAAACCCCATAACACTTTTTTGTGTTATGGGTGAGACTGAGTATAAAGGCTGATAACAGCCAAACTCCCCAAACTCCGAACTCTTATGTACATCAAAGTACACTGCGATTCCGCATTTTGGTGCGTTTAGCTGTTCTAAGTCTTTCTCCAAAGCCTATCATCTTGTAGCCAAAATTATTTTTTGGCTACAATCTGTCCCATAACACTTTTTTGTGTTATGGGGCTTTTAAGTTGGGATATGTTGAAAATGGTTTTGGTATTCATTGGTTATTTTGCGGCTTAAAGTTTATTTGGTGTTAATCTCTTAAAGCCGCAGTCATTTCAATTTCTACTTTAACTTTTTTGGGTAAAGCTGCCACTGCTACCACGCTTCTGGCGGGGTAGGGTTCTTTTAGATAGGTAGCGTAAATTTCGTTAAACTTAGCAAAATTGTCTATGTCATCTAAAAATACAGTCATTTTTACTATATCGCTGTAATCCAAATCTGCTGCTTTTAATATGCCCCCAATGTTTTCCATAACTTGGTTGGTTTGCCCTTCAATATTTTGGGCTTCTACTGTACCGGTTTGAGGTACCAATGCAATTTGACCCGAGGCATATAAAAATCCATTAACTATTATCCCCTGTGAATATGCCCCAATGGCATCGGGAGCATTTTTGGTGCTAATTACTTTTTTCATTTTCATCCTCCTATTTTCTTTTACCGTCCACAAAGGAGCGGCTGAAATCTAAATCTGTAATTAAGTGGCGATTACCGCAGTGTATGGCTTTTTCACTCACTGTTAAAAGCTCCAAGGCGGTGTTTTTGGCTGCTTCCATAATGTCTATTACGCTATCAGTTTTGGTAACTCCTTCACCATAGTGGTACCATGGTTTTTTGGTTAAATTAAGAAAGTCCTCACCCACGGGTGCAGCACTTTTAAAGTGCCCTTTGAATTGCTTGTTTAATTTTAAAACATTTTGGAGCATTATAGCCAAGGGTTTCATGGTTCCTTTTTTATCATAAAGTAATTGGTTTATCCAAATGCCATCCACAAAGCAAGTTTCAATATCCCGTGCTTGGACTCGGAGTCCGTACACATTCCACAATATTCTGCTGTAAAGACCTGCAACAGAGCGTTTTTCATCTTTGGTTATTTGGTAATAATCCCGCACATTAAATTCGGATATTTTTTCATCGTAAACCAAAGGATATATAGCCTCATCTATGCCGCTTTCCATGTGCCAATGTGCACTGTTATCTGTGGGGGCATGGCCTAAAGCTGCTTCTAAGTCGTATTGTTTTGAAAAAACATAGGGGTGAATTTTGCTATCCAGAGCATAGTGGCAGCAAAAGCCGAAATAATAGCTTAAAAGATTTTCAAAATCTAAGCATTTTCGGTGGCTGATAATATCGTTGGCTAAAAAATTAAATAAATCCGCAGTTTTTTCCCCGTGAATCATTCTACCATAGGATGGTAAGGGGCTGCCCACCACCACTGCACGGTGAAAATATAATAAATCCGGCCCTTGCAATCCCCAACAAAAAGTGCCAATGTTATTTTCAATAATATTGGCTATGGATGCTGTTGTTGCCGCCAGAACTTGTTGCCCAAGAATATGATGTGTTGTAAAGTCTGCCATTTTTATCTCCCCGAATTATAATTTATCTATAATTATAGCATATTTTTTTAGTAATTCCAATATTAAACATAGACTATTTTTGCGATTCATTGTATAATTAAAATAAGGACAATGAATGAATTTAGAGGTTGGATTATGAAAATAGACTGGAATAAATACTTTACTTCCAAAACGATATCCGCACTTATTGTGGTGATTAGTGGGGTTTTGCTATACTTTACGTTACTGCGATTTGATGATTTTTTATCAATGCTTTCTTGGTTTTTTTCTATTTTCCAGCCATTTATTTTAGGTTTTATTATAGCCTATTTAATTAATTTTTTTGTGGTTAGCTTAGAAAAAAGAGTCTTTTTTAAATTAAAAAATCCTAAGATGCAAAGAATTTTTGCTATGATAGCAGGTTACACTTTAGCCATTATTATTTTGGGACTATTCCTTTTCATGTTGGTGCCGCAAACTTTAAAAAGTATAACTGTGTTGATTACCAATGTGCCGGATTATATTGAAAATCTTTTAACTGTGGTTAATGAAATTTCCGTGAAATATGGTTGGCAATCCGGAGTGCAGCAATGGTTGAACCAAACCTTACTCTATTTTGAAAAAGGCATTCCTGATTTTATTTCATGGATTGTGCCATATACGGTTAATATTACCACTGCCTTATCCAAGGTATTGCTTAATATTATCATAGCAGTTATCGTTTCTATCTATTTTATTGGTACCAAAGAAAAGTTTTTTGCCCAGATTAAAAAACTTTTGTATGCTAATTGCAAAACGGAAAAAGTTAATTCTATCCTAAGTTTTACCGCTATGACCAACAGCACCTTCAGTAATTTTATTTGTGGTAAGCTTTTGGATTCCTTGATTATTGGCATAATCTGCTTTGTGTTTTTATCCATTTTCAAATTTCCTTTTGCTTTGCTTATTTCTGTTATTGTGGGTGTTACCAATATTATCCCATTTTTTGGCCCGTTTTTTGGGGCGATTCCCTCTTTCTTTATTTTACTTATTGCGGATCCTACCAAAGCATTATGGTTCCCACTTTTCATCTTGGTTTTACAGCAGTTGGATGGCAATGTTATCGGTCCTAAGATATTAGGGCTTTCCATTGGTATTTCTGCAATTTGGATTGTGTTTTCCATTGTGATAAGCGGCAGTTTATTCGGATTTGTGGGTATGCTGGTGGGTGTTCCTGTGTTTGCAATTATCTATACGGTATTGCGTATGAGAACCAATAAAAAACTTAAGGATAAAGGACTTTCAACCAAAACCGATGATTACGCATCGGAAGAAAATAAAATTAGATTTTAAATAGTTTTAAGCAGTTTTAAGCAGTATCAAGGAGTTTTAAGCAGTATCAAGGAAGCACATAATAATCTGCTTGTTTTATGGCTTCGTTGAGTTTATGAGTAAAGTTTTACCCTGGGTAAATTTGCTATTTGTGGATTTGCAGTTCCTAATATCTTATGATAATTGGTTTTTTCTGTTGGTTTTTATCTCTAAGGCCTACAATAGCAAAGCCTAAAATAGGGAAAACGGGTTTAATTTGATTCAATCAAGTATTTGAATCAAGTATTTGAATCAAGTATTTGAATCAAGTATTGTGCTTAAAACAAAATATATTACCTGTGAAAATATTAAAAACCGAGATGTTGACATACTTAATTGTATGTAGCATCTCGGTTTTATTTTTTGTTAATTATATGGGTAATTACGGCTTAGCATATTTTAGCTATTTTCAAGGAGCAAAAACCACTGGGTTTGTAATTTGGCATTTATTATTTTATGCTGGCTTTTCCCACTTCAAAGGCTTTCATATTGAGTTCTTCGGTGCCTTTGGGTACTCTTGCTAAAATTGCCTCTTTCAAGTGTTTTTCACTTACTATGCCCAAGCCTGCCAAAATGCCCAAAGCCGCAATATTGGCGGTCATTTCTCTGCCTGTGGCTTCTTTTGCCAATTTGGTTATGGGTATGGCGATGATTTTTCCTGCTTTTTCGTTGGGGCGTTCCGCCACAAAGGTGGTATCTATGATGAGTATGGAGTTTTCCTTCATACCGCTGTTGTATTTTACGTATGCTTTTTCACTCATGGCAAGTAAATAATCGGATTCTAAAACCTTGGGGTAATGTATGGGTTCATCAGCCACTATAACCTCGGCTTTAGAGGCACCGCCACGGGCTTCTGGTCCGTAGCTTTGGCTCTGTATGGCATTTTTTCCTTCTAAAAGAGCAGCTTCAGCCAAGATGATTCCTGCTAAAATTAAACCTTGACCTCCTGTTCCTGTCAGGCGAATATTGGTTTTCATCTTTTTTCCTCCCTCTTGGCTATTTCTATGATTTTATCATAGCTTTTGGTATATTCTTCCACCGGGGCGTGATGTAATTTGCCGATTAAAATTTTGTTTTCCAGTTCTTCGGGACTCATTTTATCAGCTGCTTTTACATTAACGCACTGATTTTTTACCCATTCGATAAGTTCATAATTGCCACGGATTTTATTGCGGCGACCAAAGCTGATGGGGCAGGTGGAAACTGCTTCCACCAAGGAAAAGCCTTTGTTTTCCATGGATTCCAAAATTAAATCTGTGAGTTGCTTGGCATGGTAAACAGTGCCCCTTGCCACATAGGTAGCACCTGCGGATTTGGCTAAATCGCAAAGGTCAAAGTTTCTTTCCACCATGCCATATGGTGCGGTGGTGGCCTTCATCCCTGTGGGTGTAAGTGGGGAATATTGCCCCCCTGTCATACCATAGATATTGTTGTTTACCACTATGGCATTTAAGCCGATGTTGCGGCGGGCAGCATGGATTAAATGGTTGCCCCCGATGGCGGTGGCATCCCCATCACCCATGATTACAAAAACTTCCAATTCAGGGTTTGCCAATTTAACACCTGTGGCAAAGCCCAAAGCCCTGCCGTGGGTGGTGTGTAGTGTGTTAAAGTCCATGTAAGTTGGCATTCTGGAGGAACAGCCTATGCCTGAAATTATAATGGTTTTATCCTTATCTACCCCTGCTTTTTCCAAGGCTCTTTCAAAGGCACTTAAAACTATGCCGTTGCCGCACCCGGGACACCAGATGTGGGGTAGTTGTTCATTTCTTAAATATTCTTTACTCATTTTTCCACCCCCTGCCATGCTTCTATGATTTCTTGGGGAGTCATGATTTCACCATCTATAACGTAAAGACCCTTTACCTGAGCTTTACCTCCCACAACTCTTTCCACCTCTTGACCAAGCTGGCCTGCATTCATTTCCGTTACCAAAATGCTGTGAATTTGGGGTAATAAGGCTTTTAGGGCAGATTCGGGGAAAGGCCAGATGGAAATGGGGCGAAACAGTCCAACTTTTTTACCTTGGGCACGGAGCTGTTCCACGGCTTCACGGGCGGCACGGGCAGCACCGCCATAGGCTAATATCAAAGATTCGGCATCTTCGGTGTATATTTCTTCCCATTGGATGATGTCATCTTTGTTGTCCTCAATTTTATTGATTAAACGCCAATTTGCAGCTTCAACCTTACTCGGTACCATGGTGGGGAAACCCGATTGGTCGTGGGTTAGCCCTGTAACGTGGTAGCGGTAACCTGTGCCAAAGGGTGCTAAAATAGGTGCACCATTTTCATCAGGGGCATAGGGTGCGTATTCTTCGGGAGTATTTTCGGGTTTTTTTCTATCGTAAACTTCTATTTTACGCAATTCATCTAAATCTATGGCTTCACGCATATGTCCTACCACTTCATCGGTGAGGAGGATTACCGGAGTCATATATTTTTCCGATAAGTTAACTGCACGAGCAGCCAAAGCAAAGCATTCCGGTACGCTACCGGGTGTTAAAACAATGGCGCCACGGTCCCCATGGGTGCCGTATTTGGTTTGGTATATTTCGCCTTGGGCAGGGCTGGTGGGTAAACCTGTGGAGGGGCCACCACGTTGAACATTAACAATAACGCAGGGTACTTCTGTGATGGCGGCATAGCCAATGTTTTCTTGTTTGAGAGAAAACCCCGGTCCTGAAGTGGCTGTGAGAGATTTAACCCCTGTTAAACTTGCACCAATAACCGCAGCCATACCTGCAATTTCATCTTCCATTTGAATGAATTTGCCGCCGTATTTAGGCAATTCTTCCGCCATTAGCTCGGCTATTTCTGTGGAGGGGGTAATGGGATAACCTGCATAAAAACGTACACCTGCATGGATAGCACCAAGGGCACAAGCCTCATTACCCTGTAAAAGTTTTAAATTATTTGCCACAAGTGTCACCTTCTTTCACTTCGATAAATTCAATGGCAAAATCCGGGCAATGGAATAAACATTGCTTGCAATAAATGCAATTTTCGTTCCGTTCCATAATGGGTTTACCCAAGGCATCTCTATCGTAAACATTTTTTGGGCAAATGTCTATGCAGATACCACATCCTTTGCACAATTCCAAATTAATCTCTTTTTGAAACGCTGCCATTTTAATCCTCCTTTATAAATTCTAAAATTCTCCTACAATGTGAAACCAAAAAATATAGTGTAAAACCAAAAAATTATAGTAAACCCAAAAGGCATACAATAAAGCTTGCATCCTTTTGGGCTTAGGTGTCCTATTTATTTAGTGTTTGCCGCAACCGCATTGGCATTTGCCTTCATCGGGATTGTATCTGGTGGCAGCCATGGATAAATCGCACAAAAGTGCATCAATATCAATGCCGTGTGCCATGGCACCTTCTCCCACGGATTCAAAGTGGGCAATGGCACAGCCCAAGCAGCCCATGCCATGTTGTTTAAAAACATCCACGGTGGTAGGCCATTTTTCCACTATTTCGCCAATGCTCATATCTTTAGTTATCAATTTATTTTTTCCTCCTTGTTTTTCATAAAAAAATTAATTTTAATAATAGATTTTGTGATATTCTAATAAAGACCCAAAAACAGAAAAGGTGATAAGTTAGGGGCTAAATATGTTTTAATACACAAGAGCCACAAAGACTTTTCAAGTTTGTCCATTTTTAGATTTTATCTTAAGAATATTAGTATCTATTACTTTATATAAGTATATTCCTGAAATAAAAATTTGTAAAGAGAATATATTATCATTTTAGCGAAAGCTGTTTAAGGTTTTTATCTTAGGTCTAATTTGCTTTTCATAGTACCATATACAAGCGGAGTAAATAAAATCGTAGATAACAAAGCCCACTTCAGCGCCGATAATCAGTACCCAAAGAGGTATGGGTAAAACAATATTTGGCAAGAAAATTGCAAGTACCAACCATAGATATATTGCTAATGTTGCGTTGAAATATATTATCTTAATTGCCCATTCCACTATATTATTGGTAAATTTTTCTGCTATGGCTTTAATAAAACCATAAAATCCCAAAACCACCACATAGGGTAAAACCGCAGTTTTATCCGGAATTAAAATCAGTGCCAAAACCGCTGTGGCTGTAAAAAATAGCCCTGCGGTTTTTTTATCGCACTCAATTAATATTACCGCTATGGGTAAAGAGGATAGACCGTAAAGCACCAGTTTTAAATTGGGTATAACCATGGCAAAAAACAGGATAATCACGGTGAATGCCGTCATAATCCCTGCCAGAGCCAATGTTCTGTTTTTTTCCATATTTTCTTCCTTTAGCAGCAGGATATAAGGTCGCCGCCCATACTTTCGCAACAACAGTCGCTGCAAACCAAGCAGCTTGCCATTTCGCAGCAGCTACACTGGGGCATAAACCCACGTCTTTCCGATTGGGCTTTATAGGTTTGACCCGCATCGTTGTTTAATCGGTTCCAGAGCATTTGATATTCGTTATTGTTGGGGTTCATTTGGGTAGCTATTTTAGCGTAATCCCGTGCCCTTTGAGTCCAGCCTTTTTCCGCAAATATCCAGCCTTGAAAATAGTAAAAATCGGGGTCTTGTTCGTTTAATTCATTAACCAAGGTTAATGCCTCATCCAAGAGATTTCTTTGGATATTTTTTCTTATTTGGTCTTTAATATTGCTGCTCCCTGCAAAATTACCGCTATTAACTGCCATTTCCATTTTTACTCCTTTATCGTAGCATCCTGAGAACAAGAGGTTTTTATTTTAAAGGGTACAGCAAATTTTTCTGCATTACCGCTGTTGCGGCGGGCAAAAATCAATTCGCTGATACCTCTGATTCCCAAAAAGAATATGTTTTCAATTAAATCTTTATTGTTTTTTATATTTAAGGTTAAATATACCTTGGTGAGTTCATCCAAGGAAAAGAATATATTGGCGTGGATATCCTCATGTGCCTGTTTATAAAAATCCTGCCAAGTGCCATAGTGGTATTTTAAGGTGTGGGTGAAGGCATTAAATTTTTTCTCTGCCACATCTTGGGGCAAATCGTCCAAGGCATCTATAAAATAGAGCCAGCGACCTGCGTGATAACCCATTTTGTGAAAATCGGATTTTTTATCTTCAGGAGCATTTGCCGCCATTATTTCCGCTACCAATGTAGCAAAGGGGTCAACCAAGGTATCTAAATCTATATTAGTATTCTGCTCCCCCAAATAAAATTCCTTTAAATAGCTTTCGGTTTTTGCCGCCATTTCCCTATCTTTTTGCCGACTTTTTTGAAAGGGCTTTTTGTAGATTGATGCTGCCAGCTTTGCCCCGATATTTTTATCGTCCTGCCAAGCATCTTCCATTTTGTAATAGCCCATTAAAACCGTGAGCATTGCAGCTTTACTCAGGCTGTCTTTGGATATTATCATGGGCTTTTTTTTCAGAGGTGAGGTGGGGCAAAACCCCAATTCCGTTTGATTTTTTTCATCCTTTAGGGCATCAAGAAAAATTGCCATAAAGGTCATATCGTAACTTAAAAGCAGGCGACTTCGTTGCCCGTAGGATTCCTTTAATTCACGGCATAATCCGCAGTAATAGGCTTTAAATAGCTTTAAATCTTTAACTTTGAGTTCATCGCCGTAAAAGCGAATATATCCGTACATTTCATCTCCGATGCTATAATATAAGTGAAATAAGTGAAAATAACTTTTGTATTTTCAGCGTTGTATTTTTTTAAGATTTTTATGTAATATTTTATCATATTTTGCAGGAAACTTCAGTATTTATGCCGAAGTAGATTAAAGAGGTGCAATTTATGAAAAAAACGGTAAAATCTCTTTGTGATATCATTGAAAATAACCGAACATTTATCAGCAATCAAAGAGAACAAGATTTGACCGCATTGGTAAATTACCAACCCAAGGCTGT
This sequence comes from Clostridiales bacterium, assembly GCA_036644995.1. Taxonomy (GTDB): domain Bacteria; phylum Bacillota; class Dehalobacteriia; order UBA7702; family UBA7702; genus Cryptoclostridium. The sequence continues at coordinate 19,525 of JAVXOZ010000011.1, read as the reverse complement.
GGTGCTTTGCTGTGGTTATCCTTTGCGTTTTATGGAACACAGCAGTGAAAAAATATATATAGTTGCCAACTACGGCGGCATATTAAAGGGTAATGAAGCCTCTTTGGATCATGGTATTAAGGATTTGGCAATACCTATGCTTATTATCATTGGCCATGAAGATTGCTCCGCTGTAAAATCCGCTTTAAAAGGTGAGGGCAATACGGAATTTACAAAGGAATTGTTTAACAATATTATGCCTTGTTTTGCCCAAGGTAAATCCCGAAAAATACGTGATAATATAATGAAACATATAGATTACCAAGTTTCCCAAGGTTTAGAACGTTACCGTGATTTGGTAAAAGCCGAAAAACTGGCTATTGTGGGTGTATTTTGCGATAACACGGGTAAATTTAGCATTTGCAATTACAATGGCTTAAGAGGATTACCCAATTTGGCTCAGGCATTGCCCGATGTAGACCCAAGTTTGTTTTTGGAATAATATTCAACCAAGGCTTTGGCAATGAAGGCAGAGCCTATACCCACTATTAAGCCGCCTAAAATATCCGTGGGGTAGTGTAAAAAGAAATACATTCTGGAAAAGGCGGTTAGTGCCCCAATGAAAAGTGCAGGTACACCCCAAGGCTTGCTCCAAAAAAATATAACCGTGGCAACGGCAAATGCCGAAGATGTGTGACCCGATGGAAAAGAATGCGGTCCGGGTTGGGCAACCAATAAATCTATTGCCACCTTGGTAAAGGGTCGTGGCCTATCTATCAGCGGCTTTAAAATGGCATTACATATTAATAAATTTATCAGCAATGCCAAAGCTGCCATGAATCCGTATTTTCGGGTTTTTTTAAAAATAAGCAGGGCTGCAATGGCAACTATCCAAATTATGGCACTATTGCCTAAATTTGTAAACATTTGCATAATTGTGGTTAGCCAGTGGCAAACCACATTATCCTGTATCCACTGTAAAAAAACTAATTCAAATGCCATAAATTCTCCTTATTGCTCTTTCTATTTCATATTTTACAAGATAGTTGGTAAAAGTGCAAATTAAAATTCCATTAAAATGTCTTTTAAAACAATTAATAATAGCAGAATTTCTTTTGTTTCTCCATTATTCGTTCATTGTGTTTTATTAAACACCAGTGTATAATGGGTATATTCGGAGGTTAGCCAAATGTGGGAAAAAACAGAAAAAAATAATATAATATATTATACAATACCGGAATGGGCATCCTTAGGTGCCGAGGTGTATATATCTTGTCGCCTTGGGGGTGTATCAAAAAAAGGTTATGATTCCTTGAATTTGGCACGCCATGTTGAAGATGAAGATGAGGCTGTAACTGAAAATCGCCGCCTTTTTATGGCGGCATTGGATATCCCCATGACAGACTTTGTTTCTATCCAACAGGTTCACGGTAAAAAAATACGGCATATAACCCCTAAAGATAGGGGAGCGGGGCTGATGAGCTATAACCATGCTTTCCCCGAAACCGATGGTATGTACACCGCTCACAAGGGCTTGTTTTTATCTACTTTTTATGCGGATTGTTTGCCCATTGCCATATTCGATCCCGAGCATAAGGTTTTGGGCACTGCCCATGCGGGGTGGCGTGGCACTTTGCAAAACATAGGTGCTTCCCTACTCAGGGAGATGAATGTAAACTATGGCACTGAGCCAAAAGATGCCCTTGTGGCATTTGGTCCCGGCATCGGCGTTTGTTGTTACGAGGTGGACAAGGTGTTTTACAGTAGATTTACCACCACTTTTAACAATGCAGAATCTTGGTTTAAAAGAGGTAAAGCCCGTGAGTATTTTTTTGATAATGCCAAGGCCAATAGAGATTTGCTCACCGCCCTGGGGGTGAGAGATGAAAATATTACTGATTTGAATATGTGTACCTGCTGCAATCAAGAGCTTTTTTATTCCTACCGAGGAAGTGATGGCAGGTGTGGCAGGCATGGCTTATTTGCCAGATTGATATAAACTTACCATGTGGCAGTTTAGGGGTTGGGGGCAGTTGTGGTAAAATAAATTAATATGGATATTATACCCGTGCTGCTATATCACTCCAATGCTGTTATCACTCCAATGCCATATATAAACCCAATGCTATTGAAAAATATGTTGATGGGGAAATATGGCGGAACTGAAAACTTAATGGGGAATGTAAATAAATAGGGAATAAAAGGAACGTGGAAAATCATCATGAAAATTCTCTTTTATCGTATACTGGTATTTTCCCTTTTTGGGGCGGTGGTTGGTGCTTCTCTTTTTTATGTTGCCCCCCAAATATTTGTGAAAGAAAAAACCGCTTTTGCCCAGGAATCCCGTGGTGGTTATTCTGTGGTTAAAGGTGTTATGTTTTACCAAGAGAACTTGGTTTATGCAGATAGACGAGGGGAAGTAGAAAAAATTGCCTTACCCGACAAACGCATTGCCCGAGGGGAAATAGGTGTAAAAATTAAATCTGCTGTTACGGATTTAACTGCGGATGATGTAAATGTTGTAGTGGGAAGCTCTCAATCGGGTTTGTTATTTTATAAAACAGATGGTCTGGAAACCATATTAACACCCAATAATATTGGGGATATCTCCGTGGGTGAAATAATAGAGCAAAAGGAAAATTATCCGCCTCAAGCCACTGGGGAATTTTGCCAAAAAGGGGATGTGGTTTTTAAAACCATAGATAATTTTAGGCAACCGTATTTAGGCATTTGTTGCCCTCAAGGTTTTTTTAAAGCTACACCCAAAATTGGGGATGAAATAAAGTGCATAATAGAAGCCCAAGAAACAGTGGGAAAAATTGTGTTTGTGGGGATTAAAGATGAGGGTTTGGATTTAATTTTCCAGTTAAAAGCCTGTGATATTTGGTTTAATAAACGGTTTGTTAATGTATCTTTATTGGGTGGCACATATTCTCAAAGCCATAAGTTTACCCTTAAAATTTAGAATGTGGAATTTTGCTCAAGGTAAATCCTTGGTTATGGCAAATTTCAGTTTTTGCTCCAAGGTTATAAAATTTTGGCAATATTATCAAGTGTGGTTAACCTAAAAAAGTAATATAAAAAGTCACAATTTTCGGGGCGAAATATGTAAATTTGTTGAAGTTTAGCGCATTATGTAATGGTTAAGCCTCAAAATAAGTAGAAAAGAAGAAAAATATGTATATTTTTAAGTAAAAATTCAAAAAAGAGGTTGATTTTTATGCAAGTTGCCTGTAAAATAAAAGAAGTATTAAGCAATATAGATAATGCCAAAGTGGGTTTTGCAAATGCAGCGGCTGATGTTCGTTTAATTGCAGTTACCAAAACTTTGGGTGTTGATATTATTGAAGAAGCAGTGTCCGCAGGAATGAAGGATTTGGGAGAAAATCGTGTTCAAGAGGTTATGGATAAATATTCTCATTTTCCTTGTGATATCCGCTGGCACTTAATAGGACATCTTCAAACCAATAAAGTTAAGTATATCATAGATAAAGTTTACATGATTCACTCCTTAGATAGCTTAAAACTCGCTGAGGAAATTCAAAAAAGAGCCGAGAAAATTGGTCGTCAGATACCATGCTTGGTGCAAGTAAACATTGCCGATGAAGATACAAAATTTGGTTTGAAAAAAGAGGAAGTAGAAAACTTTCTCAAAGAAGTTTCTCGGTTTCCCAATATTGAGGTTCAGGGGCTAATGACCATTGGACCCCATGTGGCAGATGAAGAAAAAATCCGCAGTGTATTTAGGGAACTTAGAGAACTTAAAGAATATTTGGCTACATTAACTCTGCCTAAGGTGAAAATGAGAGAACTGTCCATGGGCATGAGTAATGATTATATCGTAGCAGTACAAGAAGGCGCAACCATGGTAAGAGTGGGCACAAGTATATTTGGTGCTCGCTCATAATAAGGAGGTAGAATAATGGCCTTGAACGAAACATTTAAGAGATTCTTTGGTTTTCCCACCGATGACGAGGAAGATTATATAGAAGATTCTCTTTATGCAGAAGACGACGAGTTTGAAAGTAGAGATACAAATTCTTTTCGCCGTAATCGTTATCAAAGGAGCACCACAGATTTATATGGTAGAGATGAACATATAAGTGAAGAAAAAAAATCTTCCCCGGTACAAATGGTTTTGGTAAAAGCCAAAAGATTTGCCGAAGTTGAAAGAATAGCCGAAAATTTAAAACAGCGTCGTTCAGTTATTGTGAACTTTGCTTGTATGGATTCTGCTCAGGCACAAAGAACCATAGATTTTTTAAGTGGTACAACATTCGCTATGAGTGGCAGCATTCAACGTGTTTCCAGCAATACCTTTATATTTGCTGTGGGACAAGTGGATTTGGTTGGTCGTATTGAAGAAATGAAAGACAAAGAAAGCTATTTTTCTGTTGTGGAATAGTAAATTGCAGAATAGTAGAATGAGGAGTGCTCTATGTTTAGCTTAGGTTTTTTAGGCGGCGGTCAAATGGCAGAAACTATTATTGGGGGTCTAAAGGAAAAGGCAGCAGCTTTAAACTTGGAGTATCTCTTGTTTGACCCTATTCGTGAAAGAAGAACTTTTCTTCATGATAAATATGATGTTTCAATAATGGAAAGCAACGAAGATGTAATTAAAAGCTCTTCGGTGCTTTTCCTTGCGGTAAAACCCCAGATATATCCCGATGTTGAAGATATTTTGGCAGAAAATTACAGAAGTGGGCAAATTATTATTTCCCTAATGGCAGGTATTCCCTTATCTACCTTAAGCCGAAAATTGCCCAATGCCAAAATAATTCGCATAATGCCCAATACCGCCATGTCGGTGGGGGCAGGTGTTTGCTTGGTTACCGCCAATGAATATGTGGATGAAAAAGAAAAACAATGGGTAGTGGATATGCTTTCAACCCTTGGCAAGGTTGAGGAGATTAAAGAAACCATTATGAATGGCGCCATGGCTATATCCGCTTCGGGGCCTGCTTTCTTTTATACTATGATTGAAAGCTTGGTGCTGGGCGGTATTGAAGTTGGGTTAACAAAGGAATTGGCATTATCTTTAGCTAACCAAACTATGCTGGGAGCGGCGAAATTATTAATTTCTACCGATGCTAAACCCAGCCAACTGCGAGATGCTGTTTTAAGCCCCGGTGGTACCACCATTGAGGGTGTGCGTAAGCTGGAAGCAGGGGGTTTTCGCAGTGATATTATCGAAGCTGTGGTAGCAACCGCAGAAAAAGGTGTTGCCTTGGGCAATAAAAGTGGAGGAAAAATATGAGCGGATTTGCAGCTTTATTACTTCAATGTGTGAATATTGCTTTTGAAGTATATTTTATCATCTTATTGGCTCGTGTAATCCTTTCTTGGGTACGCATAAATCCCTATGGAAAAATTTACCAGTTTATTTTTAGTATGACAGAACCTCTATTAGCTCCAATTAGAAGGATGTTTAAACCCTCGGCGGCTTTGCCTGTGGATTTTTCCCCTATGATTTTGATGCTGATTCTTTTTGTGCTGGAAAGATTGGTTTACATGGTGATTAACGTTCTTTTATAAAAAAGCGATACGTGCTCAAGCTTGGTAAGTGCTTTAAATTAGATTGCAATTTTTCTTTACGTAAAATTTTGGCGTGGGCTTAAATTAAATTGGTAAATGTTTTTAAAAGTGCTATGTTAAAAGTGCTATGTTAAAAGTGCCATGGCAGTTTAAGTTAGGCTTTACCTTGGTATTGGGAATATGTAATCCGATTTTAACTTGGGGTAAAGGGTGGCTTTGAATTGGCAATCTCAATGGTTTAAACAATCTCAATGGTTTGAAATTGGATTATCTTTGACTTTAAAATTGAATATTGGATATGGTGGTTGTTTTTTAATAATTGCCATATTGCTGGGATCTGGTGTAGGTGAAATTGTTCACTTTGCATCAGATTTTTTGTTGTTTTGCAAAAATGTATTGACAAGAGGTGGGTTTTGTTATAGTATAGTTGTCGTTACAACAGTTGTTAAGACAACAGTGCTTTGGGGTTTAAAGGCGTTATTTGCATTATCACCTAAAATAACAAAGCTTAAGTGATGTGTTTTATTAGTTGATTTTAAAAAATAAGGTTTAAAGTAAGCAAGTAAGCAAGTAAGTAAGTAAGTAAGTAAGTAAGCAAGTAAGCAAGTAAGTAAGTAAGCAAGTAAGCAAGTAAGCAAGTAAGCAAGTAAGCAAGTAAGCAAGTAACTTTAAATTTGCAATGCCCGTCCTTAAGTAATAAAGTTTAAATTAAGGTATTTTGAATTAGCAAGGCTAAATAAAGGTATTTTAATTAACAGGTTTAAGTAAATAATTCTTTAACCAAGGTTTTAGCTAATGTATTAGAGATAATAAACTGCTCGGTACAGGTGCTTAACCTAATACTTTTCAAATCCCAATGATACAGGTTTTTAGTTAATAACGGTGCATAGCTTTTTTTATAGGGTAAAAGGAGGTAAATTACTTTGTTAATGAATGAATTATCCATGATTGTAAGGCAAATGCGAGTGTTTTCCGAAAGAAAATTGCAGAATAGAAATTTAGGCTTTCCCGAGCAGTTGGTGCTTATGTATTTAAGTCAAGGCAGAGAGTGTAATCAGGAGCAAATAGCCCAACATTTGGGTATAGATAAAGGTGCCATTGCCAAAACCATAGGCAAGCTTGAGGCAAAATGCTTAATAAAAAGGCAGGAAAATCCTGAAAATAAAAGGGAAAAACGCATATCCATAACTGCCCAAGCCAATGCGGTGCTGGGTGAAATGTCCCAAATATTGCAGGAGTGGAATGATAATATCTATGCAGGGATAAGTTCTGAGGATATTAAGGAGATGGAACGTATTATTGGCAAAATGGCTAAAAATTCCAATAAATTAATAGCAGATAATCAATAAATTACGCATTTTTAAAAAATTAAACCAATATAATACCTAACAGACCGAAAATAATATCATAAAACAAGAAAAGAAGGCAAAACATGACAGATCGCAATAAAAAAATGAGTTTTGGGTTAATTATGGCGGTGTATCTTTTGGGCATTTTCATGGGTGCAATTGATACGGGGATAGTAACACCTGCACGTACAGTTATTCAAAATGACCTACTGGTGGATGACAAAATAGGGGTTTGGATAATATCCATTTATACATTGGCTTATGCAGCCAGCATCCCGGTAATGGGAAAATTAGCCGATAGGTTAGGGAGAAAAAACATCTATTTGGTTAGCATTTTCCTCTTTGGTTTTGGCTCTTTACTTTGTGGGCTGGCACAAAGCGTGGGCAGTTTTAGCTTTTTACTGGTTGCCCGTGCTGTTCAAGCCATTGGTGGCGGTGGAATTTTACCTGTGGCAACTGCGGAATTTGGCTCTACCTTTCCTCCGGAAAAAAGGGGTATGGCTTTGGGCTTGGTTGGTGGTGTTTTTGGGATGGCAAACATCTTTGGAGCATCGGCAGGGAGTGCTATTTTAGATATATTTGGCACCTCAAATTGGCAATTTATTTTTTATGTTAATTTGCCTATCACGTTATTTATTCTCATAGCAGGGTTTATAGTGTTGCCCAATACCAAGGAAGAAAGCGTAAAAAAAATAGACTTTGTGGGTATTACTATTTTAACGGTTATGGTATTATCCTTGCTATATGGCTTGAAAAATGTGGACTTTTTCAATTTTTTAGGTACTTTGCAAACCACTGCTGTTTATCCGTTTTTGCTTACCTTTATTGTGCTTTTGCCCATTTTTGTGTGGGTGGAAAAAAGAGCAGAGGACCCTGTGCTGAACTTATCCTATTTTAAAAATTCTCAAATTATTATCACTCTAATTTTGGCATTTATCACCGGGGTGGTGATGATGGGGATGATATTTGTACCTCAGTTTTCGGAAAATGCCATGAAAATGAGAACAGGCAGCGGTGGCTATTATGTTATTATTTTAGGTCTGTGTGCAGGAATCGGTGCCCCACTTTCCGGTAAACTTATAGATAAATATGGGGTGAAAATAGTTTTGGGCTTTGGCTTATTTGCCTCTATTGCCGGTGCCTTATTTTTAATATTGGTAGCGGCTAATCACCCCAATCTCATCACCATTGTGGTGAGCTTAATGATTATTGGTGTGGGGGTAGGCTTTACCATGGGTACGCCCCTAAACTATATGATGCTGGATAATACCGACCCTAAGGAGTCCACATCTGCCTTGGCTACGGTTTCCCTTATTCGCTCTATAGGCACTGCGATAGCACCGGCTATTATGATTGGTTTTTTGGCTCATGCAGGCATTGGGGTTCAGGGGAATATTATGGAGCTATTACCTAATGAAGCCGCAATACCGCCTTTGCCCTATGCCCAAGAATTAACCTTGGAAATAAATACTTTAAAAACCGATGAAAAAACCAAAGATCAATTTGCCAATATGGATATTCCCGACCTTGCCACACTGGATCAAGTGGAAATAAATATGAACAACAACAGCGATTTTAAGGTACCCAAAGATTTGCAGGATATGATGCAAACCTCGGATGTTACCAATATTGTGGCTAACACCAAAACTTTTGCCTCAGCTATGTTTGCTCAAATGACCCCTGATGTGATACTGGATATAGAAAATGGATTGGATAGCGGTATTGAGGGGATAAACGCTGCCATAGTAGATATGGATGGCAATTTACCTGATATGGAAGATGCCTATAAGGGTATTGGTAAGGGCATAAATGGTATGAGCACAGGGCTTGGAGCTCAACAAAAGGCTTTAGGACAACTGGAAAAAGTTTCGGTAATGATGGCAAAAATGGGGGATAAAACCAACGCTGACAGCGTGGTGGATTTAATGCCCCCTGATGTGAAAAATAAGATACCCAGTGATGTTTTGGCAGATTTAGCCACGGTTAAAACCGCCTCAGACCTAAATGCTAAAATTGCAGGTTTACAGGGTGGTATTGATGCCCTAAATGACAAAATAAACGAGGCTAAAAACAGTAAAGCAGGGATAGAACAGAGCATACAGGGTATGGAATCCTCTTTATCCGTTAAAAAAGATTTGATAAATCAATATAATATTGCAGCCGCAGCTTTAGGCGGTGGTGAGGGTAGCAATCTTTTGGAAATGTTGCCGGAAGATGTGAAAGCAGGTCTTTCTTCCGAGGTTTTAAGTGCTTTATCCGGTATGACCGCAGTTTCTCAAATAGGGGATAAAACTGCCCAAATACAAGGTGAAATAGACCAAATAAATGGAGAAATAGAGCCGACCAAGGCAAAAATATCTCAGGAGGATACCGCAATAAGCCAAATGAGTCCAGGACTTACGGCTCAAAATACAGCTATGGCTCAGCTTAAATCCGTGGCAGCGATGATGAGTAAATATACAAATTACAATAGCATAGTAGATTTAATGCCGGCGGATGTTAAGGCATCTATGCCCAAGGATGTTTTGGCGGATTTAGCTAAAGTGAAAACAGCCGATGATTTGAATAAAAAAATTAATGAACTTAAAAGTAGTATAAAAACCTTAAATGGTAAAATAAAATCCGCAAAAGCAGGTAAAACAGAATTGGCACAAGGTATGGCAAGCATAAAAAATGCAGAAGGCACTATGAGCGGCACTATTTATGAAATGACCAGCCTTAAACAGGCAATACCCGGTGCTTTTAAAGATGCGGAAAAAGACTATTTAAAGAAGATAGATGGAAAAAAAGTTGCTATTGAAAACGAATTTCAAGCAACACTTAACGGTGGTTTTCAACAGGTATATGCCACAGTGGTTATAGCCTCGGCATTGGGTATGATATTGCTGCTGCTGTATAAGGAAAAAAGAAAAAAGCCCCAAGATGAAATAGCACCACAGTAACGAATGAATAAAAACTGATAATTATCCAATAAAAATGTTTTAATATCCAATAAATTTAAACCGTTAAATATGCTAATAAATTAAACAAAAACCTCCCAACATTTGTAGTGGCCTCAATAAGTTAGACCTAAAAACTAACTTATTGAGGTCACTACAATTAACCGTTGGGAGGTTTTTTATTTATAATCTCTAAGGGCAATTAATCTTTAAGTTTGATGTATAAAATAATATAATTAATGCACCTTTTAACTAAGTTCTTCATATTTTATAAGTGAGGATAATAGCAAATATTATTCTAAGCTAATGGGCTTATTTTTATTTATATAGAAAAATAGCCTTGGAGGAGGTTAAAATAAAATGATGCGTTCACCCTTTTTAGATTATGCCAGAATGACTACTCCGTTTAAAAAGCCCGGTAGTTGGGCTGCGGGGTATCACTCCGGGGAGGATTGGGTTTGTGATGGTGATAGAACTTTAGTGTCACCTTGTAATGGAACTATTATCAGCAACAAAAAAGACCCAAGTTATGGCAATATGGTCATCATACGCACCGAGGAAAACAGAGTGGTTTTAATGGCACATATGAAGCTACGTTCACCTGTGGTTGGCAAGGTAAAAGTAGGTGACTATATAGGTATTATGGGCAACACAGGGCACTCCTTTGGTGCGCATTTGCATATAGAGGTACAAAACTCAGCAAATTGGGGCTACAATAAAAATCTTTTAAAACCCAGTGATTATATAGATTTTAAAAATTATGATGTCGTAGAAAAAGACAATACGGAGGCTGAAGAAATGATGTATAAAAAAATTGGAGATGTCCCACAGTGGGCAAGACCAGCCGTACAGTTAAGGGTTGATTTAGGGGCGATTAAAGACCCCAAGGACATGAGCGTTTACCAAAGTAATTTAGTGGATTGGGTAGCCTTTGACAGGGAAAACCCTTACTATAAAAACGTTAAAGATGTGCCCAATTATTGGCAGGCAGATATTAAATATTTGGTAGATGCAGGCTATATTTTAGGTGACGGCACAAACCAAATAGCCATGCGCCACAGTGAGCTAAAAGCCATTATCGTAGCTAAAAGAATATTTGATAAGAAAAAATAAAATTACGGTATTAAATTAATTGGCTAAAACCAAGTTAACTAAAAAACCAAGTTAACTAAAAAACCAAGTTCATTAAAACAACTAAAAATTGCAATAACAAATTGAGCAGATTGTTAAAATAAACAAATTTTCCGCAAAGTTGATAAAAGAGGTGAATCTGTTCTTCAAAAAGTTCCTCAGCTGTGCCATAACCCAATCACTTTCTTGGCATTGATTTCATCAGCAAACAACCAAATTTGGATGTTTTAGGCTGTTGATAAAGTTTGATATTCGGTAAAATCCCTTCTCACACACTGCTTATGTACATCTATGTATGCTGCACAGCCGCTGCTTAGGGAGTTTTGCTAAATCTAAGGCTTTCTTAACAGCCTGACATCTTACCAAAAAACTATGTTTTTGACAATCTGAAACATTCATATTTGGTTGTTTGTGTAGTGGGGATATTTGCGTGAATTTTCCTGTGGATTTTTTTAATGGCATTTGCTTAACACCTGTTCACAGCCTTGTTGATTTTTGCATTTCCCTTAAAAAAGCGTATAAAAAAACCACCATTTTCAAGCATAAAGCCTGTATAATGGTGGTTTCCCCATGGCGGAGAGAACAGGATTCGAACCTGCGAGGCTGTTACACCAACACGCTTTCCAGGCGTGCGCCTTAAGCCAAACTCGGCCATCTCTCCATAACGCTATATTTACATCAGCGAAGATTATTATACTAAATAATTACAGTAAATGCAAGCCTTTTTTAAATTAATTCTTCCATAATGTCCTCTAAATTTTCATAAGGGGCAATTCCGTAGGGTAAAAACCTTATATTTGCTGCTTTTGCCATGTGGTGTGAGCTTGGGTTTCCCACATAAAGCCAGTTGCTTTTTGGTATTTTCGGATATTTTTCCATGGCAATATCCAAACCCAAGGTTATGGGGGCTTTACCCACCCATTTTTCACCGGGGACAATGAAATTTACATAGTTTCTAATGCCTGCTTTTGCCAAGGCTTTAATTATGCCATCACCTTGGCTTTGTGCTAAAATAACTATTTGGTATTTTTGTGCTAAGGTTTGTAAAACCCCACTTACGCTTGGAGTTCCCACTGCATCCATTAGATATTTTCTGTGGAGTTTTGCCCTTTCGGCTTGGAGGAAAGCATCATCATTTCCTCGGTATTCTTTAAATTCATCTGCAAATTTACATGGGTTTTTGCCCTGTAAATCATCACTATGGAAAATATATTTTTTGCTGATAAGAAAATCCCAAATTAGTTTTTCCTCTGCATGGCACGGCACTTCATAAAATATTAAAATATTTTCCAAATCAAAAATAAGTCCTTTTTCCTTCATTTTTGCCTCTTTGCTTTCGGTTTATTGTGGTTGTAAACTCCTAATTTAGGTATATTTTGTGTTTAAGATTATTGTACTATTTTTTTTATGAGAAATAAAGGATTTAATTTATTTATGAAGAATTAAATAATGCTATAAGATATTGAGAACATTGCTGTATATCAAAGGCAAATGCTCACCTACCAACGTGGCTACAATCACCGGGTAACTGTTTGTTAAAGCTGTTAAAGGTTGAAAAAATAGGTTTTAGATGCCTGTTGCCTGTAAAATAAGGTGTTGATTTTTGCTAAAATAATATTTTTGGAATTATCTTTTACCCTAATTGACAAACCGTAAAAGTAGCTGTATAATATTAGCTTAGTGAGTAAAAAAATAAAATTACTTTTCTTGGGAAAAGCGCTTGTTCTATATTTTTTTCCTGAGAAATTCAATCTTACTTTTACTGCTCATTTTCAAAGCTTTTTATTTGTGAGAAGCTGTTGTATTATAGAATATTTTTAAGCATCATTAGCTCAGCTGGCAGAGCACCTGACTCTTAATCAGGGTGTCCGGGGTTCGAACCCCCGATGGTGTACCAAAAAACCCCTAAATGAGGTATTTAAAACCTTCATTTAGGGGTTTTGCTTATTTTTAATCTCTTATGGTTTTGCCGATGGTTGCAATATCTGCTTAAAACATATGATAGGTTGTGGATAAAGTTTGGTATTGGGTAAAATTCCTTCCCACTGCTTGTGTAGATATGGGTACACTACACAGCCGCTGCTCAGGGAGTTTTGTCCAATCTAAGGCTTTTTTAGCAGCCTGACATCTTGGGGAAAAACTATGTTTTTTGACAATCTGGCATATGTTTTAAATATCTGTTTTAAACATCTGCTTAAATGTTATTGTGTTTCAAACTATAATGCAAATACTTAAATTCCCAAGTATTCATTTTTTAGATTTTTCAAAGTTTGTAGGTTGTTATCGGTAAATAATGCTCCTTCATATCGAGGAAACAGCCCATTGCCGCCCCAGCATTTGTTGCTTTTTTCAAATGCCATATCTACATCTACAAAATATTTTACCAGTTTTTTTACCCGAGCATTTTCAGATTTTACATTGCTTAAGCTCTCAAGCTCTTTGGCAAGTGACCTTTTTAAAAAATTATCAACATTGGTTTCTATGTTTGCTATTATTTCCTTATATGTTTCCGATGGGGTGGGGGATTGATAAATGCCGTATTTTTCAAATTCCTGCATATAAAGGCAAATGTCTAAAGAATAATTTAACCGCCCAAAAAAAATATCTGCTTTGTTGGTGCTATTTGTGAGGTCTATGGCTTCTTGCAGCTGTTTTAAGCACCGCTGAGCATCTTTATTTTTAGATGCTGAAAGTCCGTTACTCTCTAAGCTTGGTGATTTTTTAAAAAATCCCATGTGTGTCCTCCTAAATTGTGTTGTTTCTTTAAGTATAACCTATTATTGTTATTTATGTAAGGTCAAAGCTTACCCCAAGTTACTGTTTCTAAAATTTGTTATTCTTCATTTTGTGCAGTGTTGGGTATTTGGCACATTGCCATAGCTGCCATAGCTTGTTTGTGACTTTGTGGTGTTACCCCGGCACAGCATTTTTCATCTACCCAAATAAAGGTTTCAGGAAGAAAAGCCTTTATTACCATGGCATTGGCAATAACGCAAATATCCGTGCAAAGACCTATAAGGCAAATTTCGGAAATAGGTGTTTTTTTGTTTATATTTTTGAGATATTCCCCCAATTCTACACTGCCGAATGTGACCTTATTTATAACCTTGGAGTGGTGCTCCCTAATAAAATCTTCCAAATTATTTTCCAGCATCCAGCCTTGTGTGTTTTCAATGCAGTGCTCCACAGGGAGATTTTTGCCTTCTTGGGTGTTTAGGTAATTAGGGGTGTGGGTGTCCTTGGTGAATATAATTTCCCCGTGAAAACTTTTTACCTTTGCTACTGCGTTTTCCACAATTGCCTGTGCTTCTTTGGTGCCTAAAGAGCCATAAATAAAGTCGTTTTGCATATCAACAACTACTAATATTTTATTCATTAACTTAACTCCTATCCTTAAAAATCAGTTTCCATTATGTATACTTTCTATAAGAAAGTAAAAAACCCTTGACTAAACAAAAAATAAACGTTAAAATAATTGGGCATGATTAAATTCATAATCTGCTACTGTGGCTCAGATGGTAGAGCAGCTGATTCGTAATCAGCAGGTCAGCGGTTCGATTCCGCTCAGTAGCTCCAAAAAAACCCCTGTATACCGTTGGTATAACAGGGGTTTTTGCGTATTCATTTATTACATTTTTTGGATTTTGCCGTCCATTTGCCGTCCGCCTGCTGAAAAATATGATTTTGCCATTGATTGGTTTGGGGTCAATATATTTTCCAAAACCTCTGGAGCTGTGGCATCTGGGGACTTGATTTCGTGGCTATATATCTTTGTGGTAGTTGCTGGGGTGGCGTGTGCCAAACCACCTGCAACAGTGGTTATAGGAACGCCGTTAGCTATTTGTAATGTGGCGTTGGTATGCCGTAGGCTATGGGCAACGATATCCGGTAAACCTTTCCTTTCCACAAAATCATGAAACCATTGGGAAAAGGTGTCGGGGTTCATGGGCTTGCCATTCCATTGGGTAAATAGTCTATCATGGTTTTCCCATTGGTCACCGATTTTCAAACGTTCCTCATTCTGCCAGAGCCTATACTTCCGTAAATCTACCAATAGGGAATTAGGGGATTTTATCGCCCTTTTTGAGCTTTCATTCTTTGTTTCATCGGTAATGATGCCTTGCCCGGATATGTATTGAGAAGTCCGAACTATATTGATTACCGACTGCTCAAAGTTAATATCTTTCCATTCTAAGCCCATTGCTTCACCTCTCCTCATCCCCGTGAGTAAAAGCAATGTGGTAATCATTCTATACTTTGGTTCTTCATGGCTGATGGCGGCTAAAAGTTGCACTGCTTCCACCTCATCCAAATAACGGGGAGCTGAGGGGGCAACTTTTGGCGGCTTCACTCTTTGGCAAGGGTTAGAGCTTATAGCTTCCCATTCCACCGCCGTAGAAAGGATTGTGGATATCAACCGGTGGTGATGTTGAATGGTTTGCCCGGATAGTGTTGCTTTGCCCTCGTTTAGTTCAAAGAGTTTATTCATATCTATTTTCATGGCTTTGCTGATTTTTTCGGCGGTTTCTTTGCTTACATTATTGCCGTGGCACAGTGATTTCAATGTAGAAATGCTCACCTTTGATTTTTCAGCAAAGGTGGTTTTTTTTATCTTTTTTTCAGTCAGTAAAGAGTTAAAGTCAATTAAACACCGATATTTGATATCAAGGCGAATACCCTTTTCTCCAAGGTTGTTGTAGAATTCCACCAAATGGTGTGGGCGTAAGTCTTTTAATTTTACGTGCCCAATAGCTTGGTTGATTCTTGGCATTAAGGAGTGGTAATGGTTGAGTGTATAGGGTCTTAATTGCTTTTCGGCACAGTCTTTAAACCATTTATCGGCAAAATCGCAAAAGCGGACATTACCATCCACCACATCTCCCATACGGCACTTTGCTTCAAATTCATTGGCTATGCGTTCTACTTCTTTTTCCTGCCGTTTTTCACTCATGTTTTCGGGTGGCTCCCATGTGGTATAGCGGCGTATTTTCTTACCCTTGTAATCTGCTCCCAAAGACACGGTGATTAAATAGGAATCATTCCTCTTTTTTATCGTTGCCATTAGGTTCACCTGCCTTTACAAGGGGTTTGTAATATAATTCGGTGTCGTGTATATCATAGCGCTTCCATTTTTCTATAAAAGCGTCTAACGTTTTAATATATAGCCCATCATCAATATTTCTTAAACCGCATTCGCTTAAGTTGTGATACTCATTTATAAAAGCCGCAATATTTGAGGGTTCATCAGGACTAAAAAGTACACCTCTTATAAACTCATTAGGAAATGTAAGTTGAGCGCTTTGTACAACGTCCCCTAATAATTCATTAGGGATGGAGTAGATTTTAATACCAACACCAAAAAGTTCCATTATATCCACAAGAGATCGAAGTACAGGAACGGCATTACCCTCTTTAAGGTGTTCGTCTTTGCCCCTACAAAGATAATCAAGAGACGTGTTTAACTCATCAGCTATCTTTATAATAGTATCAATAGGCGGTTTGCTTTTAGAGCTATTATCTATTATTCGCTCATAAGCCCTCAAACTGGATAAGGAAATCCCAACAGCGGTAGCAAGCTCCTCTTGTAATAATCCTTTATCTTCTCTTAATGTTTTTAACCTTTTCCCAAAACCTTCAAGCATATAAGCACCTCCTTTTATTAAATCATTCTATCATCTTGATGTTGATTTGTCAATACGATAATTGGAATTTTAATTATAAATTAGAATGTTGCATTTGCAGTCAACATCTTGACAAAAGCGGAAATAAGGTATAGAATTAAAGAAAAAAGAAGGGAGAATAAAATGAAAAATACAGATATTAGAACTGAAATATACGGAGCAGGCATTCGCTTTTGGCAAGTAGCCGAGGGGCTTGGTGTTGCGGCAGAAACTCTTTCTCGTAAGCTGCGCCATGAGTTGCCCGATGGTGAAAAAGAAAAGATTCGTGCCATTATCAAAGAATTGGCAAAAAATTAAAAGGTTCCCCTGCTCATAGCCGTGGAAAGCCAAGCAGGAGAACCCCCAGATAGGTAATCCGTAAAAATTACCTATCCCTATTATACCACAGAAAGAAGGGATTATTCAATGGTAGTAGACAGAATGCGCTTTGCGCACCAAGCAATAGAGCAATTACCACAAGAACACACTAATACCCACATTATTGTGCATTATTTTATGAAGTACGGGGCAATACCTAAGGTTAAAATTGGTAATAATCGCCCATTGGTCAATTATGACATTTTCTCGGAATACTTGGCAACTCCTCAATACAATGAAAAAAGAGTTCGGCGTTATCCGCCCAGTTCTGTAAAGGGGCGCCGATGATTCCACAAGAGATTAAGGAGCACCCTTACTGGTGCGTGAGAAAAGATAAGGTGCCGTATAACCCCAAAACAGGGAATATGGCAAAACCCAATGACCCCAAAACCTTTGGCACATATGAAGAAGCCGCTGCCGTCGTTGAAAAATACCACGGTTTTGGGGTGTCATTGGGAGAAGGCTTGTCCGCTGTGGACATTGACCATTGCATTATAGATGCCAAGCTTTCCCCCATGGCTCAAGCGGTAATAGACTATTTCCAAAGCTATACCGAGATTTCACCCAGCGGTGCGGGGATACGGATTTTATTCTATTCCCATGGTGTTACCTATGATAAGGAGCGGTATTACTTTAAAAATTCCAAAATAGGGCTGGAATTGTACCTTTCCCACCAGACCGACCGCTATGTTACGGTTACCGGCAACGAACACCCTCAAAGCTACCCCATAAGGGCATTAACCCAAGATGAAGTAAACAACTTTGCGGAGCAGTATATGAAACGCCCGGAAAAGAAAAAGAAGCCCCAAAGTCAAAAGAAACCCAAATGTTCTTTGTCTGATATGGAGATATTGGACAAGGCTATGGATTCAAAAAACGGTGATTTATTTACCGCTTTATTTAATGGGGATTGGCAGCGTCAATACCAAAGCCAAAGCGAAGCAGATTTAGCCTTTTGTAATCTCCTTGGTTTTTGGTGCGGTTGCGAATATGTAAAGATGGATGGTATCTTCCGCCAAAGTGGCTTGTATCGCCCCAAATGGGACGAAAACCACGGTGGAAAGACTTATGGGGAAATAACCATAACCAAAGCCATTGATAATTGCATGGACACCTACGAAGGGTATAAGCAGAAGAATGATGGGCGTACAGAACCACCAAAGGAAAAGAAAAGTTTAAATACCCTATCTGCGGTTGAGTTACAAAAGAAAGAAATTCCCCCAGTGCGGTTCATTGTTGAGGGCTTACTCCCCCAAGGGCTTGCACTTTTAGCATCGCCCCCAAAGTATGGCAAAAGTTGGTTTGTCCTTGATTTATGTATCGCTGTGGCGAGAGGAGAGCCATTTTTAAACCACAATAGCAATCAATGCGGATGTTTGTATCTGGCTTTAGAGGATAGCTATAACCGCCTTAAAACTCGCATGATGAAGCTATTGCAAAATACCCCTGCTCCTGTGGGTTTTAACTTCGCTATCAAAGTGGATGGGTTGGGGAGCGGCTTAATTGAAATGTTGGACAACTATATGGCAGAAAATCCCGATACCGCCCTTATAGTCATTGACACCTTGCAGAAGGTGCGAACCTCTGTAAATTCCAAAGAAGGTGCATATCAATCGGATTATAGAGAGGTGGGAGAACTTAAAGCCTTTGGAGATAAACATGGTATTTGCATACTATTGGTTCACCATCTTAGAAAGGCTGGGGATGATGCTGACCCTTTCAATCGTATATCCGGAACCAATGGCATTGGTGGTGCTGCGGATACTTCTATGGTAATGGCAAAAAAGACAAGAGCCGATACCAAAACTACGCTATCTATAACAGGGCGAGATATTGACTATTGCGATACGGTAATTCGCTTTAACAAAGACCTTTGCCGCTGGGAGTTTGTGGGCAGCCTTGAGGAGCAAGAAGCTATGTGCCAAAAGGAAGAATACCAACAAAACCCCATTGTTATAACGGTAAAAGAATTATTGAAGGATTCCCCTTGTGGGTGGCAGGGTACTGCTTCAGATTTACTTCTTGCTTGTGCGGATAAAACAGGGCTAACAGTAGGTTCACCTCGGTCTATATCCGCAAAGGTGAAAGATATTCGCCATCTGTTCATGGCATACGACAATATTATATATGAAGCTCCTACAAACACTAAGCGGATACATACATTTTCATGTGGTCAAACCCCGTTATTCTAATATATAGCTACAACAGCTACCTTCGCTACCACATGGTTTATAGTGGTGTTATACATTCATCTATAAGGGGTTTATAGCTACTTTAGATATAATAGATACCTGCATAAAGGGTGTAGGTAGCGGTTGTAGCGGTTGTGTTATTGATGTATATTTTTAGGTGTTATGTATAAACCATAGGTATGCAGGTGCTTTGGCATATAGGTAGCGAAGGTAGCGAATGTAGCGGTAGTTATAGAAAGGAATAAATCCATGAAATATTAGAATATAAACACGATAATTCATTGTGGAAGCTAAGAGAAAGGAAACTAAACCCATGGGAAAAATGAAATTATTCCCTATTTATGACCATAGAACAAGAAGAA
>JAVXOZ010000010.1:36000-67789 GCA_036644995.1 Clostridiales bacterium | reverse complement strand
CCTTTTTGTTAAATATCAGCAAAGTTGGGTTTTTTGCAGTCCAAGAAGAAGCTTCACAATTAGCAGTTTTGGCATTGGCACCCAAGCCCAAGGAAATGATACTGGATATGTGTGCGGCACCGGGAGGAAAATCCACCTATATAGCCCAATTAATGGAAAATAAAGGCACAATCTGTGCTTCAGATATCCATGAACATAAAATAAAAATGATTGATTATGCCATTGAAAGTTTGGGTATAGATATCATTGAAGCCTTGGTGAAAGATGGGCAAAAATGGGGCGAAGAATGTTTTGAAACCTTTGACCGCATTTTGCTGGATGTGCCTTGCTCAGGCTTGGGAGTTTTATCCAGAAGGCAGGATGCCCGTTTTAAAAAATCCGAATCCGACATCATTGCTTTACAAAAAATACAAAGAGAATTGATTGATTCTGCGGTTAAAGCTTTAAAAGTTGGGGGTAGGCTCATTTATTCTACCTGCACTTTATCCCAAAGAGAAAATCAGGAAAATCGCCAATATATTTTGGATAATTACAAAAATATGCTACCTTTGGATTTAAGTAATGATTTACCCATGTTAAAAACAGATTCCTTAAAACAGGGATATACGGAATTATTACCCCATATACATGGCACAGATGGTTTCTTTATTGCAGGTTTTGTTAAGGAGAAAATATGATAGACCTTTTATCTTTAGATAAAAAGGATATGGAATTACTCATGGAAAAAGCGGGCTTTCCCACTTTTAGGGGCAGGCAGGTTTTTCAATGGTGCCATGAAAAAGAAGTGCAGAGCTTTGATTTAATGAAAAATTTGCCCAAGGATTTAAAATTATGGCTAACAGAAAATGCCACACTGGGCAGTGGTAAAAAAATCAAGGCTATCCAAGGTAATGATGATGAAACGGTGAAATTTCTTTTGGAATTTCCCGATAATGTTATGGTGGAAACTGTGCTTATGAGCTACCACCGTGAAAAAGCCAGAAACAGAAATACCTTATGCCTAAGCACCCAATCAGGTTGTAATTTAAAGTGCAAATTTTGTGCCAGCACCATCAACGGTTTAAAACGGAATTTAACTGCGGGTGAAATTGTTGAGCAGGTAAATTTTGCCAACAGATATTTAAAATCTAAAAATAAACAATGTGTTACCAATGTGGTTTTTATGGGCATGGGTGAACCATTGCAAAATTTAGATGCGGTTATTAAAGCCATTGGCATATTAAATGAGGGCAAAAATATTGGTATGCGTCGCATTACTGTTTCAACTTGCGGTTTAATACCTGAAATTGATAAATTAGCTGAAATGAAATTCCAATTTACCTTGGCGGTTTCCCTTCATGCACCCAATAATGAAATTAGAGATAAATTAATGCCCATAAACCGCAAATACCCTGTGGAGCAGCTTATTACAAGTATTGATAATTATATTGCCAAAACCACAAGAAGGGTAACCATTGAATATGCCTTGTTTAAAGGGGTAAACGACAGCGATGAAACGGCTTATTTATTGGCAGAGCTTTTAAAAGGCAAACTAATAAACGTTAATATTATCCCGGGAAATCCCGTGGCGGAAACAGGATTGCTCCGTGGGGAAATGCCCCAAGTGGAAAGATTTGCGGAAATATTGGTAAACCAAGGTATTGAGGCATTTGTGCGAGAACCACGAGGATTGGATATTGATGGTGCTTGCGGTCAATTAAGAAATAAACAAATAAATAATGACAAAAATCAAAATATATGATATTATAAATAGGTATATATAGGTAAATATATTTTAATGAGGTAAAAATGATAGTTCATTCTTTCACAGATATCGGCTTACAAAGAAATGAAAACGAGGACTTTTATTATGCGGATAAAGATAAAGGTCTGTTTTTGATTGCCGATGGCATGGGTGGCCATGCAGGTGGAGAGGTAGCCAGTGCCACGGCGGTACGTGTTTTTAGAGATCACTTTATTGGGGTTACCGAAGAAAATTTTGAAAATGTTTTTAACGATTTAACCATACTTGCCAATGATGAAATATACGAATTAAGCAAAAGAAATAGCCATTTACGGGGTATGGGCACAACTTTTATTGCCTTGGCAGTTCATGAAAATAAAATTTTCATTGCCCACGTAGGTGACAGCCGTGTTTATATGGTGAGAGATAAAAAAATATCTCAACTTACAGAGGATCAAAATTTAGCAGGTGAACTACTTAAGGAAGGGCAAATAACCGAAGATGAAGCTATGACTCATCCGGGTAAAAAAATGCTTACCAATGCTTTGGGCAGGCATGATGATTTTGAAATAGATTTTTTATCTTTTGATTTTTTAAAAAACGATATAATTTTAATGTGTACTGATGGCTTAGTTGAATTTGTAAAATCAGATGAAATTGAAAATATTCTTAATGGCAATAAAGATTTGGCAAAAGCAGGTAAAAAGTTGCTTAACTTAGCCCTCAAGCGTGGGGGCGAGGATAATATAACCTTGATTCTTATTAAAAATTCTTAACAGAGGTGAGAGAATGATTGGAAATAAATTTATGGGACGGTACGAAATTGTCTCAAAATTAGGAAGCGGCGGCATGGCTGTGGTTTATAAAGCGGTGGATACCGTTTTAAACCGCATGGTAACTGTGAAAATTTTACAGGAACAATTTGCCTCAAATCAGCAATTTGTTATCCGTTTTCGCAAAGAAGCACAAGCGGTTGCAGCGCTATCTTCTCATCCTAATATAGTCAATGTTTTTGATGTTGGTTGCAGTGAGGAAGGCGACCATTATTTGATTATGGAATATGTGGAAGGCAATACCCTAAAGGAAGTAATAAATCAAAAACAAAATTTAACCATTAAAGAGTCCTTGGATTATTGTAATCAAATTTTAGCAGGGTTGAGCCATGCTCATTCCTATGGTGTTATCCATAGGGATATTAAACCCCAAAATATCATGATTACATCGGGAAACCAAGTAAAAATCATGGACTTTGGCTTGGCTTTGAATCTTTCGGATTCCACAATGACTTATGATTCAGGGGTTTTTGGTTCGGTTTATTACATCGCACCGGAAATTGCCCAAAAAGGCACAGGAGATGCCCGTGCGGATATTTATTCCACAGGTATAGTCCTTTATGAAATGCTCACAGGTGAGCTACCATTTAATGGCGATAGCCCAATTACCATTGCTTTACAACACGTTGAAGGTGATTTTGATTCCGTGGATGATATCAATGAGGATATTCCCTACGAAATAGCCAGAGTTGTGGATAAAGCCATGGCTGTGGATCCCGATGAACGCTATTCAACCGCCAAAAGTATGATGCGTGATATTAAAAACGCTGCGGATGAAAATAATATTTCCTTAAAAGCCATTCCTGTTATTGCCGGGGCAGTGGGTGCCGCCGGTGCTGTGGGGGCTACCGCATCTCGCTCTCACAAAAAAGCAGAAAAAGATAATTACAAAGATGAAGATGAAGAATACGTGGATTTTGAGGAAGAATATAAAGAAAGCAAAAATCAAAAAAGGCATTCTTCCAAATCCAACAAATCTAAAAATAAAAAACGCAGTAAATCCACACGTAATAATTCCAATAAAAAGAAAATTGCTATTATTGTTTTAGTAAGCTTGGTTATTTTATCCTTAGGGGCTTTTGCAGGGTATAAAATATTAAGCAAACCCGTGGGCGAGGTTGAAGTGCCCATGGTTGAAGGCATGAATATTGATGAAGCCGAGGATATACTTAAACAATTAGGCTTGGAATATAATATCATAACCACGGAAAGCGAAGATGTGGAAGTGGATATAGTTATAACCCAAAGCATCAAAGCTGGTCAAAAAGTGAAAGCAGGTCGCACCATCGATTTGGCGGTGAGCAGCGGTATAAAAGAGGTTTCCGTGCCATCGGTGGTAGGCAATACTGAAGAAGCAGCCACAGAGGTGTTGGAATCTGCGGGATTTAAAGTAAAAACCCAAGAAGCCGAATCCGATAGTGTGGATAAAGGTGACGTTATTAAACAAGACCCCACCAGTGGCACAAAAGTAGCAAAGGGTGCAACAATTACATTATCCATCAGCACAGGTGCTAAAATAAAAGAAGTTACCGTTCCCGATGTGATTGGCTTAACCTTAAACGATGCCAAATCTCAGCTTTCCTCATCTAAATTAACTTTGGGCAATATTTCTCAAAAATTCTCCAAAGATTATGATGAAGGCACGGTTATGTACCAAAGCGTAAAATCCGGCACCACAGTTAATGAAGGTGCATCCGTAAGCCTAACTGTAAGCAAAGGGCCTGAAGAACCCGCAGAACCAAAATCTAAAACCACCACTTATAGCCATACTGTTTCCTCAAATTACGATGGCAATGTTTCGGTAACCATTGAAGTTAGCGATTCCCAAGGTGATAGAACCGTTTACAGCGGTACCCGTGCACCCGGGGAAAATGTTTCAACATCGGTAACTTATTACGCTCCGGGTATTTTATATTATTATGAAAACGGTTCACTAATCGACCAAAAGAGCCTATAATGACAAAAACTAAAGGTTTATTAATTAAAGGATATAATGGTTTTTACTATGTAAAAGCCGAAAATAAATTGTGGAGCTGCTCTTTACGAGGTCGGTTTCGCTTAACCAAGCAAAAATTTCTCCCAGGTGATGTGGTAATGTTTACGGAAATTGAATTTCCCAAAGGCGTAATAGAGGAAGTTTTACCAAGAAAAAACCAATTGGTTCGCCCCAGCATTGCCAATGTGGAGCAGGCGGTTATTACCTTTGCTCTCACTGCACCCAATCCCGATTTTTTATTGCTGGATAGAATATTGGTGCAGGTTTTGGAAAAAGAAATTACCCCCATTATCTGTTTTAATAAAGCGGATTTAGTTTCTGAAGAAGAAAGAATTAAACTAATTTCACCTTATGAAAAATCGGGTTTTACTGTAATCTGTGTTTCTGCGGAAACAGGTAGCGGTATTGAAGCCTTAAAAAAGCAGATAGAGGGCCACTTGGTTGTTTTGGCAGGTCCTTCGGGAGTGGGGAAAAGCAGCATTTTAAATGCCCTAAACAGTGAATTTCATTTAGAAACAGGGGAACTCAGTAAAAAAGTGGAAAGAGGCAAGCACACCACCCGCAAAGTGGAGTTATTGCCCTTGGATGAAATTACCTATATTGCGGATACCCCTGGTTTTTCCACTTTGTTTTTGCCCGATGGTATCGAAAAAAATACCTTGGTACATTATTATCCCGAAATATTTGAAGCTGCCCATAATTGCCCTTTTAAATCTTGTATGCACCATAAAGAGCGAGATTGCGCCGTAAAAGACGGTGTGGAAAAAGGACTTATTGATAAGGGTAGATATGAAAGATATTGTATTTTATTTGAAGAGCTTAAGGAAAGAGAAGGTAAATACTAAATGTGCATTTTGGCACCCTCGCTTTTAGCAGCAGATTTCAGTAAATTAAAAGATGAAGTAAATATATTAAATGAAGCCAAGACACCTTGGCTTCATTTAGATATTATGGATTATTGTTTTGTACCTAATTTATCGTTTGGTGCAGGTATTGTTAAATCCTTACGCCCTTATACCCAAATGATTTTTGATGCCCACTTAATGGTTATTGAACCCGAAAAATATATTAAAGATTTTAAAAATGCAGGTGCAGATTATTTTACCTTTCACTTGGAAGCCACGGATAATCCGCAAAAAGTTATAGATGAAATAAGAGCCAATGGTATGAAAGTAGGCATATCCATAAAGCCAAAAACACTGGTATCTGACCTTGAACCATACTTGGAATATTTGGATTTAATACTTATTATGAGTGTGGAACCGGGGTTTGGGGGGCAAAAATTCATGTGGGATATGTTGGAAAAAATTCAGTGGCTAAAAGCAAAAAAACAAGAGGGTTATAATTATTTAATAGAAATAGATGGTGGCATAAACCGTGAAACCGCAAAAGCAGCAGTAAAAAGTGGTGCTGAGGTTTTGGTGGCAGGCACTGCTGTTTTTGGTGCAACAGATTTAGGTGCAGAAGTGGCATATTATTCAACCCTTTAATAATTGACATATGGCATATTTATGCTATAATATTTATAACAGAATATCTTCGGGGACGGCGTAATTCCGTACCGGCGGTAAAGCCCGCGAGCCGTTTATGGTTGAATCGGTTAAATTCCGATGCCGACAGTAAAGTCTGGATGAAAGAAGAAAGAATAAATATTTCATAAGTGAACCCCGAATTTTCGGGGTTTTTTGTTTTCTGCCAATTAAATGGGTATTTATGAGAATATCAAAGTATTTGTAAGGATCTGTTTTTTAATAATTGTAACTAATTACCTTATTTGCTTACTATTTTTAAAGATTGTTTAAATAATATTGGAAAATGTCTATGAAATATTTATGGGTGTTTACTGAGTATTCAAAAACATTTCTTTTGTATTTATTTAATTTAAAAAAGTTAATCAATTAAAATTATAGGATAAAAAATACTATTTTATGTGTTGTAAAGTGTGAAAAATAAGGCATAAGATAAATAATTATTTACAAGCTATATGGTAAGAGCTAATTTTATTGAAAAATTAGACAGGCTGTTGATAAAGTCTGATATCTTGCCAAAAAAATATGTTTTTTGGCAATCTGGCTAATGTTATTGAAAATTAGATTACATATTTATTAAACTGTATTTCAATGGTTTTGCTGAGATTTAAACGGTTCTACCTAAATTAAAACGGCTTTGCCGAACCTTAAAAAGTTTTACCTGAATTTAAGTTTTCATAAAACTGAAATGGTTTTATCTACGCTTAAACGTCTTTACCGAACCTTAAAAGGTTTCCCTAAATTTAAACGTTTTGCCTAATCTTAAACGGCTTTGCCGAAAGTTAAACAGTTTATCCAAACCTTAAAGGGATTTACCAAATCTTAAACGGTTCTACCAAACCTTAAAGGGATTTACCGAAATTCAAAGGTTTTTACGTAAATCTTTTATATTAATCAACCTTAATCAACTTTAATCAACTTAATATGAGAAAAGAGGAATAATATGGTGCGCTCCGAGGAAAAATTTATGTTAAGGGCAATATCTCTGGGTGAAAAAGCCAGAGGTTTCACAGAGCCAAACCCCTTGGTTGGTGCTGTAATAGTTAAAAATGGCGAAATAATAGGTGAGGGCTATCATAAAAAAGCAGGGGAACCCCACGCTGAGGTAAATGCACTAAAAGCAGCAGGTTCCAATGCCAAGGGCTCCACAATATACGTAACTTTAGAGCCTTGCTCCCACTATGGCAAAACCCACCCCTGCGCCGATGCCCTCATCGAGGCAAGAATAAAAGAGGCATATATTGCCATCAGAGATCCCAACCCCAAAGTAAACGGGGGCGGCATTGCTAAATTGGAAGCCGCAGGTATAAAAGTCCATTTAGGGCTTATGGGTGAAGTTGCTTGGAAACAAAATGAAATTTTCTTTACCAATATGTTGGCAAAACGTGCTTTTGTGGCACTAAAAACCGCCCAATCCATAGATGGAAAAATAGGCCCCCAAGATGGCACACCTTTGGAAATAACTTCCTTAGAGGCTTTGGAATATTGCCACAGATTGCGACAAAAATACAATGCGGTTTTAGTGGGAATTAACACCGTGCTCACGGATAACCCCACTTTAAACATAAGATACGATATTAAGCACCCCGAGAATAAACCTGTGCGCATAGTTTTGGATTCCAAGCTTAAAACCCCACTCACCGCCAATGTGCTCAATATGAAATATGGGCCGGCAATTATTTACACAGCTAACGAAGTAGCTAAAAGTATCCGCAAAAAATATGAGGAAAAAGGTGTAACTTTAGCTATATTACCCAACAACCAAGGGATGATAGATTTGCACCGCTTGCCCTATGATTTATATAAAAGAGGTATTTGCAGTGTTATGGTTGAGGGCGGTGCTAAAACCATCAGCGGTTTTTTGCAATCTGATATTTGGGATATTTGGCACTCTTTTACCGCCCCAAAAATCATTGGCACAGGTGGTATCAGTGTTTATGCGGATTCCTTAAACGAGGCTTATACCGATATGGCAGGTGCTTCTTTAAAACGTATAGGCGAAGATGTTTTGGTTGATTATCGCCGAAAGGAAGGTGTTAACCAATGTTTACCGGCATTATTGAAGAAAAGGGAACAGTAAAAAAAATCACCGCCCATAGTCTGGGTGGTAAAATTACCGTTAACTGCAAAATAGTTTTGGAAGATACAAAAATTGGCGATAGCATAGCCATGAACGGCATTTGTTTAACGGTTACAAATATAGGAAACACCACTTTAACTGCGGATGTAATGCCCGAAACCTTAAAAAAAACATCTTTAAGTGAATTAAATGAAGGCTCTTATCTTAATTTAGAGCGAGCTTTAACCTTAAATAGCCGTTTAGGTGGGCATATAGTCAGTGGCCATGTGGACGGCACAGGTAAAATTATAAAAATAACAGATAACGGCATTGCGGTACTTTTAACCATAGAAACCAGCAAGGAAATTTTAGATGGAATTATAAAAAAAGGTTCTGTTACCATAGATGGCATTAGCCTTACTGTGGTTGATACAGAAAAAAATAATTTTACGGTTTCCTTAATACCTCACACCATGGCTAAAACCAATTTACAAACCAAAAAAATTGGCAGCTTAGTAAATTTGGAAACCGATATTATAGGCAAATATATTAAAAAATATGTAAATAACCAAGATAAAAATGACAATATTACTGTTGATTTTTTAAGCGAAAACGGCTTTCTCTAAGGAGGATATTATGGGATTTACAACTATTGAAGAAGCATTATCAGATTTAAGAAAAGGTAAAATGATTGTGGTAACAGATGACCCGGACAGAGAAAACGAAGGTGATTTAATCTGTGCAGGTGAATTTGCCACCCCGGAAAATGTAAATTTCATGGCAAGCTATGGCAAAGGTTTAATTTGTATGCCCATGAGCAAAGAGATGATAAAAAAATTAGGCTTGCACCAAATGGTGGATTACAACACAGATAACCATGAAACCGCCTTTACCGAATCCATAGACCATCAATCCACCACCACGGGTATTTCCGCTGTGGAGAGATCCATAACCGCAATTAAAGCAACTGAAAACGGGGTAAGACCCTCAGATTTCAGAAGACCAGGGCATATGTTTCCCTTGGAAGCAAAACCCGGAGGTGTTTTGGTAAGAAACGGCCACACCGAAGCAACCGTGGATTTAATGCGTTTGGCAGGGCTAAAACATTTAGGGCTGTGCTGCGAAATAATGCGGGAAGATGGCACCATGATGCGTAAAACAGAGCTGATAGAATTTTCCGCAGCTCACGGTTTTAAGCTAATTTCCATCAAAGATTTACAGGCTTATCGCAAACTTAACGATAAATTTATGGAGAGAGCAACCACCTCAAAATTACCCACAAAATACGGGGATTTTATCATACACGGCTATATTAATACCATAACTCAAAAGCACCATATAGCCTTGGTTATGGGTGATGTGTCTGATGGTTCATCTATCCTGTGCAGGGTACATTCCGAATGTTTAACAGGTGATGTTTTCGGCTCCTGTCGGTGTGATTGCGGTCAGCAGCTCCATTCTGCTATGTCCTTAATTGCTCAAGAAGGCAAAGGTGTAATAGTTTATTTACGGCAGGAAGGTCGGGGTATTGGGCTTATAAATAAGCTCCGTGCTTACGAATTACAGGAAAAAGGTCTGGATACAGTGGAAGCCAATATAGAGCTGGGTTTTGAGGCAGATTTAAGGGATTACAGCGAAGGCAGCCAAATTTTAAAAGATTTAGGAGCCACTAAGCTGCGTTTATTAACCAATAATCCCAATAAAATTTCGGATTTATCCGATTATGGCATCGAAATTGAGGAAAGATTAAGTACGGAAATGCCCTTAAATCCTCACAATGAATTTTATATGGAAACAAAAAAGGAAAAAATGGGTCATATATTAAATAACAAAACCGAAAATAAGGAGTAAATTATTATGAAAAAAGTAGAAGCAAAACTCTGTGGCGAAGGTATAAAAATAGCTATAATTGCTGCCAGATTTAATGATTTTATCACAGGGAAATTGGTGGAAGGTGCAGAAGATGCCTTGTTACGCCACGGTACCGATGGTGATGATATTACCTTATACAAAGTGCCCGGTGCCTTTGAAATACCTGTTTTGGCCAAAAAGTTGGCACATAACGATAATTTTGATGCGATAATTTGCTTAGGTGCTGTTATTCGTGGTAATACTCCGCATTTTGATTATGTGGCATCTGAGGTTTCCAAAGGTGTGGCATCGGTTTCTTTGGAAAGCGGTAAGCCTGTTATTTTTGGTGTTTTAACCACGGATAATATTGAGCAAGCCATTGAAAGAGCAGGCACAAAAAGCGGCAATAAAGGGTATGATGCAGGGGTAACTGCCATTGAAATGGTTAATTTAATGAAAGAAATCTAATGAATCAATTAAAAAGAGCAGTATTATTTTGCAATGGCGAATTAAATAATAAGGATTTCCATATTGCTTTGTTAAAAAAAGATGATTTTATCATAGCTGTGGACGGTGGCGGCAATCATTGCCAAAATTTAGGCATAAAACCTAATTTAGCCTTGGGAGATTTTGACTCCTTAGCGTTAAATACCTTAAATTTTTATCGGGAAAATCAGGTGGAAACATTGACTTATCCCTGTGATAAAGATTACATAGATTTAGCCTTAGGCATTGAAGAAGCCATAAAACGCAATTATGAGGAAATAATAATTTTAGGTGCTTTGGGGGGTAAACGCAGGGATATGGAGCTGGGGAATATATTGCTCCTGAGCAAATATGAAAAAGACATTACCATTATTAATGAAAATACAAGTATAAAAATGATGTATCCCCAAAAAAAACTTGTAATAAATAACGAAAAAAATAAATATTTTTCCCTTATTCCTCTTTCAAAAAAGGTTGTTACAGGGGAAAGCCATGGGTTAAAATATCAACTTTTGGATTTGGAATTTACCTTTGGGGAAACCAGAAGTATAAGCAATGAAATTTTGGCAGACGAATGCCAAGTGGTTTTAAAAAGTGGCGAAGCCTTGGGAATTTGTCAAAATAAATAAGATTTTAAGCAGGAATTTTGGTTTTAGAATCGTAATTAATACATATAAGGTCAAAAGGAGTAAATAAATGTCAAAAAAAGAGGAATTTATAGAAATATTCCGAAAAAACATTAAACGAGAAGGCAGTGAACGACTTTTGGAGTATTTAATAAATCGCAGCGATTTTTTTTCTGCTCCTGCCAGTGGTCGTTTTCATCTTGCTAAACCTGAAGGTTTGGTAACCCACAGTTTAAATGTTTACCATTGTTTACAGGATTATCTTTCCCGTAAAAGCGTTAAGGAGCAATATGGGCTAAACCCCGGGGAAGAAACCGTTGCCATTGTGGCACTGCTTCACGACCTATGTAAAATAAACTGCTATAAGCCTGGTTTTCGCAATGTTAAGGATGAAAATGGCAAGTGGCAAAAAGTACCATCTTATGATTATGAAGATGATTTACCCTATGGACACGGAGAAAAATCAGTTTACATTATTAGTGGTTTTATGGCTTTAACCAGGGAAGAAGCCTTTGCTGTGCGATATCATATGGGTTTTTCCGGGGTAGAAGATAATAGAAATGTAGGTGATAGCTTTCGCCGTTTTCCTTTGGCATTTGCCTTATCCACAGCGGATATGGAAGCAACCTATTTTATAGAAAATGAAAAGTAAGTGAAGGACAAAATTATGAGCTATGGAAAAGGGGTAGGCTATTCCCCAAAAATCAGCAGACCGGAATTTTCTAAAATCAAAAAAAACTCCACACCGGGGATTGCCTATGTTTTTTTGGCATTGGCAATTATAGCCATTGCTGTATTTACGGTTTTGGGGTTTTTAGCTGTATTGCAATGGAGTACAGCCTTGATTTTTGCGGGAATTTGCGGCATTGTTTTTGTTTTGCTCTTTTTTTTCTTTGGGTCTAAAACCCCTGTAACCCAAAGTGAAGAGGGAACATTGATTTGCAAAAAGATACTGCGAAAAAAAGGAGATACCACTGGTCAAGATGTGGTTTATCTTTTAATTTTTGAAATGCAAAATGGCGATGAAAAAAAATTAAATGTAAGTCACCATAAAGGTCTTTATAAATATTACAGAGAAGGGGACGTGGTGCTTTTTCACCCGGGTTTTCCTTATCCCGAAAAATATGAAAAACTTTTTGATGATAAAGTGGTTTGCATTTCCTGCGGTAAATTAACCGTAACCGAGGAAGATAGATGCCGAAATTGCAGATTGACTCTGTTAAAATAAATTTCAAATAAATTTCAAGTTAAAGGCTAATTTTAATTAAAAAAGCATACTCATAACTATAAGTTAATTGAGTATGCTTGCTATTTATTTTACCATGGTTAATAAAATTTCTACGCATTTATCAATGCCTAAGCAGCTACTATCCAAACATACATGATAATTTTGGGCTTTGCCCCATTGCTTATCAGAATAGTAATTATAATAGGAAGAACGCTTTTTATCCGCAGTGAGAATAGCTTCCTTAAGCTTTTTTTCAGGCAAACCATATG
Source organism: Clostridiales bacterium (assembly GCA_036644995.1). Classification (GTDB taxonomy): domain Bacteria; phylum Bacillota; class Dehalobacteriia; order UBA7702; family UBA7702; genus Cryptoclostridium. The sequence goes on along the minus strand of JAVXOZ010000010.1, from coordinate 55,189 downwards.
CTTTGTGTGCTCTTTCCATGCGGTCCTCAAGATTGGCATGGATGAAAACATTGTAGCAATTTTTGTAATCCTCTAAAATATAATTGGCACAGCGACCAACTATAACCGCATTTTTGTTGTTGGCAATTTCTTTGATAATTTCAGCTTCCGCCAAAAAAGTTCTGTCGTTTAAGGATAGCTGGCTGGTGGAAAAAATAATACTGTTCATTGAATTAAAGCTTGGGGAAAAACGAGTGTTCAATTTTTCATCATTTTGCTCTAATATTTCCGGGTCTATGCCGCTTCTTTGGGCTGCTGCCTCTATTAATTCTTTATCGTAAAAATCATAGCCTAATTCATCGGCTATTTTTTTACCTATATCCCTGCCGCCACTGCCAAATTCACGGCTTAAAGTGATAACTTTATGATTCATGATATCCCCTCTATCTTTTTTATTTAATTTTAACATAAATTACTTAAAATTTGTAGAGCTTTTGTGATAATATTATGCCAAAAAGCCACCCTAAAATCACAAAAATAAGTTTAGATATCAGGATTATCCAATCTATACCACCCATAACCAAGGAAAAAGCAATTAAAGCACCAATAAAACCCAGGGTAATAAAAAGCATAATAAAGATATTGTGCCCTTGGGTTTTTATATTACTATACCAAGAACTGCCAAAAAATCCGCAAAAAATAGTTATAGCGTTAAAAATACCCAAGATTTTTAAATGTAAAGAAAAAATACTGTAAATCAACATGAAAAGTACAGAAAAAACAATTAATATAATCCCATTGTAAATAATAGATTTTAGAAAAACGACATTATTTTTACTCAAAATTTGATTTACCCCCTGTTTTTTTCATAAAGTGTGTAAAAATTTTTTTATTTATTGCAAAAAATTGAAATTGGCTTGACCTTTCTGTTGAAACGCAATAGAATATACTTACATATTGATTTTCGAAATTCTTAATAGATTGAAGGGAATTTAAAATGGAAAGTAAAACTGAAAAACCTAATTTTGACAAACCCAGAATTGAAGCAGCAGTAAGAGAAATTTTAATTGGTATCGGTGAAGATGTAAACAGAGAAGGCTTATTGGAAACTCCTGCCCGTGTTGCCAGAATGTATGAAGAAATTTTTGGCGGTTTACATATTGAGCCCGGAGATCACCTTTTAAAACAATTTTCTGCGGATCACCATGATGAAATGGTTATCGTTAAAGATATACCGTTTTATTCCATGTGCGAACATCATTTAATGCCTTTTTACGGTGTGGCTCATGTTGCCTACATTCCTAAAAAAACAGGTGCCATCACAGGGCTTTCAAAAATCGCCCGCACTGTGGAAGGGTATGCTAAACGCCCCCAACTTCAAGAACGCTTAACATCACAAATAGCAGATGCAGTTATGGATAAATTAGATCCTAACGGCGTTTTGGTTGTGATAGAAGCCGAACATATGTGCATGACCATGCGTGGTGTTAAAAAGCCCGGCTCTAAAACTTTAACCTCAGCGGTGCGAGGTGCTTTTAAAAACAACGCAGCAACCCGTTCTGAAGGTTTTTCCTTAATTAGGGAAAAGTGGTAAGAATGAGCCATAGTGAAGAAAAAACCCAAGGTTTAGAACCCATTGCATACAAGAGCTTTGATAAAAGAGATGATATGTATGAAATTGTGGACTTTTTAAATAAAAACCTCAAGGATTATCACCTTATGTTTGGTCTGCGAAATGCTGAAAACGAAAAAATGACCATTAGAATTTATGAGGTTTAATATGTCAAATTTTTTATCCACAATTAAAGATTTTGTTGTAACCCTACTTATTGCAGTAGTTATTGCTGTGATATTAAAGTTTTTTATTATTGATTCTTGTAAAATACTTTCGGGTTCCATGATGCCAACCTTGGAAAAAGATGATAGAGTGCTGGTTTTTAAGCTTGCCTATAAAATAAGTGAGCCAAAACGTGGCGATGTTATTGTTTTTGATCCCCCCGCTGAAATTGATGAAGGCGTAGGGTTTATTAAGCGTGTAATTGGTTTACCCGGAGATACAGTGGAAATTAAAGACCAAGCTGTGTACATAAACGGTAAGGCATTATCCGAAGATTATTTAATGGAAAAATCCAATGATAATTTTGGACCCGTAACTGTGCCAAAAGGTGAATACTTTGTTTTGGGCGATAATCGCAATAATAGCTTGGATTCACACCTTTGGTCTTACCCATTTATTACTTTGGATGATATAGAATCAAAGGCATTTTTCCAATATTACCCGTTCAGTGATATAGGTTTGATAAAGAAGTGATATAGCTTTGATAAAGAAGTGAGAGATGAATGAAAATACTCATTGTAAATGATGATGGATATCGTGGCAAAGGGCTTCACGCTTTAATTAATGCCTTAAAAGATGAACACCAATTAACCGTGGTAGTGCCTGCTCAAGAAAAATCCGGTACCAGTAACAGTGTTACTTTTTTAGTACCTTTAACCGCAGAAAAAATATATCTGCCCAAAGATGATTTAAATATTTGGATGGTGGAAGGCACACCCGGTGATTGCACGGTGATTGCTTTGGATCAATTAATGGAGGAAAAACCGGATTTAATAGTTTCAGGGATTAATAACGGTCTTAATGTTGCAGATTCTGTGATGTATTCAGGTACTGTGGCTGCGGCTTTACAAGGTGCATTCCAAGGAATACCTACTTTTGCCCTTTCCAATGATTTTAATTGCAGTGATTTTTCTGTATCTGCCAATATTTTTAAAGAGCTTTTACCTAATTTTTTAGAAAATGAAAAAGGAAATAATTTTTTATATAACATCAATTTTCCCAATTTGCCCTTATCGGAAATAAAAGGTATGAAAAAAACCGTTATTTCCCATGCCAGAATGATGGAACGCTTTGAAAAAAGGATTAGCCCCTATGGCAGAGATTACTATTGGCACATCTATGATGATGTTAAAGAAGGAACCGGGGGATTTACCAAAGCTGTTAAATCTCAAGGGGAAGAACCTACGGATTTGGAAACCGTAAAAGCAGGCTATATTTCCATTACCCCTATTAAATTGGAATATCTTGATAAAGAAAAACTTAAAACTATGGCCGATTACTCCGCTGCTTTCGCCAAGTTAAAACACCGCTGAGCAAGGGGTTATTTTTCCCATCTATAAGCAATAGCATAATTAAATAAATAGCAATAAATACAATACCGAAAATCATAATTTCCCAAATATTGGGGTATGTGATATTGAGGTATTGTTTTATTATATAAACCCCAAATAAACCGCAAAAAGTGTAAGCCATGGGTATAAAAGTAAAACCCATAAGATTAAGTTTTATTTTGGTTTTAAATTTTAATAAAATTATGTAAGATGTCAGCAATATTATATCGTTAATAATAAAAGCTATTATTCCCATTTCTATGGTAAAATTTTGACGCATAAAACAAATAACCAGCATAACGATGTAAAGCCCATCCCCAATAACCAAGCACAGTAGCAGCTCTTTAAAATAATTTAAACCTTGGAGCACCGCCACCATGGGCTGCTGCAAATAAAGTAAAATTCCGCCTAAGGAAAAAAGTGCCAGCATTGGACCTGCTTCCTTTGCCGCAAATAAAATACCGCAGATTGGGGTGGCAAAATAAAAAATAAATCCCAGCATGGGAATGGCTGTGTAGGTGGTAAACATAATGCTATCTCTTATTCTTTTATGGAGTAGGGGAATATCCTTTTTCTTTTGTGCCTCGGCAACCGAAGGAATTAAAGGTACCGTAATAGCACCTGTAACTATGGCAGGCAAATGTAAAATAGTTAAAGCCACACCGCTGAAATATCCATATAATGAGGCGGCTTCAGATAGGGTATAGCCGCTGAGAATTAAAGCCTTGGGTATAAGCACTGCCTGAAAAGTTATTGCCGCTGTGGTGGCTATACGGCTTACTGTGATTGGACCCCCCATATACAGCATTTTCTTGGCTATATCAAAGGAAAATTTTCCTTTGGTTTTATAGCTATTTTTTTGTTTTTTAAAATGCAGCCACAAATAAATGCCACCGGCAAGCTCCGCAAAAAATGTTGCCACGGATAAACTGCCAATTAAAACACTAAGGCGATAATTGGCGTTTATTAAAAAATAAACCAGGGCAATTCCAATACTTACCCTCACCACCTGTTCTACACTTTGGCTTTTGCCAATAAAGGAGCTTTGGTGGCTACCCTGAAAATAACCACGGTAAGCAGAAAAAACAGAAATTAAAATTATAGAAGGAAAAAACAGTAAAAATCCCAAATAAATACGGGGGTCAGATAAAATATAATCCCTTACCAAAGGAAAAATTAATAAAGCGGCTGCGGTTACAAAAATGCTGCTTATAAATAACATGGTAATGCCTGTTTTTAAAATAGATAAAGTTTTAGCTTTTTTTATATCCCCACTTATTAAATTTGAAATAGCCAAAGGTATACCCAAAGAAGCCAGTACCAATAAAAATGAAAATAAAGGCATAACCATTTCGGATAAGCCCAAACCCTCGCTGCCCATGAGCCTGATGAGGACACCACGGTAAATCAAGCTTAAAATTTTAACCGCAAAATTAGTTAATATTAAGATGCCTGTGCCCAAAACAATACTTTCTCTCACCATAAATGCCTCCTGTTTATTAATCCTATTTTTAGCAATAAAAAAGTATTCTAAAAAATAATTTAAAAATATGTCAAAAATGAAAAGGATTTCACATATTAATATCTAATCTATAAAAGGTCGAATATTTTAATTAGAGGAGGTAAATATATGAAAGTCTATCAAACAGAGGACATTCGTAATGTGGCTCTTGTAGGACACCAGGGTGCGGGCAAATCATCAGTTGCAGAGGCAATGATTTATAACACAGGTGCTCTTTCACGCTTAGGTAAAGTAAGTGAAGGTAATTCTGTATCCGATTATTTGCCCGAGGAAACAAAAAAGAAAATCTCCGTAAGTACCACTTTACTGGCAATTGAACATCGTGATAAAAAAGTAAACCTGCTGGATACCCCGGGTTTTATGGATTTTTACGGCGAAGTGCGTGGCAGTTTAAGAGTAGCCGACAGCCTTTTAATGGTTATTGATGCCGTTGCCGGTGCCCAAGTAAGTACAGAAATAATTTGGGAAGAAGCCAACGAAAGAGATACTTCCAGAATTATTTTCGTTAACAAAATGGACCGTGAAAATGCAAATTTTGAAAAAACCATTGAATCTCTAAGAGAAAAACTTACAAAAAATATAATCCCCGTTACCATTCCCATCGGTGAAGGTGAAGATTTTCGTGGTATTGTAAATATTATTGATAACAAAGCCTTTACCTATGAAGATGGCAAACCCACAGAAATAGAAATCCCCGCAGATATGGAAGATAACATTGCCAAATATCGTGAAATGCTTTATGATGCCGCCGCCGAAGGTGACGACGATATTATGGAAAAATATTTAGATGGTGAAGAACTAAGCAAAAAAGAAGTGCTGAAAGGTTTACACAATGGTGTAAAAAATGCCAAGGTTACGGCACTTTATTGCGGTAGTGCCACCAATAATATAGGCATAGATGAATTGATGGACGCCATATTCTTTGATTGTCCCGATCCCATCGAAGCCCATGAAGAAATAGACCCAGATGGTCCCTTTGCGGTTTTGGTTTTCAAAACCATGACCGACCCCTATGTTGGCAGAATAAGCTATTTTAAAGTTATGCAGGGTAGATTTAAAGCAGAAGGTACCTTGTTTAATGCCAACCAAGAAAAAGAAGAAAAAATCAGCTCCGCAGGTACGATGATGGGTAAAAACCAAATAGCCATCAACGAATTTGCCCCGGGAGATATTGGTATGCTGGCTAAATTGCCCGGTGCAAAAACCGGTGATACTTTAACCACCAAAACCAATCCTGTAATTGTGGATGGTATAGATTTTCCCATTCCCAGTTTTACCGTGGCAATAGCACCTAAATCCAAAGCTGATGAAGATAAATTAGGCAATGCCATTACTAAATTAATAGATGAAGACCCCACCTTACGCTTGGAAAAAAATGTGGAAACCAAGCAAACACTCCTCACCGCCATTGGTGAAGCCCATGTGGATATTGTGGTGGATCGCTTATTAAAGAAATTTGGGGTAGATGTAGAAATTTTAGATGCCCAAGTTCCTTACCGTGAAACCATTAAAGGCTCCGCCAAAAATATCCAAGGTCGCCATAAAAAACAAAGTGGTGGTCATGGTCAATTTGGTGATATTATTGTGGATATGGAACCAAATCCCGATATGGATTTTGAATTTAAAGAATCTATTTTTGGTGGTTCTGTGCCCAAAAACTACATTCCCGCCGTGGAAAAAGGCTTCCGTGAATCCATGCAGGAAGGGGTTTTAGCCGGTTTCCCCGTAACCAATATCAGTGTTAATCTTAAGGATGGCTCCTACCACCCTGTGGATTCCTCGGAAATGGCGTTTAAAATTGCGGCTTCTGTTGCCTTTAAAAAAGCTTGTGAAGTTGCTAAACCCATTCTTTTGGAACCCTTTGTAAATGTGGAAATTATGGTGCCTGATCAATTTATGGGTGATATAATGGGTGATATGAGCAACCGCCGTGGCCGTATTTTGGGCATGGAACAAAAAGGCAATATGCAGTGCATAAAAGCCAGTGCTCCTCTTTCGGAAATGTATCGCTATGCCATTGATTTACGCTCCATGTCCCAGGGTAGAGGGCACTTTACCATGGAATTTGCCAGCTATGAAGAATTACCCCAGCTTTTAGCGGATAAAATTATAGCCGCCGCCAAAGAGGCAAAAGCAGCTAAGGAATAAAATAAATAAACAAAAACCTCTCATTTCATCTTTTTATATGAAATGAGAGGTTTTTTTTGTCTAAAATCCTTAATTGCTCATAAGATAATAGAAGGGGGTTTTATTATGGGTATTGGTGAAGTATTAATTATCAGTTTTTTGGCAGGTATAGCCACACTTTTGGGGGGTATTTTAGGATTGCTTGTGCCTGTGGAGCGTGAAGGTTGCTTGGGCTTGGTAATTGGTTTTGGGGTAGGGGTGATGATAGGAATATCCCTGTTTAGCTTAATGCCCCAGGCTTATTATCTTACAGGTTCTCCTTTTACCGTGGGATTTGGTTTTATTTTGGGCATTATTTTCATGGTCTTATGCTCTTATTTTGTAAACAATAAATTAAAATCATTAGACACCCCCAATGAATCTGCTTTTTTTGGGAAAATTGGTTTACTGATGGCAATGGGTATTGGTTTTCATAATTTACCCGAGGGTATAGCCATGGGTGCAGGTTTTCAAGGCAGCACTTATTTGGGATTTGTGGTGGCTTTTGCCTTAATGCTCCATAATATTCCCGAAGGAATTAGTATTGGTGCACCACTGAAAAAAAGCGGTGTTAAAAAGGTAAATATACTCTTAATTACCGCTTTGGCAGGGTCTGTAACACCATTAGGTGCCCTAATTGGTTGGCTGGCAACAGATGGCTCTGTGATTTTTTTAAGCATAGGCATGGGGTTTGCCGCCGGTGCCATGATTTACATTTCCTTTGCCCAAGTGCTGAAAATTACCACAAAATTTTTGGATTTAGGTATATTTTTCGGTATTCTTTTAACCTTTTTTTTAACCTGAGATTTATTTAACTTAAAAGTTTTTTGCAACATTTAAACTATCATAATAATTGGTTTACTGATGGCAATGGATATTGGTTTTCATAATTTACCCGAGGGTATAACTAATGTAACAAAAAAGAGCCTTACATAAAGTAAGACTCTTTTTTTTGTTAGAGAAAAAATGTTTAACTACTTATTCAACGCAATTATTTTAATTAATATTAAAACATTGCATTAAATACAAATTGTGCACTTTCTGCTCTTGTTGCATTGTTATCCGGACGGAAAGTTTTATCTTCATAACCTTTTATTAAATCTTTATCAGCAAGGTATTGAATATAAGATTTTGCCCAGTTGTCTGAAATATCTGTAAAGGATAATTTTTCATTAATTTTGTATCCTTTGTCCCAACCGGCAGTTTTAGCAATCATACTTGCAATTTCACTTCTGGTGATTAAAGCATCGGGTTTAAAAGTTTTATCTTCATAACCGTTAATGATGCCGGCTTTGGTTAATTCCATAATATAACCATAATACCATTGATTTTCAGGTACATCAGTGAATGCTAAATCTTTAAATTCTGCTTTTGGAGCAAAATTATCAAGTCTTGCTACGATGGCAGCAAATTCTGCTCTGCTAATTTGATTATCAGGACGGAAAGTACCATCTTCATAACCGGTGATAGCGCCTCTATCAGTTAAAGCATTGATGGCATCTATACCCCAATGTGCGGTATCCGGATATAATTTGGAAGTTTGTTTTACCCAGTATGGATTTGTAAGTGCATACATATGGTAATCATTGGCATCTACAAACATAAATGCTACCCAGCCTTTTTCCCCGGATTTAATAGGAACATTCAGGGATACGGTATCGTTTTTAACGTCTTTCATTAATTCTTGAGCTGTGTATACTGCATAAACGTTATTAATGGTATATTGTTTATTGGCTGAAATATCATCTGTTTTACCATCATAGGCATAAGTATCTTTACCAAAACTGGATAATACTACAATATCTTTAATGCCGCTTAAAGATTGTACCCCAATCTTAGTGGTGAAATTGCCCGCAACAGTATAGGTATTACCGGGAGTTTTGTCAAGATTTAAAACAGGACCTAAGGTAATGTAGGAATGACCATTAGCTACTGAATTAGCATAAGCAAGTCCGGTATCTTTCAAATCTTTTTTAGAAACGTTACCTGTGTAGGCAACAGTACGGCCTTTACCTGTTGCATAAGTTACAACGCTTGTGGTGCCTTTATCGTTTTTAACTCCTGGATATAAAACATCATGCGTATCGGAACCACTAACTAAATAATGGGCTTTTTTAACATCGCCATAGGTTTTATTTGTTTTACCGCTGGCATAGGAACTCCAAAGATCGGTTGTGGTGTTGATAGTTTTAATGTTTTCGTTATCACTGCAGCAAGCGTTTATTTCTATATTGTCATAATCGTCGCTATATCCGCCATAAATAGCATCGTTATCTTGAGCATAGAATAATCCATAGCTATACCAAGGATGGTTTGCAGTGATTGATGCACCGACTTTATGGGTTTGGTCAACAAAGTTTTGTAATTTATCAAACTGATTCATATTATGATTTTCTTTATTTTTGTCCATAAAGTAATCGTAAGATTCAGCGGTTTGGGGAATTACATTAAAATGTGCCCAAGAGGTTGAAATTTCTTCCGAAGGAATGTGACCGTTTATTTCTTTGGTATCTTTATTAATATTGGCAATAAATTGATTTGTTTCAAAGTTGTTGGTTGTAAAGTCATGATCTGTTGTCATTACAACATCAAGACCTGAGGCTAAGTTAGACAATACAACATCTTTTGGTAAGGCAAACGCATCATTTTTATTGGTATGATGATGAACATCAGCTGCTAACCATTCTTCAGGTAACTTGTTTACCATATCAATGGTAACATCAACTACACCGTTTTTAACATCTGTACCGGTGATGCTTACAGGAGCAGAAAAGAAATTATATCCTTCACCAAAAACAGTGGCTTGGAAATCTGTAATACTATTTACCTGAGCTTTAATTACACCTTTTTCTGCTGCTTGGAAAACAGAATTGCCAATGTAACGAACAGTGGGGTATTCACCTAAAAATTCAACTTTACCCCAAACCGGGTTGCCTGCTTTATCCTTCAAATTGATTGTAATATCAGCTTTGGCAGCACCTACTTTTAAATTACAAGTGTCTGCTGCTTTAGAATTATCAATGACAACAGCATCACCTGCTGCACGACCTTGATGTTCTAAATAAACTGTATATTCTTCTGCTTCTGCAGATCTATTTTCAACCGATGCTGCTTTAGGAATATCTAAAGTATAAGATTTTCCATCTTTGGCAACATCATACCAGCCATAAATTGTGTTACCTTTTTTAACAACAATAGCGGAATTTTTTGCAGTATCAATACCTTCTAAAGTACCGGAAACTGTTGTTTTATCAGTAATTTTATTATATGCCATTGAAAAATCGTTAGCTACTTTGGTTGAAGGTTCATCAGAAATGATAATGTATTCATCATAAGTCATTTCTTCATTTTCTTTCCAAGTTTGGTTAAAACGTAATTCCTTATAACCAACAGCTCCACCTATTTTGGTGAAAGGATGCTGAATATTCGCAGATGATGTGCTTGTTCCGGGTACCATTAAAGTGGTGCTGTATGTGGAACCTGTGGTGCTTACACCATAGCTACCTGCAGATTGTTTTGCTTTATCTGTATACATAGAACCGCCATCATCACCTTTATTGGTCATGGCAAATCTATTGGACATTGATGCGGTTTCTTTACCTGAAGTGTTTTTAAGTTTATCAAACATATAAAGGTAACTATTGCCTGCACCTGCACTGTAATAAGTGTTTACATCAAATTTTGTTCCTTTAATATCGTAAACTCTGGTAACCTTAACAGCATTAATACCTGCGGCATCTTCAGCCTTGGTTTGGAAATTATATTTTACCAAATCAAAGGTTACAACTCCGCAATTACTGGGTGCCCAAGAATCCCAACCATTCATCAGTAATTCAACAGACCAAACGGTATCACGATTTGCTTGCTTTGTGGTTACAGTACCGGCATCAAGCACAGAACCTGCGGGATAACCCCATGGATTTCTGGTACCTACAGCAAGAACTGCACCAACTTTGCCATTGGTGATGATGATGTCGTTATCATTAAGTGCTTCACCATTTTCAAAGAAAGTTTTACGATCTTTTACATATGGGAAATTGGTGGATTTACCGGCTTTCCAATCTTTTACTGTGCCAATATATAAATCAGCAGTATCTACACCTTGAACAATGGCATCTTTAACGATATATTTGTTAGGATCGTTATTGGGGTCATTATGGGTAATATCAGCTGCCAAAGTACCAAAAGAGAAGCAGAGAACCATTGCCATAACTAAAGTTGTAATGAGTAAATGTTTCTTCATTAAAAAAATCCCTCCTTAAAATATTCACTTAACATAGATCAAAAAAATACTTGTAAAACATGGATGAATTGAACCGCTAAAACTTCAACTTTTCAAGCATCACTTCCTTAATTAAATTTTTAAATTTTTGTCCAAGAATTTTTTCATAACAATACATTATTCTACATTTGTTAAGTTTTTCCTCTTAATATATGTAAATATTTTTAATAATTGTTTAAATATTTTACAATATTTTGGCACTCAAAGTATAATATGTAATTATCGTGAAAAACTGAAAAATTTTAAAACCACAAAATTATAAATTAGATAAATATTTAATTTTGCGGTTAATTTTTAAAGCAGCTATTATTTAGATATCATTGAAATTAGCATATAGAATTAGGAATATTATTTTAAATAGTGGGTTATTTTTATTATAATTCCCTTAAAACCAAATCTGTTTCTCCATCATTGCCACCGGGAGCAATGCGTAAAACCTTGGGAAAGCCCTCATATTCTTCCAGCATTTCCTTAATGGCGGTGCCGCTGTGGTAGCCGTGGATAATGCGTAAACGGTAAACATCTTTGGTGGCACGGCGAATTTCGCTATCTATTTTAATTTTTGCTTGGTAAAGATTAAGACCGTGAACATTAATTTTTTTAATTCCTAAACCCATGGTTCACCGCCTAACTTTTTTAATACAACTTTAAGTAATAACTCTAAATATAATAAAAAAACGCCAAATAAAATTTTATTGGATCCCTTACCTTTGTGGGTTATCCACAAAAACACAAAAAAGCAAATTTCAGTTTATTGCCAATTTAGGTATATATTTTGTAATGATTTATTTTTCATACCAACTAAAAGTTCCTTTATTGTGTTTTTTTGCATAATATAAAGCGTAATCTGCTTTAACATATAAGGAATAAAAACTTTCCGCCGTTGCATCAGTTTTGGAAATTCCCAAGGAGCAGGGGTTGTTATCTTTACAAAGCTTCAATACTTTATTTGCTTTTTTTTCAGCATGGACTATGGTTTGTTCCATAAAATCAAAAACCACAAATTCATCCCCGCCCAATCTGCCTATAATGGCTTCTTGGGGAAAAATTGTTTTTAATATTTCCACCAAGCGCAATATCACAGCATCGCCATGGATATGACCCATGGTATCATTTGCTTTTTTAAAATTGTCTAAATCAAAAAAATAAAAATAGCCATAATTACGTGCCTGCAAACACTCGTTTATATGTACTTCCAAAAAATGCCTGTTGTAAATTCCCGTCATCAGGTCTTTTTCCGATTGCTGCTTAAATTCATAGGCTAAAGCTATGGCTTCTTCAGCCTGATGGGTGATGCTGGTGGGGTAATATTCCCCGGTTGCCTGCTCTTTATTGGGCACGGAACGGTGCATATGCACCAAGGTTATTTTTTCATCTATTACCTTATAAATCAAGGTAAATCTGGTATCCATTTCAATAAAAATAGATTTATATTCATCGGCTTTTTCCCGAATCCATATTGTGCCATAAACCACAAATACTTCGGGGGTTACCTCTATACAGCCGTACCATTCATCAATTATATTAAATTCAATATTTTCTGCTTCCTGATCATTTAAAAGGCACTTTTTGTAATCTTTAAGATTAATAACGAACTCATGTTTTCCTGTACCTATTGATACAAAGTTTTTTTCCAGCAATTTAAAAAAGTCTTTAAAATCTTTATTTTTGGGACTGATAATGTACTCATGCCACAAGGTTTTGGTTAAATCTTTCAATTTTTTTTGAACCATAGTGTTTTCCATTAAACACTGCCTCCGTAAAAATATTTTGTTTAAATAACACATTATATTTAAAGTTTATCGCATTTAAATAAACTTAAATTGAAAAAAATAACAAGGTTTTAAAATACCATACTTAATGGTAAAATTTTTTCATTTTGACTATTATACAACAAAATTTTAGAAATTGCACCTCTTTTACAAAAGTTTTTATAAATTAATTGTAAGTTTTAAATATTTAAAATTCAGCCTGGCCTGTGGTGCGGGGGAAGGGGATAACATCACGAATATTTTTCATCCCGGTTATATACATAATAAGCCGCTCAAAGCCCAAACCAAAACCTGCGTGGCGTGTGCCGCCGTATTTTCGCAATTCCAAATACCACCAATATTCATCTTCCTTAATATTTAATTCAGCCAAGCGTTGGGTAAGGAGTGTAAGCCTTTCTTCTCTTTGGGAGCCGCCAATTATTTCGCCTACGTTGGGTACTAAAAGATCCATTGCCGCCACGGTTTTGCCATCATCGTTTAAACGCATATAAAAGGCTTTAATTTCTTTGGGGTAATCTGTTACAAAAAGTGGTTTTTCGTAGACTTTTTCTGTTAAATAACGTTCGTGCTCGGTTTGTAAATCCATACCCCAAGCTACTGGGTATTCAAATTCAACCTCGGCTTTTTCTAACAATTCTATGGCTTTGGTGTAGCTTATTCTGGCAAAATCCGCAGATATAATATTGTTTAAACGTTCCAATAATCCCGTATCATAAAAAGCATTAAAAAACTCCATTTCTTGGGGGCAAGTTTTTAGCACTTCTTTGATTACGTTTTTTATCATCTTTTCCGCTAAATCCATATCATCTGTTAAATCCCCAAAGGCAATTTCCGGCTCTACCATCCAAAATTCCCCGGCATGGCGTGGGGTATTGGAATTTTCTGCCCTGAAAGTCGGGCCAAAGGTGTAGATTTTTGAAAAAGCCAGTGCCATGGCTTCACCTTCCAGTTGACCGCTTACAGTTAAACCTGTGGGTTTGCCAAAAAAATCCGCACTGTAATCCACAGCACCGTTTTTTTGCGGTAAGTTGTTGGGGTTTAAAGTTGAAACCCGAAACATTTCACCTGCACCCTCACAATCGCTGGCGGTAATTATGGGGGTGTGGGCGTAAATAAATCCTTCATTATTAAAAAATTGGTGAATGGCAAATGATGCCGCAGAACGCACCCTAAAAGTTGCCGCCAAGGTGTTGGTGCGTGGTCTTAAATGCTGTATGGTGCGGAGATATTCCAAAGTATGACGTTTTTTTTGCAAGGGATATTGCGGGGAAGATGTTCCTTCCACTTCTATTTTTTCACTTTGTACTTCAAATGGTTGTTTTTTATTGGGAGATTTAACAAATTTCCCTGTGATAACAAGTGCCGCACCCACATTTTGGGCGGCAATATCAGAAAAATTGTCTATTTTATTTTCTTCAAATATTATTTGTATATTATTAAAATAAGTGCCGTCGTTTAGCTCTATAAATCCCAAAGATTTGGAATTGCGAATGGTTTTAACCCAGCCGCCCAGTGTTACCACGGTATCTAAATAGTTTTCTCCATGGGTAAAAAGATTATTTAATGTTGTTATTTTCATATTTATCACCTTATTTTCTTATTAATATTATTATATCATATCCCATATACAAGGAAAAGATTTAATTTTTGGCTAAATATTCAATAAAGTCCTAATTATTTTTGGTTTTCGCTTGACATTTTTATGATTTTGAGGGAAAATATTGATATTCATATATATTAAATTATATATAGTGATTTTCGAAAGGGAGAGAGAAAAAATGAAAAAAACTTTAAAAATTCTTACAGTGGCATTTATGGCAATGTTGCTAACTATGTCTTTTGCTGCCTGTGGCGGTAAGGACAAAGCTGAAGACACCACAGCAGAAGCCGAAACAGATACCTTCCGTGTTGGTATGGAGTGCGGCTATGCCCCATTTAACTGGACACAAATTGATAACAAAAACGGTGCAGTTGCCATCAATGGCGGAGATTACGCCGGTGGTTATGATGTGGAAATTGCCAAATTGCTTGCAGATGGCATGGGTAAAAAATTAGAAATTGTTAAAACCAGCTGGGATGGTTTACCCCAAGGTTTGGATGCAGGCACCATTGATGCTATTATTGCAGGTATGAGTGCAACAGCAGATAGGGCAAAAATTATCAATTTTAGTGATATGTACTATAACAGCGTTTTGGTTATGGTTGTTAAAAAAGATGGTGATTATGCCAACGCAACATCTTTAAAAGACTTTACAGGTGCTAAAATCACCGGTCAGTTAAACACCTTCCATGCCAGCGTGGTAGATCAAATTCCCGGTGTGGTAAAACAAACACCTATGGAAGATTTCCCTGCTATGCGTGTTGCTTTGGAAAGCGGAGTTATTGATGGCTATGTTTCTGAAAGACCTGAAGGACTTTCCGCTGCCGCTGCCAACGATAATTTCAAAACCATTGAATTTGCCGAAGGTCAAGGCTTTACCTACACCCCTGAAGATGTAGCTATTTCCGTTGGTGTTAAAAAAGGTAACGATACTTTGTTAGCCGATATCAATAAAGTTTTAGCCGGCATCACCGAAGAACAACGCTTGGAAATTATGGATCAAGCTGTTAAAAATCAACCCGCTGCCCAATAAAGGGTATTTTAAAGAGATTTTAAATTATAATGTAGCTTTAAAATAAATTGGTTTTAAATCTATGTGTATAATTATTTTGTTTGATGGCAAAAGTTTTAATTTTTGCTTATGTGGTAAATAAAAAAGACCGGACTTTATCCTTGGGTCCTATTGTTCGGTCTTTTTTTACACGTTAAATAATATTTTTCTTAGGAGCAATTATGTTTGAATTAGCAGCAGCTTCCGGTGGGGATATAGGATTTTTTGCAACGTCTTGGAACATTTTAATGAACTACTGGCCCATGTTTTTAAAAGGTGCCGGGGTTACATTGTTAATTGCCATCACCGGTACACTTACAGGGTCTTTAATCGGTTTACTCATTGGGGTGGTGCGTACTATCCCTGTTTCCGTTAACGATTCTCTGTTAAAACGTATCACCTTTAAAATTATCAATGTGATATTATCTATTTATATCGAAGTTTTCCGTGGCACACCCATGATTGTACAGGCAATGGTAATTTTTTATGGTGTGGCAACTATTTTTTCTGTTACACTACCTGTTATACTTGCAGGTTATGTCATCGTTTCCATTAACACCGGTGCTTATATGGCTGAGATTGTCCGTGGGGGTATTATCTCTGTGGATAAAGGTCAGTTTGAAGCCTCTCACTCCATTGGCATGAACCATGGACAAACCATGTTAAACGTGGTTTTACCCCAAGTTATGCGTAATATTTTACCTGCCACAGGCAATGAATTTATTATTAATATTAAAGATACCTCTGTTTTAAATGTAATCGCTGTAACAGAGCTGTTTTTTGCCTCAAAAGCTATTGCAGGGGCAAATTTTCAGTATTTCCCGGTTTTCCTGATTACCTGTGTTATTTATTTGATTATGACATTTACTATCACCCGTATTTTACGCATATTTGAGCGTAAACTGGCAGGGCGAGATACATATACTATTCACGGTTCCCAAACTACCCCGGAATCCGAGATTGTAGTGGAGGATAGACATGGCCGATAAGAAAAAAGTAATTGAAATTCGTCATTTGCAAAAATCTTTTGGTGATAACGAAGTTTTAAAAGATATAAATTTTGATGTGTCCGAGGGCGAGGTTGTTTGCATTATCGGCTCATCGGGTTCGGGTAAATCCACGCTTTTGCGGTGCATAAATCTTTTGGAAATTGCTACCTGCGGTGATATTTTTTACCGTGGTGAAAATATCCACGATGGCAAAATATCAGATGCTCAATATCGCACCAAATTGGGTATGGTTTTCCAGCAATTTAATCTTTTTAACAACTTATCGGTATTGGCTAATTGCACAGTTGGCTTAATAAAAGTGCTAAAATACGATAAAAAAAAGGCAAAAGAAACCGCTATGCGTTACTTGGATCAAGTGGGGATGGCAGAGTATATAGATGCACGGCCAGCGCAACTTTCCGGTGGACAAAAACAGCGGGTGGCTATTGCCCGTGCTTTATCCATGGAGCCTGATGCTTTGCTTTTTGATGAGCCCACCAGTGCTTTAGACCCGGAAATGGTTGGTGGAGTTTTAAAGGTTATGAAAAACTTGGCAGAATCCGGATTAACCATGTTGGTGGTTACCCACGAGATGAATTTTGCCCGTGATGTGGCAGACCGAGTTGTGTTTATGGATGATGGCTACATTGTGGAAGAAGGGGACCCCAAGGTAATTTTCAGCAACCCTACCCACCAACGTACCAAAGAATTTTTAAAGAGAACTTTGGAAGATTGAGCTGTGGCTTTTAAACTATTTTTTGAAATTTATGGCGTTAGTTAACCGTAGTTTAAAATTTATTCGTTAAAAAATATGTGCTTTAAATATGGCATTTTGCAGATTACTGAAAAAAGTTTAAAATTTATGATGTTTAGTAAAATTATTTAAAAATTCTTATGAGTAAATTCTAAATTAGTAAATTTTAATAAATATTAAAAAGATTTACAGATTGATTTAAGGTCACAGGTTTTACTGTTTTTCTTTGATTTATGTTGCAATTAGGTTGATTTAGCTTGTTTTGAATGTTTCCGTATTTTTCCATATGGAGGTTTTATGAAAGTATTACAAAAAATTGCTATGGCAGTATTTATCATTTCAATTTTAATCAGCGTTGGGGTAACAATTTATGTTTACTCAAACAAAAGTGATGAAAAAGAAGTAAATGAAGCTGTAAAAAATACCTATATAGTAGAAGAAAAATCAGATTACGATGTTTTTACCAATCTGGTAAAAGGCTATGAATTGCCTGTTAAAAAAGGTATGACCTATGATATGTCCTACGCTGATGTTTGTGCTATTTTAACTGACAGAAGCACAAGAATAGAAATTTATAAACAAAAGCTTACCAAAGAAGTAAATACAGATACCTACATCAATTATAGCAATGGCTTTATGGAAAACGCCATAGATCACCAAAATATCAGTGTGGCACAGGAACAATATGGTGAAAATATAGCAACTGTTTCACGGTGGTCAAGGGAAAAATTTTCACGGGTTTCAAACGATTTGAATAATTACGTGGTTTTGGATATTGGCGGTGAAAATGTAATCTATTCCGTTTTTATTAAATCTTCTAAACCTATACAACAAAGCGATTACGATTTTATAATTAAAGGTTTTAAAACAACCTCGGTTTCAGCTGCGCCCTTTATCGCCAAAACAAAAAGTAAAAATATTGCTTCCCGTAACTGGAATTCCGAAACCAAAGATTTTTACAAAACATATTTTGGTAAAAACTCAACGCTTACATGGGGTCTTTTTGAACCGGAAATTGATAAAAATTATAAAAAAGTAAAGGAATATGAAGATTATTTTCAGTATGATTTTCCTGTTTTGCTTTGGTATAATCACATTACTGAAAAATCAGATATTAATTATTGGGAAACCACCCTGGAAAATGCCTATAAACACGGTAAAGTTGTAGAACTTACCTTGCAAACAACGGATATTATTGATGACCAAGGCAATATCACCGGGGAAAATATGGTTTATGATATTTTAGACGGCAAATATGATAGATTTCTTAAAGATTATGCCAAAACCATTAAAAAATTTGAACATCCTGTGCTTTTCCGCTTAGGTAACGAAATGAATGGGGATTGGTGTTCCTATTCCGGGTATCAATGTGGTAAGGACAGCGAAATATTTAAAGATTTTTATCGCTATGTGGCAGATATATTCCGTGACGAAGATGTGGATAATGCCATTTGGATTTGGAACCCCAATGGTGAATCCAAACCGGATTTCGATTGGAACCATAGTTTAATGTATTACCCGGGTTCGGAATATGTGGATATAGTAGGGTTAACCGCCTACAATACCGGTACATATTACGAAAATATTGGGGAAACATGGCAAAGCTTTGGGGAACTTTACAAGCCTCTTTATAAAAATTATGCCAAGTGGTTCAGTGAGCCATTGATGATAACGGAATTTTCCTCGGCATCTATGGGTGGGGATAAAAACAAATGGATACAAGATATGTTTGCTGAAATTCCAAATTATCCCAAAATAAAAATGGCTGTTTGGTGGGATGGCTGCGATCGTGACACCAATGGTACTGTGGCACGTTCCTATGTAATGGATGAATCTCCGGAAATTATGCAAAGTTTTAAACAGGGATTCAGCGATTATAAATAATAGGTTAATTTTATAAAAAATA
>JAVXOZ010000010.1:23799-35900 GCA_036644995.1 Clostridiales bacterium | reverse complement strand
AATAGGTTAATTTTATAAAAAATAACAAAATAAAAAGAGCTGACTTTGGCAAAAACCAAAGAATGCTCTTTTTTCATATGGAAATCATTGGTATTTTGTGTTAGACTGATATCAATAAACAGGTGAGGATATTTTATGACAAAAAAAATTGTTTTAGCCGCCGATGGTGTCGGGGAATTTAGCGAAAAAAAATCCAAATTCATTGCTTATTGCACCAGAGCAGATGACGAAACAGCAGCACAAGATTTTATTGCAAAAATAAAAAAAATGAACCGAAATGCCACCCATAATGTTTACGCCTATATAGTGGGAGAAAAAAATGAAATAGAGCGATGCAGCGACGATGGTGAACCATCCGGTACTGCTGGTTCACCTGTTTTGGAGATGATAAAAGGCGAGGGGCTTTCCCATTGTGCAGTGGTGGTAACCAGATATTTCGGCGGCATTTTACTGGGCACAGGTGGCTTAGTGCGAGCCTACGGAAAAACCGCCCAATTAGCTTTGGAAAATACAAAAAAGGCACAGCTTACCTCGGGTGAAACTGTGTGCCTATTTATGAATTATGAACTTTTAGGTAAAGTTGAGCATTATCTTATGGAAGAAAACCGCATTATAGACCATATTGAATACCAAAATAATGCCGCTATTTTCTGCCTGATTCCCACTTTGGAAAGGGAGAACTTTTGCAATATTATAAAAGAAAAATTTCCCCAAGGTGTGGATTTTAATATATTGAAGGAAAAAAAATGGATAACTACCTATTTGTAAAAAATATTATTATATTATAATGGATAACTACCTATTTGTAGGAAATATTATATTTTCAAGGTAAAAGTAATTAAAAAAGATTTTATCCGCAATTAAAAAATTCGGAAAAACCCACTTTATGGCAAATTAAAACTCACTGTATAATCAATTAAAAAGTAATATATAGATTATTAAAGCGTAATAAAAATTAACTTGAGGTAACATTTAAACCGATAATTCCAATAACAATAAGGCTCAAAAAGAAAATTCGGGTAATTGTTATGGGGTCTTTATAAAATAGAATCCCCACTACCACAGCTCCAACAGCTCCAATCCCTGTCCACACCGCATAGGCTGTGCCTATGGGTAAAGTTTTTGCCGCAGTTGAGATGCAAAAAACGCTCAGTGCCATAAAAATTAGGTTATAAATTGAGGGAATTAATTTAGAGTAACCCATGGTCAATTTTAAAGTTCCTGCCCATGCCACTTCAAAAACGCCGCCCACCAATACTAATATCCAAGCCATAATATTCCTCCTATTCCCAACTTATTATAATATTATATTCTTTTTCGTTGTTTTTTGCAATTATTATTTAATTTTATTGTATAAGCAACAAAGTCTATGCAAAACCAATAAAAAATGTTATAATAATAAGATGTATTCCATTTAATGTTATTAACTTTTTGTAAGGATAAACTGAGGTTTTAATGAAATATTTTATCAGAACATTCGGCTGCCAAATGAATCAACACGATTCTGAATTTGCAGCGGCATTATTAGAAAAATTAAATTACCAATTTACGGATATTTTGGACGAGGCAGATTTGGTTTTAGTGAATACCTGCTCCATTCGGGATACTGCGGAGAAAAAAATCTTTGGCTTTATTGATAGCCTGATTTTACGCAAAAGATTAAATCCCAACCTTATAGTTATTGTTATTGGCTGCATGGTTTCTAAAAAAGAAAAAGTGGACGAGGTTTTAAAAAAACGCACCCACATAAATTTGGTTTTAGGTACCAGAAGTTTAGATAAAATACCATATTATCTGGAAAAATTAAAAACCGAAAAAGGACCTTTTATAGATTTTGATTTAGATGAAAACATAGCTGAAGGGCGGATTCACAAGCGTGAAGACGATTTTAGGGGCTATTTAACCATAATGTACGGCTGCGATAATTTTTGTTCCTACTGCATTGTGCCCTATGTTAGGGGCAGAGAAAAAAGCAGGGATTTACAGGATATATTAAATGAAGCACAGCTTTTAGTGGCTGATGGCGTCAAAGAAATAACCCTATTGGGGCAAAATGTAAATTCCTACGGCAAGGGATTACCCGATGATGCTAATTTTGCTCAACTGCTCCTGAAGATGGAAAAAATAGAAGGTTTGGAACGCATACGCTACATGACCTCTCATCCCAAAGATTTCAGCGATGAAATTATTGCGGCAATAGAAGATTCACCCAAGGTTTGTCGCCATTTTCATTTACCCTTTCAATCCGGCTCCAGCTCTATTTTAAAAAAGATGAACAGGCACTACACCAAAGAATATTATTTGGAATTGATGGCAAAAATAAAAAGTAAATTTCCAAATTGTGTTTTAACCACAGATATTATTGTGGGCTTTCCCGGAGAAACCCAAGAGGATTTTGCCGATACCGTGGAAATTTTAAATACCATAAAATTCGATTTAGCTTACACCTTTATGTATTCCCCCAGAAAAGATACTCCTGCTGCCAATATGCCTGAACAAATCCAAGAAAGCGTAAAAAAACAAAGGCTTTTAACCTTAATGGATGTTCAAAATAAAATTAGTTTGGAAAAAAATCTGGAAATGATAGGGAAAACCTTTACACTTTTAGGTGAAGGCAAAAGCCGCAACAATCCTCAAGTTCAAAGCGGCAGAACAGAAGGAAATAAATTGGTGCACTTTGAAGCACCTAAAGATTACACAGGTAAAATTTTACAGGTGGAAATTACAAAGGCAAATACCTGGTCGTTAAAAGGCCGGTTATTATAAAAAGGAGGACAATTATGTCACAAGTTATTGAGAAAGCTGCGGAGTTAGCAGCAGCATTAGAGGAATGTGCCGAATTACAAGCAGTAAAAGCCAAGGAAGATGCCGTAAAGGCAGACCCCGCCGCTGAAGCACTGTTAAGCTCTTATTTTGAAATGCAGCATCAGTTATATCATATTCAGGAAAGTGGCGGCGAACCCGATGCCGAGCTTATTGAGCAATTTAATTCTGCACAAGAAAAAATGGAAAAGAATATGAACATAGCTGAATTTTATAAAGCCCAAGAAGAATTAGGCATTATTTTACAGCAAGTAAACGCTATGATTTCAAAAGCTTTAACCGGGGAAGATCCCGATGAATGCAGCGAAGAAGATTGTGCGGGCTGTGCAGGCTGCCACTAATTTTTTAGTAAACTAAACTAAGGAGAAGTGCATGGTTAAGGTTACACCAATGATGCAACAATTTCAGGCTGCTAAAGATGAGCATCCCGAAGCAATAATTTTTTTCCGCATGGGCGATTTTTACGAAATGTTTGCCGATGATGCCATTGTGGCTTCTGAAGCATTGGATATTACCTTAACCTCGAGAAGTGCAGGGGAATTAGGCAGAGTTCCCATGTGCGGCGTACCTCACCATGCAGCGGAAAGCTATATAGCAAAATTAATAGACCAAGGGTTTAGAGTTGCTATTTGCGAGCAAGTTGAAGACCCAAAAACCGCCACAGGTTTAGTTAAAAGAGATATTATTCGCATTATAAGCCCAGGAACTGTTTTGGAAAGTACAATGTTGCCGGAAAGCGCCCACAGCTTTTTGGCAACTTTGTATACCCAAAAAGAGAGCTGGGGACTTTGTTATACCGATATTTCCACAGGTGAATTTAAAGCCACAGAATTTATTTTAAACAAAGGTGAAGATACACATAAAATATTTGATGAAATTTACCGCATTAAGCCCAAGGAAATATTAATTCCAGAAAAGCTTTATGAAAACAGCGAATTTCGTAAAAGATTAAAACAGGTTTTTGAAGGTTTGGTAACCAAAGCCGATAATGAAGATTTTAATTTAAAAAACGCAAAAGCAGTTTTAGCCGCTCATTTTCAAATAGAAGATGCGGAAACTTTGTTTTTACCGGAACTTGCCATGGTGGCAGCCGGTGCTACAATGGCTTTTTTAAACCGAACTCAAAAAAGAAATTTGGACTATATTGCCAAAATAGAGCATTATAATTCCAACACCTATATGATACTTGATCAAAGCACCAGAAAAAATTTAGAAATTACTGAAACAATTTTTACCGCCAAAAAGAAAGGCTCCTTACTTTGGGTTATTGATAAAACAGTAGGGGTTATGGGTCGCCGCTTAATTGGAGATTGGCTCAATAATCCACTTTTGGATATTGCCACTATTTTACAGCGTCAAGCTGCGGTAAAAGAATTATACGATAATCCTATACTGGTAGATGAATTAAAAGATTTTTTATTGGAAATCCACGATTTAGAACGTTTGGCAGGTCGTATTGCCTATGGCAGCGGCACCCCCAGAGATGTGGCATCCTTAAAATCTTCCATGGTTAATTTGAAAAATTTTAAAGCAATTCTCTTTCAATTATCCGCCCAACTTTTTGTGGATATGGCAAAGGAATTTGATGATTTAAACGATATCTACCTTAACATTGAAAATACCCTTCAAGATGAGCCGCCAATTTCCCCCAAGGAAGGCAATCTCATCAAAGAAGGTTTTAACAGCGAAATAGATGAGCTGAAAAATATAGCTAAAAACGGCAAACAAATGATTTTGGAAATTGAAGCCGCAGAAAGAGAAAAAACAGGTATAAAAACCTTAAAAATACGCTATAACCGTGTTTTTGGCTATTATATAGAAGTTTCAAATTCCTATAAAGACCAAGTTCCCGATTATTATGTGCGGAAGCAAACCCTTACCAATGGTGAAAGATATTTTACCACTGAATTAAAAGAATACGAAAATAAGGTTTTAGGTGCCACAGATAAACTTTACCAAATGGAGTACGATGAATTTTGCCAACTCCGTGAATACATAACCGCCAACACCCCAAGAATACAGCTTACTGCCTCTATCATAGCGATAACAGATGTTATTCGCTCCTTGGCGGTGGTTGCTCGGGAAAACAATTACTGCTGTCCCACATTGGATAACAGCGGTAAAATAGAAATAATCAACGGCAGGCATCCCATGGTGGAAAAAGTAAATGAAGAAATTTTCATTGCCAATGATGTGTTTTTAGATAATGAAACAAACCGTATTATGGTAATTACCGGTCCAAATATGGCAGGTAAATCCACATATATGCGACAAGCTGCTTTAATTATTTTATTGGCACAAATAGGTTCATTTGTGCCTGCAGAAAGTGCCCATATCGGCTTGGTAGATCGCATATTTACCCGTATTGGTGCTTCCGATGATTTAGTGGGAGGCAACAGCACCTTTATGGTGGAAATGCGTGAAACTGCGGAGATATTAAAGCATTCCACAGAAAATAGCTTTGTATTATTGGATGAAATAGGCAGGGGTACCAGCACTTTTGATGGTTTGGCATTGGCTTGGGCTTGTATTGAATTTTTAGCCGATGCTACCTATGCTCCCAAAACCATGTTTGCCACCCATTATCACGAATTAACACAGCTGGAAGATGAAAAATCCAATATAAAAAATTATGCCATTACCGTGGAAGAAATAAACAATGATTTAACTTTTTTAAGAAAAATAATCCCCGGCAAAGCGGATAAAAGCTACGGTATTCAGGTGGCAAAATTAGCGGGCTTACCCATATCCATTATTAACCAAGCTAAAAAGAAATTGAAAATTTTAGAAAAAAATAAGCTAAATATCATTAAACACCCTGAGGAAAAAATGGATTTTTCCCTTTTTAAAGAGCTAACCGATGAGCAAGAAGAAGTTTTAAACCAAATACAGGATTTAGATTTGAATAATCTTAAACCCATTAAAGCCTTATCCCTATTAGCGGAGTGGCAGGATTATTTAGGTGAAAAGCATGAGTAAAAAAATTAATGTATTAAATCAAAATATTGCCAACCAAATAGCCGCAGGTGAAGTTGCGGAAAGACCAACCCTAATTATTAAAGAATTAATGGAAAATTCAATAGATGCAGGAGCTAAATCCATTCGCATTTTTTTAAAAAATAGCGGATTTGATGAAATTCGCATTATAGATAATGGCGAGGGCATAGCAAAAGAGGAAATAGCCACGGCTTTTTTACGCCATGCTACCAGCAAATTAAATGTTATTGAAGATTTAAACCAACTGCTAACCATGGGATTTAGAGGTGAGGCTTTGGCTTCTATTTCCGCAGTATCTAAAATTTCCGTTTCCACCAAAACCAAAGAACAGGATAGCGGTTATAAAGGTATTTTGGAAGGCGGGGAATTTATTGGCTTAAAAGCCGCACCTTGCAACAACGGTACAGAAATTGTGGTTGAAAATCTTTTTTACAACACACCTGCCCGAAAAAAGTTTTTGGCAACCCCTACCAGAGAATTGCGTGATATCAGCGATATGGTGGGAAAATTAATTATTTCTCATCCCAACATTGCCATTGAATTGCGAAATAACAACAAAAAAATATTTCAAAGCTCAGGAAACGGTGAGGTAAAGCCGGCTATTATGAGTGTTTACGGCAGAGATATTATAAAAAAACTTGTGCATTTAGATACGGAAATGTTCCAAGGCTATATCTCACATCCCGGTTTCACAAAGCCCAGCCGCAGTTATTATCATTTTTATATAAACAATCGCTATATCCAAAGTGATATGCTAAACCGCAGCTTAGAACAGGCTTATCATACTTTAATGCCGGAGCATCGCTTTCCTGTGGCATTTATCAATATAAGCGTTAACCCTTCAGAATATGATATTAATGTTCACCCCAATAAATTGGATGTTAAATTTAATAAAGATGCAGAAATTGGCGAACAACTTATTAAAGCTGTGCTTGAAGCATTATTAACCACCGAAAGAGCCTATGCCCAAGATACGGAAATTATAAATAAAGTGGCTTCACCAACAGCAGATGAACCCCAAACCAAGCCTAATCATGCTGTAAAACCCGATAAATTTGCGGAAAATAAGGAAAAAACAACATCAAATTTTACCAAATTCCAATCTGCTGCGTTAAATGATTTGATGATGTTGGATAAAGATTATGATGCCAATGCCGATGAAACAGATGAAGCAGAAGTAGGTGAGTTTGATAAATTAACAGATAAATCTTCGGATTTTTCCTCAAAAAAAAGTACAGCTGCGGATTTTAAAAAGTTGGACGATGATGACAATTTGGATTTTATGCTGAAAACATCATTATTTAAAGAAAAAGAAGAATTACGCTTAAAAACTAATTTCAATGAATTTACCAATAAGCAAAAACTTGATTTTGATACGGGTTTTTATTCATCGTTAATGATTTTAGGGCAACTTGCAGCTTCCTTCATTGTGGCAACCAAAGAAGATGCCCTTTACCTTATAGACCAACACGCTGCACACGAGCGTTTGCTTTTTAACAAAATTAAAAAAGCCGTGGCAGAAGAAGAAGTTACCACCCAAGCTTTGCTTATTCCTTTGGAATTTATTACCAATTACCGCCAATATGCTTGGATAATTGAAAACATTATCGTTTTGCGTGACCTTGGCTTTATCATTGAGGAATTCAGCGATAATAGTTTTATCATTCGTGAAGTGCCTTTTTGGGCACAGGATATAAATGTTATTGCCTTCCTTGAAGAATTTGCCGATGGTTGGCTAAAACAGGGCGGAAAATTGACCACGGAAAAAATTCTGGAATCTAATATAATGCTAAAAGCTTGTAAAAGTGCGATAAAAGCTAATAAATATTTAGATAAAAGTGATATTCACTACCTTTTTTCAGAACTTGATTTGGCAGAAGATGCCTTCACTTGTCCACATGGCAGACCCATTGCCATTAAATACAGCGTAGAAGAAATACGCAGAAAATTTTTACGGTCTTAATATGAAAAAACTTATTGCAATAGTAGGTCCCACAGCATCAGGAAAGAGCAATGTAGCCATTGAGCTGGCTAAACAGTGTAATGGTGAAATTATTTCCGCAGATTCGGCACAAGTTTATAAAGGACTTGATATTGGCACCGCCAAGGTTTCAAATTCCGAAACCCAAGGTATTAAACATTATTTAATTGATATAGTGGGGGCGGAAACCGAATATAATGTTGGCGAATTTCAAAAAGATGCCCAAAATGCCATAGATGAAATAACAGCCAAAGGTAAAATGCCCATATTGTGCGGCGGCAGCGGTTTATACGTTAACAGCGTTATTAATGAAGGTTACGACCTGGGGCTTACCCAAGGTGACCCCAAAAAACGTAAGGAATTAGCAGCATTGGAAAAAGAGCATGGTCAGGGTTATCTATATGGCATTCTTGCTGAAAAATTTCCCAACAGAGCAAAAAAAATACACGAAAATGACTACCAGCGTATTTTGCGTGGCTTGGAAATGGATGCAGATATAGATGAAAATTATACGGTAAACAGATGGTCCTCACCTTATGATTTGCAAATTTTTGGCTTGCAAAAAGAAAGAAAATTGCTGTATCAAGGTATTGATGAACGTGTTGATAACATGTTTGAGCTGGGACTTATTGAAGAAGTTGCAGCAGCCTTATCCATGGGCTATAACCCTAAAGGCAATGCTTTAATGGCTTTGGGATATAAAGAAATTTTACCATTGCTTTATGGTAATGCCGAAGTTGAGGAAGCAAAAAACACCTTAAAGCTCAATACCCGCCATTTTGCTAAACGACAGTTAACGTGGTTTCGTCGTGATCCACGGATTATTTGGTACGATGTGGGGGATTTTGCAAATATTGCAGAAATTTCTTTTGCTATTTTTACCAAACTTAAGCAGGACAAATTCATAATTTAGCGAACTATAAAAGTGTAAATGTTTTGTTTTATTTAATTTTATTTATTGGAGGTATAATTATGTCTAAAAGTGTAAATTTACAGGATTATTTTTTAAATCAGGTGCGCAAAGAAGGAATTGCCGTTGTTATCTACTTGGTGAATGGTTTTCAAACCAAAGGTTACGTTAAAGGTTTTGATAACTTTACCGTGGTTTTAGATTCCGAAGGCAAGCAAAACCTTATCTATAAACACGCAATTTCCACAATAATGCCTGCAAGACCCATTAATTTTAATGTAGAAAAACCAGAAGAATAAAAAATTATTACAGTACTAAAAAAGGGCTATGATGTTTTTGCATCGCAGCCCTTTTTAAACTTATGCACATATAATATACAATTTTACTATATAAATATACAAATATATAACAATGGAGTTTAAAATGCAATCTTTTACCGAAATTGAAGAAAAAAGTTTAAATGCAGTTAATAAATGGTACCAAGAGTATCAAAAAATAGAATATTTCAATCAAAAAAAAGTGTTAAATGCCTTTAGGGAATGCCGCATAAATTACCAGCATTTTCAACTTACCAGTGGTTATGGCATGGGAGATGTGGGGCGTGACACCTTGGAAACACTGTGGAGCAAAATTTTTAAAAGCGAGGATAGCTTAATTCGCCAGCAAATAGTATCCGGTACCCACGCAATTTCCTTGGCTCTTTTTGCCATGCTGTTGCCCAATGATGAAATAGTGTTTTTAGGCAAACCCTACGACACATTATTTAAGGTTTTAGGTGAAACGGATAAAGACCCGGGAACCTTAAGGGAGCTGGGGGTTAAGGTTAAATTCCACCCATTATCCGATATAGAGGGTTTAACAAAAACCGTTACAAAAACCACAAAAGTTTTGTATATTCAGCGTTCCAAAGGCTATGAATTTAGAAATGCTCTCACCATTAAAGAAATGGAAAATATCATTTCCAAAGTTAAAAAACAGTATCCAAACATCATTGTTTTTGTGGATAATTGCTACGGTGAATTTACCGAAACCATGGAACCTTTGGAAGTTGGTGCTGATTTAATTGCAGGTTCTCTGATAAAAAATCCCGGTGCCGCCATTGCTCCATCCGGGGGCTACCTTAGCGGCAGAGGGGATTTAATTGAGCGAGCAGCCTATAAACTCACAGCTCCCGGGGTTGGTAAGGAAATTGGACCCAGCTTAATTAGCAATTCAACCCTTTACCACGGCATATTTGCAGCACCCCACGTTGTTGCCGAAGCATTAAAAGGCACAATTTATATTGCCTCTATAATGCAAATTTTGGGCTATAAAATTCTGCCCCAAATTGAGGATACCAGAAGTGATATTGTGGAGGCAATTTGTTTTGATGATGCAGAAAAAATGAAGTCATTTTGCCGTGGTATCCAAAAATATTCACCTGTGGATTCTTATGTTTATTTAGAACCTTGGGAAATGCCGGGTTACAGTGATGAGGTAATAATGGCTTCCGGTGGCTTTGTGGAGGGTTCATCCATAGAATTAAGTGCCGATGGACCTTTAAGAGAGCCATATGTTTGCTATGTTCAAGGTGGCACTTCCTTTACCTACATTAAATTAGTAATGGATTCAATTTTGCAAGAGGAGTGGGGGATAGTGTAATTTTCATTACATTTATCACATTAAAAGTTGTTTAATAATGAATAAATATTTATTTTTATGTATATTACATTAAGGAAATTTCATTCAAAATTATGTAGATAAAAAACCACCCGCAATTTTTGTAGGTGGTTTTACTTATATAATTTCTGTTTATATAAATTATTAAAATATGATAACGGGTAAGCATCCAAGGTTTATGAGATTGCAGTGATTTTTGATTCTAAAACAAAACTTAAAAGATTATATTGTATAATTAGTTTAAAATTTTCTGAACATTCCTATTATTTTCCCTGCTATAAATACTTCTTTAACCAATATGGGTTTCATTGTGCAATTTTCCGGCTGTAATCTGATGTGGTCTTTTTCCCGATAATAACGCTTTACCGTTGCTTCGCCATCTATAATTGCCGCTATTATATCGCCGTTTGCAGCGGTATTTTTTTGCTCTACAATTACAAAATCCCCATCTAAAATACCTGCTTCTATCATGCTTTCCCCTTTAACCTTCAAAATAAATAAATCATCATGAGGTTGAAAAACATCTAAAGAAACAGGGTAGTAATCCGTGATATTTTCAGTTGCCAAAATAGGTGTTCCTGCTGCTATTTCCCCAATAATAGGTGCTAAAACAGTTTCTTTTTTTGGCTCATCATCTTCATAAATTATTTCTATGGCTCGCATTTTACCGCCATTTTTGCGAATATAACCAATTTTTTCTAAACTTTCCAAGTAATAATAAACCGTGGAAGTAGAGGGAATATTTAACCCTTCGGAAATTTCACGCACTGTGGGGGGAAAATTATTATTATTATAAAAAAGCTTAATAAAATCAAATATCATAGCTTCTCGCATATTCAAGCCGGGATAACAACTATCCGCAGGAGCTTTTTTTCTTGACATGGTTTTCTCCTTAACTTCTTAACTTTAAGAAATAGAACTTATTATCTAATTATACTATATACCGATAATTTTATCAAATAAAATATATAATCCATTTTATACAAATATGGTGCAACGTAAACATACATTTTAAGTTGTGTTGGTCTATGCGTTTCAATATAAATTGTAACATATTTTGGGTTTTATATTGTAAGTTATATTTACGATTTTGATAATTTATATTCAATTACAATATTTACCCAAAAAGTTAAAAGCATAAACCTAATTTCATTTACCAAATATGGTGCAACGTAAACATATATTGTAAGATGTGTCGATTTACATTTTGTAAGATAGATTGTAAGCTACATTGGGTTTTATGTTGTAAGATGAGTTGTAAGCTGCGTTGAGTTTTATGTTAGATTGTAAGTTGTTTTGGGGTTTATAATGTAAGTTCTGTCAATTTACATTGTGTAGGATAGATTGTAAGTTATGTTGGGTTTTATGTTGTAAGATGAGTTGTAAGCTACATTGGGTTTTATGTTGTAAGTTGCGTTGGGTTTTATAATGTAAGATGTGTTGGTTTACATTTTGTAAGATTGATTAAAGGGCGTAACCGTTTATTTTTTCTTCAACTTCCGATAATAGGTATTATGTAAAGCTATAAATATATATTTTATTGTTTCTAACTAACCGGCATTGAGAGTTGATTTTAATTTTAAGGTTTAAATCTAAAAATATTAGTAAAACCTATGATTTTAATAAAAATTAGTTAAATCTGCGTTTTTTAAGCGTTTGAGCTGGTACTTAATAAAGAAGCCCCTGAGATGCCTTTAAATAGGCTAAAATTAACCTTCCAATACATTTATA
>JAVXOZ010000010.1:19014-23699 GCA_036644995.1 Clostridiales bacterium | reverse complement strand
AGAATTAGAAACCTTAAAACAAAAAACACAATTAATCAAAATTGTGTTTTTTTATTTATCATTTTATTTAATTATAGTATTTTAATTCTGAAAAAATCTTTTGATGGCAAAAAGATTTGCGTCCATATTTAAGGTGGCAATGGCTCTGGTAAGGGGAATATTTTTTGGGCAAACTTCCACGCAGTTTTGAGCGTTGCCGCAATCCTGTATGCCGCCGTGACCTATTAAAGCCGCCAATCTTTCATCTTTTTGCATTTTACCCAAGGGATGGGCATTAAATAAACGCACCTGAGCAATGGCATTGGGGCCAATAAAATCTGATTTGCTGTTGAAATTTGGGCAAGCTTCGGTACAGCAACCACAGGTCATACAGCGTGATATTTCATATGCCCAGCGTCTGGTGTGCTCATCGTAACGAGGGCCACGACCCAAATTAAAGCTGCCATCTAAGGGAATCCAAGCACGAACTTTTCTCAAATTGTCAAATAAAACAGTTCTGTCTATCATTAAATCACGAATTACCGGGAACTTACTCAAGGGTTCCACAATAATAGGCTTATCCTTGCCGTGTTTTTCCAAAAGTTTATCAATAAGTGCGGAGCAACCTTGGCGTGGCACACCATTGATTATCATGGCACAAGCACCGCATACTTCTTCAAAACAATTACATTCCCACACAACGGGATTAACCTTTTCGCCCCGACCATTTACGGGATTTTTTTGTATTTCCATTAAGGATGAAACCACATTCATATTGGGTTTATAAGGTATTTTAAAATCATCCCAATATTGTTTGGCTTCGGGGCTATCCTGCCTTTTAATATTTAAAGTAAAAAATTCCATCATCAATTTCACCTCGTTACTTGCTGTCGTATTTTCGGGGAACGGGTTTCAGCAGGGAAGTATCCACATCTTCCCATTCAAAACGAGGTCCTTCTTTAGTCCAAAATGCTTTGGTGGTCTTTAAGAATTCGCTATCATTTCTCTGGGGAAATTCAGGTTTATAATGAGAGCCACGGCTTTCATTTCTGTTTAAAGCACCAATGGTAATAACCCTTGCCAGCTCCATCATATTGCGTAATTGTTTGGTAAACATCACCGCTTGGTTGGAGTAATAGCCGTTATCTATCATGTTAATATTTTCCCAACGCTCCATAAATCCTTGGAGTTCTTGGTCTGTGGCGGCTAAATCTTTATTATTACGTTCCACTGTTACATTGCGGGTCATTATTTCCCCCATTTCACGATGAAGAACATAAGGATTTTCTGTACCGTGCATGGATTTAATAAAATTATCGTAATTTTCCTCTTTGGTTTTGTAGGAATTGAAAATATTACTTGTTATTTCCGTAGATAATTTATCCACACCCCCAACATAATCCGCAGCAGCAGGCCCGCAAACCGTGCCGCTATATAATGCGGATAACAGGGAGTTTGCACCTAAACGGTTGGCACCGTGATACATATAATCGCATTCACCTGCTGCAAAAAGCCCGGGTATTGATGTCAT
Organism: Clostridiales bacterium; assembly: GCA_036644995.1. Lineage (GTDB taxonomy): Bacteria > Bacillota > Dehalobacteriia > UBA7702 > UBA7702 > Cryptoclostridium. The sequence goes on along the minus strand of JAVXOZ010000010.1, from coordinate 22,189 downwards.
ATGGTTCCAATCCACATGGACACCGCCCATGAAATAATGCACAGCGGGGAAAATTTTCATCGGTACTTTTTTAGGATCGTCGCCATGGAATTTTTCGTAAATTTCCACAATGCCGCCTAAGCGTTCTTCAATATAATCCGCAGGTAAATGGGTTAAATCCAAATAAACTTGGTTTCCACCATCTATGCCCAAGCCCATTTCTGTGCAAACCTTGTAAATAGCACGGGAAGCCACATCTCTTGGTACTAAATTGCCGTATTCCGGATACATTTCTTCCAAGAAATACCAAGGTTTTCCATCTTTATAAGTCCAAATTCTACCGCCGTCACCACGGGCAGATTCAGACATCAACCGTGTTTTATCATCTCCCAGCATAGCTGTGGGGTGAATTTGAATAAATTCGCCATTGGCATAAGATGCACCTTGCTGATATATAATCGAGGCTGCACTCCCTGTATTTATCATGGAATTGGTGCTTTTTCCAAATATCATACCGGCGCCGCCTGTGGCTATAATCACAGCATCGCCTCTAAATTCGTGTATTTCCATGGAGGCTAAATCTTGGGCTATACACCCACGGCAAATGCCGTTATTGTCAACTACCGCTGAGAGAAATTCCCAGTTTTCATATTTTTTTACGCTACCTGCATCTTCATAGCGGCGTACTTGTTCATCACAGGAATATAAAAGCTGCTGACCTGTGGTAGCACCGGAAAAAACTGTTCTTCTTTTTTTTGTGCCGCCAAATCTGCGTAAATCCAAAAGTCCTTCAGGGGTGCGGCTAAAAGTTGCACCCATGCGATCTAAAGTATAAATTAAACCCGGTGCTGTTTCCACCATATTTTTTACAGGGGTTTGATTGGCTAAAAAATCGCCGCCATAAATTGTATCATAAAAATGTTCTTCGGTGCTGTCCCCTTCTCCCTTGGTGTTTAATGCAGCGTTTATGCCGCCTTGGGCACAAACAGAGTGAGAGCGTTTAACGGGAACCAGTGAAATCAAATCCACTTTGATTCCACGTTCTACAAGCTTTATTGTACTCATCAGACCGGCTAAACCGCCGCCGACCACAATGACTTTTTTTTCTGACATATATTTTTTCCTCCCGTTAAGTTAAAAGGGTCCAAAAAGTTGATACCCGGCAATACTCCAAAGAATGGCAACTGCCAATAAAGACAGTACACCAAAAATAGCACAAGTTAATAAGGTAAATATTTTCTGAATTTTGGGTCCTTGGATAATGCCCCAAGTGATAAAGAAAGTAAATAAACCATTGCTAAAGTGATATATAGCTGCAATAACCCCAATGGAATATAATACAAAACAAATGGGATTTTGCAATAAACTTGTAAAGCTAACAATAACCGATATGGAATCAGGTGCTAAAACTCTTAAGGTAAAAACATGGAACAGCACAAAAACCGTGGTTATTATTGCAGTTAACCTTTGGAGATAAAACATCCAATTTTTTAAATACTTATATCTTAATACGTTATTTTTGGAAACATAAACAATATAAATACCGTAAATTGCATGAAAAAGTATTGGTAAGGCAATTAAGCCCAGCTCTGCGATGATAATAAAGGGTACGCCCCTCATCCCGGATATGGTCATAAGGTAAGTTTTTGCACCACCCAATGCTGTGCTATTCAGCAAAAGATGTACGCAAAGGAATAGACCAATGGGAATTAAACCAATAAAGGAGTGAAGCCTTCTAATAAAAAAATTACTTCTCTTTGCCACTTTGAATCCCCCGATTTTCAAATATTTTCAAATTATATCATAAAGTTCCCAATAAATCAATTAGTTTTCAGAATTGTCAGACAATTTATATCTCATCTTCCAAATAGTGCATAAACAAACCGCTGCGTAATTTTGGTTCAAACCAAGTGCTTTTTGGCGGCATAATTTTACCGCTATCGGAAATATTCATTAAATCCTTAATTTCCACGGGGTAAAGTGCAAAGCCAATGGAATTTTCACCTTTGGCACGACGTTCAATTTCTTCATTGCCACGAATACCGCCGATAAAATCTATCCTTTTATCTGTTCGCACATCTTCAATGCCAAATATGGGCTGAAGTACGGTTCTTTGGAGAATTGCTGCGTCTAAATTTTCCGAAGGATCTGTATTTTCATAGAGGGATTTATGGGCAGTAAGCCGATACCAGCCATCTTCCAGATAAAGACCGATTTCATGATTTTTGGTAGGATAAAATAAGCCCTCTACTTTTTCTGCGGTAAAGTTTTCACTTATGGCTGCAAGTATTTCTGCATCGGTTTTATTTTCGGGTCTTTTTACCACACGATTATAAGCCATAACATCTAAATCTTCATCGGGGAAGATAACCGCCATAAAATATTCATATGGTGCAGATGTGTTCTCAGCACCTTTTTCACGGCGCATATTCCCCACTGCCGCCGCAGATGCGGTGCGATGGTGTCCATCTGCAATATAAATTTTATCCAAAGCAGAAAATTCCTTTTCTATTTTGGCGATTGCTTTTTCATCATCCAGCACCCATAAGGTGTGGGTAACCTCATCTTCACTGATGAAATCGTATTGAGGATTATGATTTTTTACCCAATCAGCCACTATGGCATCTATGGAATCACGATGGCGATAGGTTAAAAAAACAGGTTCGGTGTGACAGTTACACGCATCAAAATGGTTTATGCGATCCTGCTCTTTTTCCTTACGGGTAAGCTCGTGCTTCATCACGGCACCGCTTTGATAATCCGCAACTGCAACCCCTGCTACAATACCTGTTTGCACAGTTTTACCCATTTTTTCACGGTAAATGTAGTAAACGGGTTTTTCTTCCATAAATAATGTGCCTTCTTTAACAAAGCGCAATAAATTTTCTTTGGCTTTTTCATAAACGCATTCTTCATAATCCCCAATTTCATCGGGAAAATCAATTTCTGCCCGAGAAATGTGGAGGAAGGAAACATCATTTCCTGCTGCCATTGCTTTGGCTTCTTCTCTATTCATCACATCATAGGGCAAAGCCGAAACTGCTTTTGCCAATTCTGCTTTGGGGCGTATGCCCTTAAAAGGTGTAACTTTTACCATTTTTTGCTCCTTATTTCAGTATCATTTTGATTGGGTATTTTTTTATTTTCTTTGATTGTGTTGTAAATTTAATGGACTTGTAATTTTAATTGAGCTTGT
>JAVXOZ010000010.1:0-18914 GCA_036644995.1 Clostridiales bacterium | reverse complement strand
CTTGTAATTTTAATTGAGCTTGTTAAATTTGATGAAATAAATTTCATTTTTTCAGTTTTGTAAATGATTTAACTGCTATTAATTCATCAAATTTAACTTTTAGCTGCTATTTTCAGTTGTTAACTGATTTTAACTCATAATTTAACTTTTAGCTGCTATTATTAGTTTTTAACCGATAATAATTCAGATAATAATTGATAATTTAGCTTTATTTTAATGTCATTATCAGTTCACCGGCTTTAACTGTTTCACCGGTTTCAATCATAATTTTTTCCACAGCTCCATCTATTTTTGAAGTGATGCTGGTTTCCATTTTCATGGCTTCAATAATTGCCAAGGTTTGGTTAACTTTAACTTCATCACCTGGTTTAACTAAAATTTTGGAAACCGCACCGGGCAATGCCGAGGCAACCTCAGCTTTATTATCCAAATCCGCCATAACAACTTCACGCACGGAGCTAACTGCATTTTTATCTACAACAGCAACCTCACGTCTGGCTCCGTTTAATTCAAATATAACATTTCTGGTGCCATCGTCATTGGGTTCTCCTAAGCTGATGTATTTAATTATTAAGGTTTTGCCGGGTTCTATGTTCATTTCCGTGGTTTCACCCGGCAATAAGCCTTCAAAAAATACATGGCTTTCCATATGGCTGATATCGTCATATTCCACATAGTGGCGTAAAAATTCTTCTGTAACTTTGGGATATAGGCAAAAGCTTAAAATTGCCTGTTGGCTAACGACGGAATTTGGTAAAGCAATGGCACTAATGGATTCTTTTATCCCTGCAAAATCCGCTTCTGGCAATAATTCACCGGGGCGGCAAGTTATGGGTTTTTCATCTTTCAAAACTACTTTTTGAATATCTTCGGGGAAACCACCTTCAGGTTGCCCCATCATGCCTTTAAAGTAGCTGATGGAAGAATCCGGGAAGTTTAGGTTTGCGCCTTTTTCCACGATGTTTTCAGGGGTTAAATCATTTTGAACCATGAAGATTGCTAAATCACCCACCATTTTGGATGAAGGGGTTACTTTTACAATATCCCCTACCATATCGTTAACTTCTTTATATTTTTCTTTTACTTCCACAAAACGATGTCCCAAGCCCAAGCTTTCTACCTGGGGTTTAAAGTTTGAATATTGGCCACCGGGAATTTCATAGCGGTAAATATCCGCAGAAGGACTGGAAACATCTGCTTCAAATTTGCGGTAGTAGGGTCTGATATCCGAATAATAATCCGTTAATTTTTGCAATTCCATAACATCCAAGCCGCTATCACGTTCTTGACCTTCCAAAGCTGCAACCACCGCATTCATTGAGGGTTGGCTGGTTAAAGAAGCAAGGCTGCTGATGGCGGTATCCACAATATCTACCCCTGCTTCAGCTGCCATAAGCAAGGTTGCCACTTGGTTGCCGCTGGTATCGTGGGTGTGAAGATGAATAGGAATGGAAATTTCATTTTTTAAGGCTTCAACTAATTTTTTGGCGGCGTAGGGCTTCAATAATCCTGCCATATCTTTAATGGCTAGAATTTGCACCCCACGTTTTTCTAATTCCTTAGCTAAATTTATATAATATTGTAAAGGATATTTATCACGTTTGGGATCGGAAATATCCCCTGTATAACAAATTGTACCTTCAACCACTTTCCCTGTTTTTAGCCCTTCTTCTATGGCTAATTCCATACCCGGCAGCCAATTTAAAGAATCAAAAACACGGAAAATATCAATACCTGCTTTGGCACTTTCCTGTACAAAGGAACGCACCACATTATCGGGATAACTGGTGTAGCCCACGGCATTGGCACCACGCAAAAGCATTTGAAAGGGAATATTGGGTATGCGTTTTCTCAATTCATCCAAACGCACCCAAGGGGATTCATGTAAAAAGCGATAAGCAACATCAAAAGTTGCACCGCCCCACATTTCCAAGGAAAAGGCATCTTTTAAAATATGAGAAGTGGCTTTGGCAATCCGAGTCATATCCATGGTTCTCATTCTGGTTGCCAAAAGAGATTGGTGAGCATCACGCATGGTGGTATCGGAAATTAAAAGTTTCTTTTGGTCTAAAATCCATTTTTTTAAGCCTTCGGGGCCTTCTTTATCCAAGATATATTTAACCCCTGTTTCGGGGATATAGTCGGGATGTTCAGGCACACGGGGGAGGTCGTAAACTTTGGGCTTGGTGCAAACTTCGTTTACGGCTTTATCGCCCAAATATTTTAAAACTTTGGTGGCACGATCACGAGGTTGCTCTATTTCAAACAATTCCGGTGTGGTATCAATAAAGCCCGTATCACTTTTGCCGCTGCTAAAAGCTTCGCTTCTTAATATATTGGTAAGGAAGGAGCTGTTGGTTTTAACCCCTCGAATGCGAATTTCCGCAATGGACCTTAAAGCCTTGTTGATGGTGCCTTGAAAAGTGCGGTCTTGGGTGGTGATTTTTACCAATAAGCTATCATAATATGGGGAGATTTCCGCACCTGAGTAGGCATTACCTGCATCTAACCGAACACCAAAGCCGCCGCCGCTGCGGTAGGTGGTAATTTTACCGTAATCCGGAGCAAAATTGTTTCTGGGGTCCTCGGTGGTTACACGGCATTGAATGGCATAGCCACGCATACAAACGTCATCTTGGGATTTAATATTAATTTCCGGTGAATCCAAGGCATAGCCCTGTGCCACCATTAATTGAGCTTGAACAATATCTATACCTGTAACCATTTCGGTAACGGTGTGTTCCACTTGGATACGGGGGTTCATTTCTATAAAATAAAAATTATCCTCTTTATCAACTAAAAATTCCACGGTACCTGCATTAACGTAGTTAACTTCCTTGGCAATTTTTATCGCAGCATCGTAAATTTTTTCTCTTACTTCTTCACTTAAGGAAAAAGCAGGGGCATATTCCACCACTTTTTGATATCTGCGTTGCACAGAGCAATCACGCTCAAATAAATGCACCACATTACCATATTGATCCGCTAAAATTTGCACCTCAATATGTTTTGGGTGTACCAAAAATTTCTCCATAAAGATATCATCACAGCCAAAGGCTTTACGGGCTTCATTTTTAACCAGCTCAAAAGAATCTTCAATTTCGCTTTCATCTTCAATAAGCCGCATACCCCTGCCGCCCCCACCTGCAGAGGCTTTTAATATTACAGGCAAACCGTATTCTTTTGCCAGTTTTTTAGCTTCCTCAGCGTTGGCAATGGGCTTGGTGCTACCGGGAATGGTGGGCACATTGCAGCGTTTTGCCAATTCCTTGGCTTTGATTTTATCCCCCATTTGGCTTAAAACATGAGAAGGAGGACCAACAAAAATAATACCTGCCTTTTCACAAGCTTTGGCAAATTCCGCATTTTCAGATAAAAAGCCATAACCCGGGTGAATGGCATCTATTTTTTTTCTTTTTGCTAAATTTATAATTAAATCAATATCAAGGTAAGCAGCCAAGGGGCTTTTTCGCTCCCCTAATATATATGCCTCATCAGCTCTGGTGCGAAATAAATTAAATTTATCTTCCTTAGAATAAACACAGATAGTTTTAATGGATAAATCATTAGCGGCACGGAAAATACGGATGGCTATTTCGCCACGGTTTGCCACTAAAAGTCTTTTAATGTCATGTTGCATTGTAGTGTCCTCCTTTATTTAGATGGTAATATAAAAATTTAATATTAGATTGTGATGTTTAAAAGTTTCTCTGCATTTTTATAAAAAACTTTTTCTTTATCTTCATTGGTAATGTTTAAAGAATTAACAAGTTCTTGGGTTTTAGCCCCATCAGACCAAGGGCAATCTGTGGCATATAAAAATTTATTTATATCGTGGGATTTAATGAATTTTTCAATTTCCGCAAATTTATAGTAGCGAATCGCCATGGAAATATCAAAATAAACATCTTTACCCACTAAATATTTTAAGGTATCATCCATGCCCATTAAATTACCTAAATGAGCAAATACCAGCTTGGCTCCGTTAAAATCCGTGGCAACCTTTGCCCCTCTTTGCACATCACAGCGATGTGAGCCAACATAGGCGGGGTCGAACCCAGAATGAAAAAGCATTACCATATCTCTTTTGGCAAGCTCCTCATAAATGGGATACACGGCTTTATCGTCCATATTAAATTCCTGATATTCAGGGTGAAATTTAACACCTTTTATGCCGTTTTGATATAGTTTTTCTATCTCTTCCTTATAATTATGGTATTGTGGGTGAATAGAACCAAAGGATATTACCCCATCTTTATTATTTTCTATAAGAAAGTTATTTACTTTTTCCACATAATTTGGTGAGGTAGCAATATTAAGTAAAATAAAATTTTTGCAGCCCCATTTTTCCTCAACCTTTAGGGTATTTGCTAAAGTGCCATTGGTAGACGGCTGGTAGCCGCAGTTTTTTGTTAATTTTTCCATGGCTTTTTCTGCTAAAAAATCGGGAAAAGCGTGTACATGGCAATCTATTAATTTCATGAAATATTGAAACCTTCCTTGTTTTGAATAAGAGATATTAAGATATTATACCATAAAATATTCACCTTGAAAACGTTTTTTTATATAATAAGTATAAATAATTTCATATAACCCATAATTAAACCACCATATTGCCTAAATTTAATGTAGCAATATGTAATTTTTAGCAATATTTTTGTGATTTTTTCATATTTTATTAGAGGTATTGGAAATATAAGGTAGAATATTTCAAGAAAGTTTTAAAATTTGACAAATTTTCAAAAGATTAAGTGAGGTGAAAAAATATTTAAGCGATAAATTTTGCTTTTAAAAACCGCTTGTTATATTTAATATTAAAACTTAAAACTTATAGGAGGGGCTTTTTAAATGAAAAAATATTTACTCATTACAACTCTGGTTATGGCAATGGTTCTCTGCTTTTCCTTTGGTACATTAGCAGCAGATGTAACCAATCCCGATAATGCCGATCCCAATCAGTATAAAATAGCAGAAGCCATTGCTACAGGTGCAACAGATACCCAAAATCTCTACATTGGTACAGTAAAAGATTGGAAAGCCAATGGTTCTGCTAATTTCCAATATGTTAACGGTGAAAAAACCTTCTTCCAAAATGGTGAAGCTATCAGCGAAAATGATATCATCATCACCAATGGCAAAGTTGGTGCAGTTATTGCCGTTGGTACCAGAAACCCTTGGGGTTATCCTGCGGGTTCTATTTTAGATGCAGGTAGCGTTGAAAACGGTGTGGCAAAACGTGATACCACTTGGTCCATTGAATTTTTAGTTAATGGCAGGGATGGCTGGGCACCCAATAATTGCGGCATTGTGGATTTTAAATTAGCAATTTATGATTTTGATAAAAACAGTGCAACATTTAAACAAGAATTAAAAAGCGGTGCCAATAATGCTGTAAAAGTTACCAGAAAATATACAATAGATGGTGCAGATATTGATGTTGTAACCTACTATGGCATAGCTGCCAAGGGTAAAACAATATGTATGTTTGATAGTTTGGATAATAAAGGTAAAGCCTTAAAAACTTTGGGCAATTGTTTCTCCATGACCAATAAAGGTGATGACGGCGGTTCCATGGCAGGCTTAAACCAAACAGTTGTTTCCTATGGTAATATTACAGGTAAACCTTACAATATTTCTTACACCTTACCCGGTGAAAACAAATCCAACAAAGATGTTAATCACGTTTGGAAGAAAACCGGTGGTTCTTTAGGTTATAAAGAATTACGCACAGATCCCGGTTTAGGTTTATTGGAAAATGAAAAAGTTACCTATGATGAATATATCGTTATAGATACCGAACCTTCCATGAAAGCATTTTATGAATTTAAAGATGCTCATAACGCCTTAACAACACAAGCTGTTACCGGTGCTGTAAAAGATAGCAAGGGCGTTGCTGTGCCCAACCCCGTTATCGTTGTGAAAAATAGCGATGGCAGTGTTTATGGTTGGTTTACAGGCGAAGATGATGGCACTTATTCCATTAATCTTCCCAAAGGCGAATACAAACTCTTTGTGGAAAAACATGGCTATGCACCCGGTGCAGAACAGGCAGTTACTGTTAATGCAGCCCCGGTTGCTCAAGCTCTCACCAGTGGTGATGCCAAAGTTGAAGTTACATTTAATGTAAAAGATACCAAAGGCAAACCCCTTTGGTCTAAAGTTGAATTATTTAAAGCAGATGGCAAAACCAGCGCCTACCCCACAGTACGCTATACAGGGGATTCTGTTTATTTAGCAAATGACCCTGAACATAAAGGCGTTATTAAAGCTATGATAGAACCCGGTGACTACACTGCGGTTTTCTATGCTGAAGGTTACTGGTTCTACAGCGAACCTCAAAAAATTACCGGCAATACCGATAAAACATCTGTTGATGTAACTGTAAACAAAGCTTATAGAGCACCTAACGGCTGGTTGGCAGGGGATTTACACCATCACGCCAATAAAAACGATGCTTTCTCCGATCCTCAAGATGCCATCCCCTCGATGGCAGCCGCAGGTTTGGATGTTGGTTTTGTTTCAGACCATGACTTTACAGTAAACAACAAAAAAGCTTTTGATTTAAGCGATTCTTACGGTCTTAAAGGCTTTATCCCTTCGGAAGAAATATCTTGCTCTTGGGCTCACTTTAATGTGATTCCCCAAACCAAAGAATCCTATGATTATTTTAAAGATGACAACAAAGAAAACCATGTAATGAACCAATTTGGCAAATTACCTGATTTTGTAAAACAAACTCATCAAAAAGGTGCATCTATCACAGCAAACCATCCTTATCAAAGCTATGGCTTATTCTATGCTTATGGTGCTAATTCAATCCCCGGTGGCTATACCGATAATTACGATAATATAGAATTGAATGCTTGCTGTACTGACCAAGAAAATGCAGATGTTATCAAAGATACAGTTAAATTGTGGACTTCTTACCAAGATGCCACTTACATCTACAAAACCAACAAGGTTAACGGCACAGGTGTTAGAACCGAAAAAACTCATTATTTAGTTGGTGGTTCTGATACACATGATGTAAAAATTAATAATTTTGCTACAAAAGATTACCAAAACAGCAGAGCCGATGGCTTATATGCCAGTGGTAAAATCCGCACAATGGCATATACCGGCAGTACCAAGCCATATACCGGCAGTACCAATGCTTCTATTACCGATACCGGTCTTGCCTATGCAAAATCTGCTTTAAATGGTAATTCCTATGTAACCTATGGTCCCATTTTAAATATGGACAAAGTACCCGGCAACGATGCCAATGGCAAAATGGCTTATTATGATGCCGATGGTAAATTTATTGTAAACATCAAAATCCAATCCTTAAACAAAATCAAAGATATTATCGTATTAACCAAAGATGCCAAAGATACCTATGGTGAAACCGGTATACTCTATGATAAGAGCCTTTCCAAATTAAATGTTAATGCCAAAGTAGTGGATAATTGCAAAATCAAAGTTCCTGTGAAAAATAGTACAGAAACTTGGGCAGCAGTTATGGTTTATGATGTAAACGGCAACTATGCCATCACCAATCCTTGGTGGATTTCCAGCAATAATGATAGCATGTTTAACGATGTTGATGAAAATATGTGGTACGCTCCTTACATCAATGATTTAGCAAAAGAAATGGTTATTAAAGGTTATGGAGATGGTACTTTTAGACCTCAAAATAATATCACTCGTGCTGAATTTGTTACGATGATAGCACCTGTTCTCACTGACACCGATAAAGCGAACATTACTTTTTCCGATGTTAAAAAGGGAGAGTGGTACTACGATAATGTAATGAAAGTTGCAAAATGCGGTATTATTAACGGTTATGAAGATAAAACCTTTAGACCCGATGCTTTAATCACCCGTGCTGAAATATCCAACATAATTTATTTGGCAAGTGGCTTAAAAGCAACTACCCAAACTAAGTTCTTTACCGATGTTCCCGATGGTGAATGGTACACCGAAGCAATTAATACTTTGGCAGCCAATGAATATGTAAACGGCAATGGTGATGGAACATTTACACCCAATAATTCTGCCACCAGAGCAGAATCCACCAAATACGTTTATGCTTTAATATCCGATGGTGCTATTTTATTAACCAAATAATTTAGATAACCTAAAATTCACAAAACATAGATTTCTACAATGTAAAGGGTAAAGGGTCGGCTATTTGCCGATCTTTTACTCTTTTACTGATTTATTGGAGTTTTAGTGATTTGCTGAAGTTTTACTGACTTATTAGATTTTTAGTGATTTACTGAAGTTTTAGTGATTTATTTGAGTTTTGCTTTTTTATTGAAATTTCCGCAATATAAATTTATTTTGATAATTTTAGTTTAAATTTCAAGATATACTTGCAATTAAAGGCGATATCTTATAGAATAGAAGTGTTAATTAATTTATAACAAATTTACTAAAAGTGAGGAAACACAATGAAAAAAATTACCCTGATTTTTATGACCATGATTTTATTTTGCGGATTATGTGCCTGCGGTACAGATAACACCGCCAAAACAGATTCTGAAGAAAAAATTACCGTTACCGATGCCACGGGCAAATCTTACGATATCCCTAAAAACGTAACCAAAATTGTTGGTGCTACCCCTGCTGCCACTGAAATTATTGCAGGCTTGGGTGAAGGCGAAAAATTAGTAGCCATTGATAATTACAGCATAGATATTCCTGATATCCCCAAAGATTTACCTACCTTTGATACCATGGCTCCGGATATGGAAAAGTTGTTGGCTTTAGAACCCCAAGTGCTTATAGCCTCTACAAACAGCTTGCTTTCAGATAAAGACCCCTTTAAAACCTTAAAAGACCACGGCGTAACCGTTATATATATGGATAATTCCGTTTCTTTAGAAGGCATTATGAAAGATGTGATTTTCGTTTCGGAAATTGTGGGTAATCCCGAAAAAGGTAAGGAAATGGCAAACAGTATCCAAGAAAAAATGGATGAAATCGCCGCCATTGGCTCCACCATCGAAGATAAAAAATCCGTTTATTTTGAAATTTCACCCTCTCCTGATATCACCTCTTTTGGCACAGGTAATTTCTTGAACGAAATCCTTGGTTTAGTTGGGGCTACCAATATTTTTGGAGATAAAGAAGGCTGGCTTACACCTAATGCCGAAACCATTATTGCTAAAAATCCCGATGTAATCCTCACCAATGTTAACTACATGGGTGACCAAATTTCCGAAATTAAAATCCGTGATGGCTGGGACAGTATTAATGCCATTAAAAATAACCAAGTTTTAATGGTAGATGCCAACGCAACTTCACGTCCCACCCAAAATATAGTTAAGGCAATGGATGAAATTGCCAAAGCCATATATCCGGATATGTATAAATAAGAGCTAAATATGAAAAAGAAAATCATTATAGGTACATTAATAACCTTAATAATAATGCTGGCTGCCACCTGCATAGGTAGCCAAATGATATCACCTGTGCATACCCTTTCAATATTGGGTAATAAAATGTTTCATTTGCCACTGAACCCCAATGTTACCACCAATGAAATTGCCATTATTTGGGAATTGCGATTACCAAGAGTACTTTTGGCATTTTTGGTGGGTGGCTCTTTGGCGGCAAGCGGCACTGTGGTGCAATCCATTTTAAGAAACCCCTTGGCTTCCCCTTTTACTTTAGGGGTTAGCTCCGGGGCTTCTTTAGGTGCAGGTATTGTAATTATTTCCGGGGTTTCACTGGCTGGTTTAGGTATGTTTACCTTGCCCATAGTTGGTTTATTGTTTGGCTTGTTAACTGTTATTGGCAGCGTGGTTTTGGCAGGAAAAATAGATTCAAACCTAAGCAACAATACCATAGTTTTAATTGGTATGGTATTTTCTTTATTTATTAACGCTATTTTAATGTCTTTAACTGCATTTTTCAGAGAAAATATGGAAGCCATCGTCCTTTGGCAAATGGGCTCTTTCGCCTTAAAAGGTTGGCAATTTGTGTTGGGAATTTTACCGTTTTTCTGCGTGGGGATTATTGGTTTAATGTTTTATGTAAGAGAAATGGATATTATGACCTTCGGAGAAGAACAGGCAATATCCGCAGGGGTGGAAACCGAAAAAGTAAAATGGATTTTACTGGCACTTACCGCAGTTTTAACAGGTAGTGCCGTGGCTTTTGCCGGGGTTATTGGTTTTATAGACCTTATTGCCCCCCATGTGGTGCGTAAGTTCTTTGGTTCTGCCCATCGCTATGTTTTACCTATGTCCATTATTTTTGGCGGCATATTTATGATAGTTGCAGATGTAATTGCCCGCACCGTGATACCATCAGCGGAAATTCCCGTGGGGGTTATATCCGCTTTAATTGGTGCTCCCTTCTTTGCCTATGTTTTCTTTAAAAAAGAAAAATCCATTGATAAGTAAGGCGAATAAATACTGTGGATAAATAAGGTAAAATTTACTTTAGATAAAAGCTATTTTAATACTTTAGATAAATACCGAAGAAGCTATTTTAATAAATAAAAAGCTACTTTATAAATAAGATAAAATTTACTTTTATAGATATCTCAAAGCTATTTGCGATAAAAAAGTGAGAAATAGGTAAAAGATACTTGTGATAAAAAAGTCAGAAATATCTATAAGCTACTTGCAATTAAAAAAATTAGTTTTGATAAAAATTAAGCTTAAATTTTAATAAGAGATTTTTAAATCTCACCCACTTTTGTTTACACTATGAAAAAAACTGAAAATTGGTAATTTGTTTTGCCAATTTTAATAAGGCAGGTTTACTATGCTAAAAGTTGAAAATATCAGTTGCGGCTACAATAACGTTAAAGTGGTAAAGGATATTAGTTTTGAAGTAAATAATGGGGAAATTCTTTGCATTATCGGCCCTAATGGCTGTGGCAAAACAACTCTTTTACGGGGTATAACCAATATTTTACCCTATGAAGGAGTGGTGGTTTTTGATGGACAAGAGGTTTCCACCATGAAACGCAAGGAAATATCCAAAAACATTGCTTTAATGGCACAAATGAGCTCCACGGCATATTTTTCTTACACCGTGCATGAGGCAGTTTCTTTGGGGCGTTATGCCCACCAAAAAAGTCGCTTTGGTGGCTTAAGTGCAGAAGATGAGGATTTTATTATTCAATGTATGGAAGATGTAAATCTTTTGCCCATTAAAGATAAATATATTACCCAGCTTTCCGGTGGTCAAATACAGCGTGTTTTATTGGCGAAGGCATTGGTTCAAGACCCTAAGCTGATTTTACTTGATGAGCCAACCAATCACTTGGATATTCGCCATCAATTAGAATTACTGGAGCTGCTTACTAATTGGGTTTCCAAGGAGAACCGCAGTGTAATTGGGGTTTTACACGACCTTAATATGGTGCGTGATTTTTCCAATAAAGTTTTATTGATGAAAAACGGCGAAATGGTTGCTTACGGCGGTAGCACCAAAATTTTTGAAGGAGATGCCTTGGAGGAAACCTACGGCATTGACATTAGAGCATGGATGAAAAATTTACTGGAAAAATGGTGATTTTAACCCATTATTTTAACCCAAGAAACGCACTTTTTTTGAATGCTACTTTAGATTATTTCCACTGAGTTTTCACTGAAAAAACCATTGTTAATCTGTAAATAAGTTAGATAAATAATTTAGATATTGGTAAAAAATCATTTTAAACTATTCTTATTTTCTGTTTTAATATGAATTATTTGGAAAAATTCCTTATTTTCTGCTTAGATATAAATTAGTTTAAAAAAATTCTTATTTTCTGCTTAGATATGAATTAGTTCTAAAATCCATTAAACATGAAAAAATTTACATATTTTAAAGTTTGTACACAATAATTACACCAATTAAACAGTAAATTATACGATAAATGCGTTATAATCTCCAAAAATATTGGGTATTATATAAGAGTACCCAATAAATAAAACTTTTTCATTGTTTTCCCTTCTCTAAAAGCTCTCGACCACCCATCGGGAGCTTTTAATTTGCAGAAAATTAAAATATTTGCTTAATCAAAAAGAGTATACTTTAATTTTGTTAAAGTATACTCTTTTATCGGTGAGTATTTAATCGAATTTTAAAAAATTTAACTATTAGCACAAACAGCCAAAATTTAAAGCGGCGTTCCCATAAGTGAACGCCGCTTTGATTTATTTATTTTTCAATTTTTTTAGATTTTGTTTCCGCTTCGTGTATGCCCTTTATTATTTGGTTAAAAACTTCATCTAACTGTAATAATGAATCGGAATCTACATTGTAATTCAAAAATAAAGCTTCCATTTGTGATGATACATCTTGAATTTTATTGTTGATATTTACAAACTGTTCAAAATTTGAGCTTTTTATGGCATTTCTAAATTTTGTGATATCATCTTCAATAAAAGTAACCAGTTCTTTTTCGTTATCAAAAACACCGTGGTGCATGGGATAAGGCAAAACTCTTTGGAGAAAATACTCATTTTCACCATTGATATTATAGGCATATGCTACCTTATAATCCTTATCCAAAGAAAACTCAATGTAATATTGTTCCCCATTAATTTTTTTAATTTTAGAAGCACCAAATTGTCTTAAAGAAATTTCAATCATCGGGCCCTCAATGGTACGAGGATTCATATTACCACTCCTTCATTATTAAAATCTTATTAAAAGATAAATAGTAGCTATTACTATGGACATCAACATCAAGGGGAAACCCACTTTTAAATAGCCTATAAAAGTAATGGGATAACCCTGTTTATTACTTATTCCCGATAATACCACATTGGCAGAAGCACCAATTAAGGTTCCGTTTCCGCCTAAGCAGGCACCCAAGGAAACAGCCCACCAAAGTGGTTGCACATCTATGCCGCTGGCTTCCATGGCTAAAATTACAGGAATAATTGTTGCCACAAAGGGGATGTTATCCAAAATTGATGAAACAATGGCAGATACCCAAAGCAACAGAATCATGGTAAGCACTACTTGACCTGCGGTGAAATCCATGAGAGCATTGGCAAAATCTGTAATAATACCCACTTGCACCATGCCGCCAACTACCACAAAAAGACCAACAAAGAAAAGGATAGTAGTCCATTCAATACCTGTTACAATTTCTTCAATATCTTGTTTGCCTATTAACATCATCAAAGCAGCAGCACTTAAAGCCACCATGCAAGATTGAATACCCAACTGGCCGTGGAAAATAAAGCCAACCACCACCAAGGCAATTAATATTACGCTTTTATGCAGGAGTTTTCTATCTTTAATTACTTTTTGTTCATCTAATTTCAATACATCTGCCATGGCTTCGGGTTTAACAAATAATTTTTTGCCATAGATGAAATGAAAACAAATAATATAAGCTATGAGAATAATAATGATAGGAATAGATAAATTAGCTACAAAATCAAAAAAGCTTAAATTAGCAGCACTACCTATCATAATATTGGGTGGGTCACCAATTAAAGTGGATGTGCCACCAATATTTGATGCCATAATTTGGGTCATAAAAAATGGCACCGGATTAATACCCAAAATATTGCAAATAGTTAATGTCATGGGTCCAATCAATAAAACAGTGGTTACATTATCTAAAAATGCCGAAAGAACAGCTGTGATAATGATAAAATAAACCATGATTTTCCAAGGATCGCCTTTGGCTATTTTTGCTGCTTTTATTGCTAAGTATTCAAATAACCCCGATTCTTTTACTACCCCAACAAACAGCATCATACCCACTAAAACCCCGATTGTATTAAAATCAATATAAGAAATACAATCATCAATAGTGAGAATACCCAACAACACCAAAGCCACAGCACCGCACATAGCAGCCACGGAACGATGGATTTTTTCTGAAATAATTGCCGCCATAACCACAACAAAAACCCCTATGGCAATTATCTGTTCTACTCCCATTCTGTAATCCCCCTAATTATTTTTTTTAATTCATTTTTTCATTGCTACATAATTATATGGATATTGATTTATAAAAGCAAGGTTAATTTAATGATAAAGTGCATTAATTTTATCTATTTTGCACTTTATTGCCCTTAACCTTTAATTATATGTGGTATTTTTATGGTTAAGCAGTTACAAAATCGCTGCTGTTTGCCGCTGCTAATTTTTCCATGGCATCTTCACGCATTTTGTATTTTAATATTTTCCCTGCGGCATTCATGGGGAAGGAGTCTACAAAGCTTATATAACGTGGAGTTTTATGTTTAGCCATATGGCTGCTTATAAAATCTTTTAATTCGCTTTCACTTAGTGATTCTCCTTCTTTTAAAATTACACAAGCCATAATTTCTTCACCATATTGTTTATCGGGGATGCCCACCACCTGAACATCTTTAACTTTTGGGTGGGTATAAATAAATTCTTCAATTTCTTTGGGATAAATATTTTCACCGCCACGGATAATCATATCCTTTATACGCCCGGTAATTTGAAAATTGCCGTTGCTGTCTTTTTTTGCCAAATCTCCCGTGTGCAACCAGCCTTCTTCATCAATGGCTTCGGCGGTGGCGGCGGGCATTTTATAATAACCCTTCATTATATTATAGCCCCGTGCCACAAATTCTCCATTTTCACCATCGGGGATATCCAAGCCCGTTTCCGAATCAATAATTTTGCACTCCACCCCGGGTAAAGCACGACCCACTGTGTTTACACGCACTTCTATGGGGTCATCCACTCGGCTTTGGGTGCACCCCGGCGAGGCTTCTGTTTGACCGAATACAATGCTTATTTGGCTCATATTCATTTTTTCCACCACATCCTCCATAACCTTTACCGGGCAGGGGCTACCTGCCATAATACCCGTGCGCATATGGGAAAAATCCGTAGTGGGAAAATCTTCATGTTCCAACATGGTAATAAACATGGTTGGCACACCGTGAAAACAGGTTATTTTTTCTTGATTGATACAAGCCAAGGATTTTTTAGGAGAAAATGCAGGGATAGGACACAAAGTAACACCATGGGTCATGGCGGCGGTCATTGCCAAAACCATGCCAAAGCAGTGAAACATAGGCACGTGAATCATCATTTTATCCGCTGTGGAAAGATCCATGCAATCCCCAATATTTTTACCATTATTAACCACATTATAGTGGGTTAACATAACCCCTTTGGGAAAACCCGTGGTTCCTGAGGTGTATTGCATATTGCAAACATCGTGCTTATTTATGGATGCCGCACGGCGGTAAACCTCCTCAACCTGAACCAAATCCGCCATTTCCATGGCTTCATCCCATGTTATACAGCCTTTTTGTTGGGATTCCACGGTGATAATATTTCTTAAAAATGGCAATCTTTTCATGTGCAGGGGTTTGGCTTTTGGGGCTGTTGCCAATTCAGGGCACAGCTCTTTTATAACCGCCACATAGTCGGAATCTTTATAACCATCTATCATAATAAGGGTGTGAGCATCGGATTGTTTTAAGAGATATTCCGCCTCATGGATTTTATAAGCGGTGTTCATAGTTACCAGTACCGCACCTATTTTGGTACTTGCCCAAAAGGATATATACCATTGGGGAACATTGGTTGCCCACACTGCCACATGGTCACCACGCTTTACCCCCATGGCAATTAAGGCACAG
The DNA here is from genome assembly GCA_036644995.1 of Clostridiales bacterium. Lineage (GTDB taxonomy): Bacteria > Bacillota > Dehalobacteriia > UBA7702 > UBA7702 > Cryptoclostridium. The sequence goes on along the minus strand of JAVXOZ010000010.1, from coordinate 3,333 downwards.
GCAAATTTATCTACCTCATCACGAAATTCCTCATAGGTTCTGGTGTAATCCAAGGTAGTAAAACGAAAAGCGTATTGATTGGGAAATTCCTCAACCATGCGATCCAAAACTTGGCTGAAGGTTAAATCTATTAAAGTATCTTTTTCCCAAACGTATTTACCTGTTTTTTCCTCATTATCAAAAAGCGGAGTTCTGGAGGTGTTTCTATCCAAACGCTCCAGCATGAAATTGGCAAATTGAGGGAAAACAATACCTGCATCGCTTAATTGGGGTGCCCAGCGTTTTAACCACTCAAAGGAAACAAATCCTTCAAAATTTATGCTCCTTAAAGCCATTAAAGATTCGGCTATGGGCAAATCCCCCTCACCCATCATTTTATAAACTGTTTTACCATTTTCCATAATTGAATCTTTGGCGTGAACGTGCTTAATGTAGGCTCCTAAATTTTTTACCGTGGTTTCTGGTGATTCATTAAAATAACGGAAAGGGTGGTTTATATCCCACAATGCCGCCACAGCATCTGAACCCACGCTTTCTAAAACACCACGGAGCCGCAGTGTATCGCCGTAAACACCGTTGGTTTCCACCAATAAGGTAATGCCGCTTTTTTCCGCTATGGCACCTAAATGTTTTAGCTGTTCAACCACTAAATCATCGTTTACCTCACCTTGAGGCTCGGCTTTTAAATCTCCTAAAATACGGATATAGGGTGCTTTGAGCTTTTTTGCCAATTCTATATAAGCTGTTATTTCTGTAATATTTTCTTCTCTTTTTTCGGGATTTTTCAAGGCACAGCCCGTGGCTACACAGGGAATTTTTAACCGTAAAGAATCTAATTTTTTTACGGTATTTTCAATATTTTTATCACTGAAAATAGGGGCATCCACCGCAAACATATAATTGCCAATGCCACGAATTTCAATGCCCTCAAAGCCAAAGTCTTTTGCCATGGAATACGTTTCCTGCCAAGTAAAATCCGGGCAGCCCAAAGTTGAAAAAGATAGTTTCATTTTATTTTCCTCCAAAATTAATTTAAGATGTGCAAGGAAGATAATAAAAAAGCTCTCCTCCCCTGCTTTAAGCAAGAGACGAAAGCAAACTTCCGTGGTACCACTCTTATTGGCGTTAAAACGCCCACTCATAGATATCGACAAAAATGTGAATATCCTCTCTTGATAACGGTGAGAAACCCGGTCTAACTTATTTGCATAGCTTTCAGCAGACGGCTCAAGGGTGAGTTATTTACTGGATTTAGTGCTGTTTCACATCAAACAACAGCTTTCTGAAAATAAAAGCAGCTTTTTTTCCCTATCATTGCGATTGATTGCTCTCTAATTTATCAAAAAAATATCTATTTGTCAATACTAAATCTTCAAAAAAAACAATTAAATTTTAAAAATTAAGATAAATTGGATTTTAAAAAGAAGATAAATTTGCAAAAGTTACAATATAATATAGCAGATAATTCACATAATAACATAATTTTTTTAGATTTTTCATTATTTAAAAACAATTAATTAGCTATAATTTTTATATATTTTAACATTTTATTTATTGATATGGTTGCTAAACTATGTTACACTTAATAAATTAGTGATAAGGAAGTGTATTTATGGGTAAAGAAACAACTCTTTATACCCAAGTTTATGAGGCACTAAAAACAAAAATTTACTGTGCGGATTATCCTTGTGGTTCAAAACTTCCCTCCATTGCTACATTGGTAGATGAGTATAATGTTTCAATAATTACCATCCGCAAAGCACTCAGTGTTTTAAGAGATCATGGATTTATTGAAATGAAACAAGGTAAGGAAGCTAAAGTTATTTTTGATAACCGTGTTTCCCCGGAACGTGAAGAATATATAAATTGGCTTACAGAACACCAAGATTCCATTTTAGATATATATTGGATGCACCAATTAGTTGTGCCGCAAATTGTAAGTTTTGGTGCTCAATATGTGGATGAAAAGACGTTAATGCAGTTAAAAGCCATGGTTAATCCCCAAAAAATTGCAAAAATGGGGTTTAAAAAAGTTTTAGAAACCTTACATACTTTTCTGATAATGATAATAGCACAGGGGAAAAATAATTTAGCCGTGGATTTATATTCTAAAATTCACACTTTTATTAAAACACCGCTATTACTTGTTTGTGATAATCAAAAAATCAGTGAAAATTTTCCGGAAAACACTATCAAAAATATGGAAAAAGTTATTGAGCTTATAGAGAAGAAAAATTTTAATTTACTTTATAACTTAGTAAAAGAAGAATACCAACATTTAACTTTGATATTTGAAGATTATTTATTTAAGGCGTTTAACAGGGAACATAAGGAAAAGCAGATTTCCTTTATGTGGGGTTTAAATTCCCAAGCAAATTTTCTTTATTCGATAATAGCCAACGATATTTTGGTTGCCATATGCTGCGGTGATTATGTGCGGGGTGAATACCTGCCATCTGAGGCAGCACTATGTAAAAAATTTCAGGCATCACCTGCCACAATTCGCAATGCTTTAAAATTGTTGAATAAATATAAAATAATTGAAACCCAAAACGGCAAAGGCTCACTGATAATTTATAATATAAAAAATGAAATATCCAAAAAACCATCTTATAGCGATGATGAAATTAAAACATATTTAGAGTGCTTGCAGCTTTTGGCACTAATTATTCCTGTTTGGCTAAAATTTAGTTTAAAAAATATTGATGTGGAAAAAGTAGAAAAATTTGAAAGAAAATTAGCAGGCAACGGTGATGACACACTGGGAGTTTTATGTAATGTAGCTGTGCTGATTGATTTTATTTGCTATTATTCACCTTGTAAAGCAGTGCGTGATACCTACCCCCAGATTATTTCCACAATATGTTTAAATAGCAGGTATCGCCCTTATTATCAAAAAGTGTATCCTGAATTTTATAAATTGATGACTCTGCAAATGCAGGAAGCTATTAATTTAATGAAAAAAAGTGATGCTTTTGGGGTGGCAAATATTCTATTAAAACAAATTACAACCCAAAAAGAATTGGTGCAAAAAATTTATAAATTCAAAAACGATTCTTTCACATTGCCATTTCCCGATGAAAAAACATTATTTAATATATAAATTATATTTTAAGAGCTATTTACTTTATATTAAGAGCTATTTACTTTAAAAAAATAAGGTAATTACAATAATAGGCTTGCAAAGAACGGTCTATTATTGTATAATAATTTGTGACTTTGGTAAAAAGCCACAATAGCCAATATGCGAGTATGGCGGAACTGGCAGACGCGTATGATTCAGGTTCATATGTTCTTAAGAACATGCAGGTTCGATCCCTGTTACTCGCACCA
>JAVXOZ010000009.1:0-68332 GCA_036644995.1 Clostridiales bacterium | reverse complement strand
TTTTGATAAAGTCTGATATTCGGCAAAATCCCTTCCCGCCCACTGCTTATGTACATTTAGGTACACTGCACAGTCGCTGTTCAGGGAGTTTTCCCGAATCTAAGGCTTTCTTAACAGCCTGACATCTTGCCAAAAAACTATATTTTGTGACAATCTGACCTAAGGGTATAGCTGTGTAACAACATAACTAAGTAACGTCGTAGCGAGGTAATAAAGTAGCCAAGTAGTGGTTTGAAAAATAAATCATATTCATTGGGTTGCGTTGTTAATTTTGGCTTTGCTTTAGTTTTATAAAACCCTATTTTAGAATTAAATAAGATATTTTTTGACAGTTGCTGATGAGTGATTGTCTTTTTTGTTAAAATACATAAAAAACCACCCATTATTTATTCCTTAATAATTTTAGAAATTCGTATCTAAAATTATAAGGCAATGAAAGTGGGTGGTTTTATTTTATTTATCTTCTTCTTTTTTTAATGATTTTTTGGCTACGGACATCATTAATTTAATGCGATTGAGTTGGTTGGATTCACTGGCGCCGGGGTCATAATCCACTGCAATGATATTGCTTTGAGGATTTTGCCGCCTAATTTCTTTTAGTGCACCTCTGCCTGTTATATGGTTTGGCAGGCAAGCAAAGGGCTGCATACAAACTATGTTGTTAACGTTGTTTTCAATAAGCTCCAGCATTTCCCCGGTTAAAAACCAACCTTCTCCTGCTTGGTTTCCCAAAGATACAATGTTTTTTGCATATTCCGCCATTTCCGTTATGCGACCCGGCGGATTAAAGCGTTTACTTTTTTCCAAGGCTTTACGCAGGGGTTTGCGTGTCCATTCCAAGAGAGAGATGATGAAATCGGATTTTTTGGCAAATTTTATATCGCCTTGGAGATATTTGGCTTTGTATTTACTGTTGTAAGTGCAATATAAAATGAAATCCAGCAGAGAAGGCATTACAGCTTCGCCGCCTTCCTTTTCAATCAGCTCCACAATATGGTTATTGGCATCGGGTAAAAATTTAACCAATATTTCTCCCACCAAGCCAACTTGTGGTTTTTTTTCAGCAGTTAAGGGAATTTCATCAAATTCTTTTACCAATTCCTGCATATCTTTTTTAAAACGATGTAGGCTGCCGCTGTAAACCGTTTCTTTGCCACGCTCACACCATTTGTTGTAAAGTGCATTTACTGTGCCCTGGTGAGCCTCGTAGGGGCGTACACGGTAAAGTACGTTCATTAAGGCATCTCCATAATTGATGCCCAATACCAAATGCTTTAATAATTTCAGATTCCACTGGATTCCCGGATGCTTTTCTAATTTTTGGGCGGAAATGGCAATTACCGGTATGTGTTCCATTCCCACATCTTTTAAGGCTTTGCGGATAAATGAAACATAGTTGGTGGCACGGCATTGTCCCCCTGTTTGGGTCATTAACAATGAAATATTGTTTAAATCATATTTGCCGCTTTTTAAAGCGTGTATCATTTGACCCGTAGTGATTATACAGGGATAGCAAGCGTCATTGTGAACGTATTTTAATCCTTCTTCCATGGCATCTTTATCTATATTTGGTAAAACCTCAAGTTTGTAGCCGTTGGCTTCCATGGCTTTTGATAAAAATTGAAAATGGATAGGGGACATTTGTGGTGCTAAAATGGTGTGCTTTGGTTTCATTGCTTTGGTAAATAGAGGATTTTTTATAGGAACTTGGGGTTCTACACTTTCTTTTTCACAAGCTTTTTGTTCCTCAATGGTAACTTTTAAAGAGCGAATTCTGATTTTTGCCGCTCCTAAATTATCACCTTCATCTATTTTTATGGTTGTGTATATTTTATTATTATGCTCTAAAATTTCTGCTACTTGGTCGCTGGTAACTGCATCTATACCACAGCCAAAAGAGGTGAGCTGTATTAATTCCAAATCCTTACGGGTGCCCACAAAAGATGCCGCAGCATATAATCTGGAATGGTAAGACCATTGGTCACGAACCCGTAGTGGTCGCTGAATGGGGCATAAATGGTCTATGCTGTCCTCGGTTAGCACAGCCATGCCTTGGGCGGTTATAATATTGGGCAAACTATGGTTAATGCCCGGGTCAACATGGTAGGGTCTGCCGGCTAAAACCACGCCGTGAATTTTGTGCTGTTTTATATATTCCAAAACTTCTTCGCCTTTAGTGTGCATATCTTGGCGGAAAGCAGAAAGCTCAGCAAAAGCCTTGGTGGCTGCTTTTTCTATCTCTGTTTTGGATATCTGATAATTGCTGTGTTTTTGAAAGGTATCAAAAACACTTTCTGCCAATTTTTCTTGGTTATTTAAGGTTACATAAGGCCGCAGATAGCATATTTCCTGCTCCCTTAATTCTTCAACATTATTTTTGATAACATCGGGATAACCGCTGACCACAGGACAGTTAAAGTTGTTATCGCTTTCTTTATATTCTTTGGTTTCGTAAACAACAGAAGGGTAAAAAATGGTTTTAATACCTTTATTTATTAAAGCACTTATGTGGCCATGTGCCAATTTGGCAGGGTAGCACACAGCTTCCGAGGGAATGCTTTCCATTCCCATTTCAAATATGGTTTTATTACTTTTTGGAGATAAAACCACAGAAAAGCCCAAATCTGTAAAAAAGGTATGCCAAAACGGGTAATTTTCATACATATTTAGCACTCTTGGTATGCCGATAACCCCACGTGGTGCATTTTCCGGTTTTAAAGATTTATAGGAAAATAGTCTTTGGTATTTGTAATCGTATAAATTGGGTAAATCGCTATGTTGTTTTTCAATACCTGCCCCACGTTCACAGCGATTGCCTGAGATAAAACTTCTGCCATCTGCAAAGTTCATAATTGTAAGCAAACATTGATTTGGGCATTTTGAACAATGGCGGAAGTCTTTTTTATAGCTAAAAGCTGCCAATTCATCCCCATGGATAATGGTGCTTTTATGTCCTTCAACACAACGTTCCTGTGCTATTATAGCGGCACCCATTGCCCCCATAAGTCCGGAAATGTCCGGGCGTACAATGTTTCGTTTGGTTTCTTTTTCAAAAGCACGTAAAATAGCTTCATTGTAAAAAGTGCCGCCTTGTGCTAATATTTTTTCTCCAAATTCTTCGGGTCTGCGTATTTTAATAACTTTATAAAGTGCATTTTTTATAACAGAATAGGATAAGCCTGCGGAAATATCTTCCACAGTTGCCCCTTCTTTTTGTGCTTGTTTTACTTTGGAATTCATAAATACAGTGCAGCGATTGCCCAAATCCACGGGATTTTGTGATTTTATTGCGGCATTGGCAAAGTCATTTACCGACATATCCAAACTTTCGGCAAAAGTTTCAATAAAAGAACCGCACCCCGAGGAACAGGCTTCATTGAGGATAATGCTCTCAATGACCCCATTGCGTATGCGAATGGCCTTCATATCCTGACCGCCGATATCTAAAATGAATTCCACCCCGGGCAAAAATTCTTCCGCTGCTTTATAGTGGCTCATGGTTTCAACTTCGCCCATATCAGCTTTTAAGGCAGCTTTTACCAAATCTTCACCATAGCCTGTTATAACGGTGTTGGCAATGGTGGCAGTTGGTGGTAATTTGGTGTATATATCTTTTAATATTTCAATACATAAATCCACAGGTTCGCCTTTGTTACCTGCGTAAAAAGTGTAAAGAATATTTCTGTTTTCATCTATTAAAACCGCTTTTGAGGTGGTGGATCCTGCATCTATACCTAAAAAGATATTACCTGTGGCTTGGGCTAAAGGTTTTTTGGGTGCTGTGGCTTTGCTGTGCCTTTGGCGAAAATCTTCTAAATCTTTTTTATTTTCAAATAGTGGTTCCAAGCCTTTTTTACCGGCTATTTCACTTACTTTAATAGATTCTAAACGGCTGATTATTGCGGATATTTTTTCCGCCTTCAAATTGCCGTTTTCTTTGGCGGATAGTGCACAACCCATAGCCACATAATAGTGGGCATTTTCAGGTAAAATTGCTGTTTCTTCTGTGAGATTTAAAGTGTTTATAAAAGCTTGGCGTAACTGTGGTAAAAAATGGAGCGGCCCGCCTAAAAAAGCAATTTTGCCACGTATGGGTTTACCACAGGCTAAACCCGTAATTGTTTGATTTACCACAGCCTGAAAAATAGATGCCGCAATATCCTCTTTGGCGGCACCTTGATTTATCAGTGGTTGAATATCACTTTTGGCAAAAACACCACAGCGTGAAGCTATGGGATAGATTACGTTGTATTTTTTTGCCAAATCGTTTAAGCCTAAAGCATCAGTGCGTAAAAGTAGTGCCATTTGGTCAATAAATGCCCCGGTACCCCCTGCACAGGCACCATTCATGCGTTGTTCCATTACATTGCCAAAATATGTTATTTTAGCGTCTTCTCCACCCAGCTCTATAACCACATCGGTTTGGGGAATAAATTCCTCTACTGCCTTGGTGCAAGCAATAACCTCTTGGATAAAAGGTAATTGCATATGTTCGCTTAAGCTTAAACCACCTGAACCGGTGATAATAACTGAAAGCTCCTTATCGCCCAAGGCATCTTTTGCTTTGTTTAATATGCTGAGTACAGTGGCACGAATATCAGAAAAGTGTCGTTGATAACACTTGAATATGCAGTTGTTTTTTTGATCCAAGACTGTGGTTTTCACTGTGGTTGAACCGATGTCCAACCCCAAAACCACAGTATCTTCAACATTATTCATATAATTCGGATTCTCCTCATTATGGACTTTTATATACTAAAAGATTGATTTTTATTATGGGTAAATTAGTAACATTACATAATCACTACATAATTATAATATAAACTTAGAAAAAATGCTATATGTAATTTATGTAAAAGTGTCCTATTTTGTGAAAAGTTAGGTTATTTTGATGTATTTATGCAAATTTGCCTTTAACTTATCCTTAATTTTTGATATAATAATACTTTACAAAGTGATTATGGTATAGTATTTGGCATTGTTTAAGATAAACTTAATTAATTGTTTAAGATAAACTTAATTATATAAAGCGAGGAGTTTTTGATGAAAATAATTATTGGTCATCCCAATTTGGATTTTGATGCTTTGGCATCTATGGTGGCAGCAAAAAAAATCTATCCCGATGCCACTCTTGTTACCGTTGGCAAGGCCGATAATAATGTTTTGGATTTTATAAATCTACATAAAGAAGCCATAGAAATTCAAAATTACAAAAATAAAAAAGATGTGGATACCCTAATAATGGTGGATACTCGCAGCAAAAAACGTTTGCAGGAATTTGCTGCGGTTTTGGATAATGAAAATTTAAAAGTTATTATTTACGACCATCATTTGCCCTCTGATTCTGAAATAGAAGGTGCAGAACTGCATTATGAAAAATTAGGGGCTAATGTTACTCAATTAGTGGAATTGATTAGAGAAAATAACATAAAAATAGATTCTCAGGAGGCAACGGTTTTTGCTTTGGGAATTTATGAAGATACCGGCTCTCTTTCTTATTCCAGCACCACTTATAGGGATGTGGAAGCTGCGGCTTGGCTTTTAAAACAGGGCGCTAATTTAAACGTTGTTGCCAATTATATTGTTAGGGCATATACCCCGGAACAACAAGAATTACTTAATGATTTAATGGCGAATTGCTATATAAAAACTATCCGTGGTAAAAAAGTGCTTTTTGGGATTACCCAAACAGATGAATTTGTGGGGGAATTAGCACTGATAACCGGAAAAATAAGAGATTTTCATATTGTAGATGCTATTTTTTCCGTGGTGCGTATGGGCAACCGTATTTATATTGTTGCCAGAAGCAGTGCCGAGGAAATAAACGTGCGTGAAGTTTTAAAATTTTACGGCGGTGTAGGGCACGACCATGCCTCAAGTGCCATGCTTAAAGATGCGGATAATATTTCTTTAGATGAAGTTGTTGCCTATTTGGAAAAAACTTTAGAATCCGTTATTGCTCCTCCTTTAACCGTGGGGGATATTATGACCACCCCGGTTAAAACCATAAAGTCATCTACCACCATTAATGAGGTAGATGAATACTTAATGCGTTATGGGCATTCGGGCTACCCTGTGATGGATGATAATAAAGTTATCGGCATTATTTCACGGCGAGATGTGGAAAAAGCCAAATACCACGGTTTTGGTAAAGTACCGGTTAAAGGTTATATGTCCCACCATATTGTAACATTGGATGAATCTATGCCTGTGGAACAAGCCAGAACTATGATGCTAAAGGAAAATGTTGGGCGTTTCCCGGTGATGCGTGGGGAGGAATTGGTGGGAATAATATCCCGCACAGATTTATTACAGCTACTATATGGTGAAAAAATAATATCCCGTCACAGAACCACTTACCAACCTACACTTATTTCCCAGGATTACAGTAATGTTTTGCAAAAATTAAAAAACTCTTTGCCCGAGAACACTTACCGCATTTTAGGGGAAATTGCCTCTTTGGCTGATAGAAAAGGATGCAGAGTTTTCTTGGTTGGTGGCTTGGTTAGGGATATGCTGTTAGAAACATCTTCTTCTGATTTAGATATTGTGGTGGAGGGTGATGGCATTGAATTTGCTCGGGTAGTGGCGGAAGTGTATAATGGTCAGCTTACGGCTTATGAGCGTTTTGGCACTGCCAATGTGGTGATAGACGGTTATTTAAAACTGGATATAGCATCAGCAAGAACGGAATTTTATGAATACCCTGCGGCAATGCCACAGGTGGAAACCAGCACCTTGCGTCAAGATTTATACCGCCGTGATTTCACAGTTAATGCCATGGCTATTTCCTTAAATTTTAGCACCATTGGTATTTTAATAGATTATTATAACGGCAGAGAAGATTTGGAAAAACGTCAGTTGCGTGTTTTACACAATTTAAGCTTTGTGGAAGACCCCACCAGATTATTGCGGGCACTGCGTTTTGCTGTGCGTTATGAATTTACATTGGAGGAAGAAACCAAAATGTTTGCCGCCAAAGCGGTGCAGGATGGTGTTTTTGAAAAGCTTTCCTATCGTCGTATTTGGCAGGAAGTGGTAATTTCTTTAAAAGAAGAAAATCCCTATGATATTTTGCAGCTATACAATGAATATGGTTTATGGCAATATATTTTTCCCGGGCATAAATTTGATTATTCCTTGGGCGAACTAAGCAAATGGTTTGAAGATAAGGTTCCATTTTTAAAATTTTTAAAGAATAAGCCGGATATTCCTTTGGTTTATTTTTTACTTTTGATAGTTGATTTTACCAAGGATGAATTGGATGAATTTTTTGATAAAATAGATGGCCGCCGTTCCTATAAAGATAATGCCTATACCTTAAACCACACCAAAGGTTATATATACGATGAGTTTAAAGAAATGGACGATGTGGAATGGTATTATTTACTTTCGGATTTAAGTTCGGAAATTGTTATAGTTTTATTTTTGAAAGCTAATGAAGAATTTAGAACCGAAATGGGCACTGTTTTTATGAAATTTTTCCAATACCGTATTCTTTGTGAACGCAAAGACCTGAAAAATCTTCAGGGATTTCAGCGAAATATGACCCCTAAAATTTTGGAAGACTTAATTCGTGCTAAAACCACAGGTAATCTCCCAACAAAAGAAAAGGAATTAGGCTATGTGGAAGCGAATTTATTAAAAGGTAAATATAACGATTAAGTTGTATATTAAGGAGATGTAGATGTTTGATTTAAGTTTATCTCGGATTTTATTATCCATTCCCGCAATTTTGATTGCCTTAACCTTGCATGAGCTGTCTCACGGTTATGTAGCGTATAAATTGGGCGATAACACCGCCAAAAGTCAAGGGCGTTTAAGCCTAAACCCTTTAAAGCATTTAGACCCCATCGGTGCTTTGTTTTTACTGTTGGTAGGTTTTGGCTGGGCTAAACCTGTGCCGGTGAACCCCATGGCATTTAAAAATAGAGAAAAAGGTATGGCAATAGTGGCAATAGCCGGTCCTGCATCTAATTTGGTAATGGCTTTAATTGGTGGGATTTTACTGCTCTTTACCAATGAGTTTTTAATGGGGATGGTTTCACCTTCATTGGCAGGGGCTGCCTATTATTTTGCTTATTTTTTAATGTATTTTATCCAAATAAACATTGTTTTAATGGTGTTTAATTTAATACCCGTGCCCCCTTTGGATGGTTCTCGGGTTTTAGCGGCATTTTTATCCAACGAGCTGCGTTATCGCTATTATCAAATTGAGCAATTCGGCATGATTATTATGATGGCAATGTGCTTCCCCATTTTTGGTGGACGTTCTGTTATCAGCTTTATTATCAGCACCCCGGTAACAGCCATATCATCTTGGATATATTCCATGGCAGGCATTGCCATGTAATGGGATTTTTCCTATATCTGTTAATAGATATATAGATATTTTGAATCATAGATTTTAGTTTCTATGAGGTGATGAATTTTTAAAATAGGTATTTTCTAATGAATATATTTCCCACGGGAAATAGTAAGTTATTATAAGGAGAACAATTTATAATGTCTAAAGAAGTTATTTTGAGCGGTATGCGCCCAACGGGTAAGTTACATTTGGGGCATTTAAGTGTTTTGGAAAACTGGGCGAAGCTTCAAGAAGAAAATGAAAATTATTATATGATTGCAGATTGGCACACTTTAACCACGGGTTTTAGTGATACTGTGAATATAAAAGAAAATATTAACAATATGGCATTGGATTACATGGCAGCAGGGATAGACCCTGAAAAAAGTGCGATTTTTGTGCAAAGTCAAGTTAAAGAACACGCAGAACTTGATTTGCTGCTTTCCATGATTACACCTTTAAGCTGGTTGGAACGTATTCCTACTTACAAGGATCAAGTGGTGCAATTTGGCAAAGAAGGCAAAGATATTTGCACCCATGGTTTTTTAGGCTACCCACTTTTAATGGCATCGGATATTTTGGTTTATCGCTCCACGGCTGTGCCTGTTGGGGAAGATCAAATACCCCACTTGGAATTTTGCCGTGAATTGGTGCGGAGATTTCACCATATGTATAGTTGCGATATTTTTCCCGAGCCAAAAGCTTTATTGGCAAAAATTAAGCTTTTGCCCGGTACCGATAATCGCAAAATGAGCAAGAGCTATGGTAATGATATACCCTTGGATGCTGATGAAAAAATGATTTTGCAAAGAGTGGGGCAAATGGTTACAGACCCTGCCAGAATTAAAAAAGATGATTTGGGACACCCGGATATTTGCACTGTGCATACATATCATACTTTTTATAATAAAGAAGAAGCTAAGGATATTGAATGCCGTTGTAAAAAAGGTGAAATTGGTTGTGTTGCCTGCAAAAAACAACTGGCTAAAAAATTAAACGATTTTATGGCCCCTATGCGTGAAAGACGTGTAGCTTTAGCTGAACACCCTGAACGCCTTATGGAAATTTTAGAAACAGGCAGAAAAAAAGCTACTCTAAGAGCAGCTGAAACTTTGGGTTTAGTTAAAGAGGCTATGAAAATCTGATGTCCTATATTATCCAATTAGATATTTTTGAAGGTCCTTTTGATTTGCTTTGCCATCTTTTAGATGAAAATCAAGTGGATATTTACGATATTCCCATTGGGGAGATTACTAACCAATATATTGAATATATAGATGCCATGAGTGCTTTGGATTTGGATATTGCCAGCGAATTTTTGGTTTTGGCGGCTACTTTGGTTGCCATTAAAACCAAAATGCTTTTACCTGTAAAACGTAATGACGATGCAGGTGAATTTCCTGAAGGTTATTATGGTGAAGAAGATGATCCCCGTGGCGATTTGGTAAAACAGATTTTGGAGTATAAAAAATATAAAGAATTGGCGGAAACTTTCAGCCATATGATGGAGGATCAAGAGGTAAAAATTACCCGACCCAATGATGAATCCATGTATGTTTCCTTTTTACCCCAAGATGCGGTATTTAAAAACGTTTCTTTGGATAGACTAAATAAAGCTATGGATAATGTAATTGTAAAAATGAGGAATAAGGAGATTTTTCACACTGTTTCTCGTGAAAATATTACCATTGATGACCAAATGCGTCTTATTGAAAGCCGTATATTATCCCACCCTCAGGGGTATCCTTTTATTGAATTATATAAGGGTAGCGATTCTAAATTAAGAGTAATAATAGTTTTTCTTGCTCTTTTGGAGATGATTCGCAGGAAACGTGTGCGAGTGCTGCAAAAAGTGAATTGTGGTGAAATATTATTATTCCCCTATGCCCGAGTTAAGGCTATGAGCACCGAGGATGAGGTTAATAATGCAAAAACTGATATGGAACTATAATTAACCAATAGGCTTATTGGATTTTGATAAAACTGCGTTGGGAGTGTGTGTGTTGGAACCCTTATTTTCCGAAGAAATAAAAAAAGCCGTGGAAGCCTTGATTTTTGTGGCAGGAGAACCCCTAACCGTTGGAGAATTAGCAGAATATACCGAAATAAAAGAAGAAGCTGTTTTAGAAATTTTATGGGCTTTGGAAGATGAATATAAAAACAAAGGTTTTTTCTTAACGGAGATTGCCGGAGGTTGGCAATTTATGACAAAACCTCAATATTATCCCTATGTGGAGCGGTTGTATAAGCCAAAACTACAAAGATTAAGCAATGCAGCCTTGGAAACCTTGGCTATTATTGCCTATTGTCAGCCCATTACCCGTGGGGAAATTGAAGAAATTCGTGGGGTAAATGCCGATGGCATTGTATCGGGACTTTTGGAAAAGGGCTTCGTAGATGAAGTTGGCAGAAAAGAAACCCCGGGAAAACCCATTCTTTATGGAACCAACAGTAAATTTTTGGAACTTTTGGGTTTAAAATCTTTGGAGGATTTACCCGTGATAGAATTGGACAGGGATAAAGATTCTGTTGATTTATATAATGCCGAAAAAAGCACAGAAATTGACAACAAAAAAGATGATATATCTTTGTTTCCCCATGTGGACGGGGAGCAGGTGGAGGAAAATCTCAATAAATTAGATGAGGTGGAGGAAAATCTCAATAAAGATGAGGAAGAAACCATAAATGAGGTGTAGCTATGATATGGTGGCCTTTCATCGTTTTAGCAATTATTCTCTTTCTACTATTTTACCCCTTGGTTTTTAGGGGCGATTTGTCTTATTCTGAAGATGATTGGCTGGGAGTGGTAACTTTACACCCTTTATGCGGTTTAAAGTGGCTTAAAATTACACTGTGGGATTCTGCCAATCCCAAAGAAAAAAAGACCAAGGAAAAAAAAGAAAAGACAAAAAAACAAAAAAAGGGAAAAACTGAAACAGAAGAAATTGAAGTAAAAAATAAAAAAATAAAATTTAACGGTGATACTGTTTTAAAGGCCTTGGAAATTATTAAACCTGTCAATGAAGGCGTAAAGGGTTTGCGTATACGCTTAAATTTTACTTATTCTTTGGCAGACCCGGCAATGATGGGATATGTTGCAGGACCTATATATACATTTTTGCCCATTGTTTTAGGAGATATGCAAAAAAGCCGCTGGCGAGTGAGGGTTTTTCCCGATTGGGAAGCCTTAAAAGATGCTATTTTGCTTAATTTTAAAGCTACAATTTGTATTTTTGATATTTTACATGCCTTTGGTGGTATACTATTGAAAGTAATAAAACAAGTTATTGAAATTAAAAGGAGGAAATAAATATGCCACATCCCATAGAATCTTTAATGACCAGTGTGTTGGAAAATCTGAAAAAAATGGTGGATGCCAATACTGTTATTGGGGAACCTATTAATTTACCCAATGGTGTTTCTATTATCCCTGTAACCAAATTGAGCTGCGGTTTTGGCTGTGGCGGTGGGGAATATAACCAAAAAGCTGATACGGATAAAGTGCCCTTTGGGGGCGGTACCGGCGGCGGTATATCCTTGCAGCCCTTGGGTTTTATCTCCGTTTCCGAAATGGATGTTAAATATACTCCTTTGGATGGCGATAACAGTGCCACAGGCATAGCTGATATTATTGTGGAAACCATCAGTAAAGTTGCCACAAAGTTTGAGCAAAAAAAGAAAACCAAAGCAGATGCCGAAACCGCTGCGGCGGATGCGGTTAAAGAAGTAATTGATGTAGAAATAGAAAAATAAGTTAATAGGTTGAAAACGGATAACCCTTGTAAGTTTTGGCAGTGGGTCTATATACCTACCCTAAACGTTTAAGGTGGGTTAACCTGTTATTATAAGTTACCCAAGCTTATTTTAAGTTTGTGATATGGGTAGGAAAATTTTATTATATCTATAAACATATTGAAGGTATTGCTTTTGTTTAATGCAATGACTTCAATATGTTTCTGTGCAGTTTGTTTTGAATTTTTCAATTAACAAATGCCTTATTAGCGGTAAAATTACATATAACAGGAGTTTTTATTAACGGTAAAATTACATAAAATTGCAGCAATCACCTATTAAGTGGTTGCTGCAATTTTTTTATGCGTTCAATTTGATTTTACAATTTACCATATATTTCAGAATTAAATCCATAAAAATGTGGCAGTTGCAAAATACAACTGCCACTAGGCTGTTGATAAAGTCTGATATTCGGCAAAATCCCTTCTCATCGACTGCTTATGTACATTTAGGTACACTGCACAGCCGCTGTTCAGGGAGTTTTACCGAATCTAAGTCTTTCTTAACAGCCTGACATCTTGCCAAAAAACTATGTTTTTTGACAATCTGATGGCAGCTGCATAAATGCAACTGCCCAGGCTGTGGATAAAGTCTGATATTCGGTAAAATCCCTTCTCATCGACTGCTTATGTACATCTAAGTACACTGCACAGCCGCTGTTCAGGGAGTTTTACCGAATCTAAGTCTTTCTTAACAGCCTGACATCTTGCCAAAAAACTATGTTTTTTGACAATCTGATGGCAGTTGTAAAATACAACTGCCACATCTCGATTATCACTGAAATATATTTCATTTTTAGAAAAATACAATCATTGAAAAAGAACCTAAGATATTAATTATTCTTTGGCTTCACGGTAACCGTGGGAAAAGCCTTTGTCGTATAATTTGGAGAGAGCGTATTCATCGCCCAAGAAACGACCAACGGTAATCAAAGCAGTTCTGCCAATATCCGCAGCGTGTACTTTTTCCGCAATATTTTCCAAGGTGCCAATAACCTTCTTTTCTTCAGGCCATGAGGCTTTGTAAACCACAGCACAAGGTGTTTCTTTATCGTAACCTTCCAAAAGGCGTTCCACAACATCTTCTATCATGTGAACACTTAAAAAGATAATCATGGTAGCGTTTACTTTTGCCAAGTTTCTGATATCTTCTCTTTCCGGTACAGGGGTGCGGCCTTCCATACGGGTGAGAATAACTGTTTGGCTAACTTCAGGCAAAACGTATTCTTTTTTTAAGGCAGCAGCAGCGGCACAAAAAGAGCTAACACCGGGAATTACGGTGTATTCAATATTTTCCGTATCTAAAATGTCCATTTGTTCACGGATAGCACCGTAAATTGAGGGGTCGCCTGTGTGTAAACGCACAATGTTTTTGCCCTTGGGATATTCGGCTTTAATAACTTCAATAACTTCATCTAAATTCATGCCTGCACTATCATAAATGGTGCAGTCTTTTTTGCAATAGTCCAAAAGGGCTGGGTTAACCAAAGAACCTGCATAAATCACAATATCTGCTTCTTTTAAAGCGTTCATGCCTTTAACGGTGATAAGCTCAGGATCTCCTGCGCCTGCACCTACGATTTTTACTATATTACTCATATTCTTATAATCCCTTTCTGATAATAGCGGTGAGGAAATAGCTTAAATCCTCAGGCATATTGGTGATATCGGTGAATACTCTTTCACCTTCCATAGTGCAACGTTCCACAGCGGCTGTTTTTTCTGTTAAGCCCAATTTATCCAATATCATGGCAATGTCCGACCACTTGCTGGCGCCTTTCATTAAAACCGTGTTATCGTGATTTTTAATGGTTTCTTCTAAAGCATCTAAGTCTGCGGTGGCTGCCATAATAACTAAGCTTTC
Organism: Clostridiales bacterium; assembly: GCA_036644995.1. Taxonomy (GTDB): domain Bacteria; phylum Bacillota; class Dehalobacteriia; order UBA7702; family UBA7702; genus Cryptoclostridium. The sequence continues at coordinate 54,330 of JAVXOZ010000009.1, read as the reverse complement.
TTTCCAATCCGAAAGACCTGTGCCTAATTTAGCTGCGGTGGCACTGGGAGCATTGATGCCGGGAACCACTTCCCATTCATAGCCTGCTTCTTTAATGGGGCGAAATACATACATAAAAGTGCTGAATAAAGAGGGATCTCCCAAGGTGATAAAGGCTATATTTTTGCCTTCATCCAAAAGCTCCATTATTTTTTTAGCGCCATCTGCCCATGATTGCTGCAAAACTTTTTCATCTTTGGTCATGGGGAGCACCAGCTCAAGGACTTCTTTGCCATTTGTATATGAAGAAACTATATTAAGGGCGGTACTATCTTTATCGCCTTTGGTTTTTGGGGTAGCGATAAGGTCGCATTCTTCCAATATACGCTTTCCCTTAATGGTCAAAAGTTCGGGATCTCCGGGTCCCACCCCAATGCCATAAAATTTACCTTTCATATTACACTCCTTAATTAATATTTTTTAAAACTTTATCTGCTGCTGCCAAGGTTTTATCCAAAATATCTTTGGTGTGGGCAGTAGAGGGGAACCAGCCTTCAAATTGTGCAGGAGCTAAAAGGATTCCTTCTTGCATCATGCCTTCAAAGAATTTTTTATAGAGGTTTAAGTCGCAGCTCATTACATCTTCAAAGCATTCAACTTTTTTATCGGTGAAGAATACGCAAAACATACCGTTTTTCTGGGATGTAACAGCGGGAATATTATATTTTTCAAAAATTGCCGTCATGCCTTTATTGAGGTAGGTGGCAGCATTATTTAATGTTTCATAAATTTTAGGATCGCTTTTTAATCTGGTTAAATTGGCGATGCCTGCACGTACAGCCAAGGGATTCCCGGAAAGTGTACCACCTTGATATACAGGACCGATGGGGGATACCATTTTCATTATATCCAATTTGCCGCCGTAAGCGCCGATGGGCAAGCCGCCACCAATGATTTTGCCGAAACAAACCATGTCGGGTTCCACGCCATAAACACCTGCTGCGGAATGGTAATCCAAACGAAAACCGGTGATAACTTCATCAAAAATCAAGATGATATCATCTTTGGTGCAAAGTTCACGCACTTTTTTTAAATAGCCTTCTTTGGGGGGTAAAACACCCATATTCCCTGCCACAGGTTCAATGATTACACAGGCTATTTCATGTTTATTGGCTGCGATAATTTGCTCTAAGGCTTCTTCATCGTTGTAGGGGCATACCAAGGTTTTATCCGTTAAAGCTTGAACCAAACCCGGGCTGGTGGGCACACCTTGGGTTAATAAACCACTGCCGCTTTTTACCAGCAAGCTATCACTGTGTCCATGGTAACAGCCTTCAAATTTTAAGATTTTATCACGTTTTGTGTAGCCACGGGCAACACGGATTGCACTCATGGTTGCCTCGGTGCCTGAATTTACCATACGTACCATTTCACAGGCAGGGTAGGAATCTATCACCATTTCAGCCAGCTCCACTTCGTGTGGGGTGGTAAAGCCGTAGGTGGTGCCATTAACCACTGCTGCCTTGATTTCATCCAGTAAAAATTCAGGCGAATGTCCAAAAATCAAAGGTCCGTAGGAACAAACATAATCTATATATTCTGTGCCGTCGATATCTTTGATGTAGGCACCTTTGGCGGATTCCACAATCACAGGTTCGCAATTTACGGATTGAAAAGCACGTACAGGACTATTTACACCGCCGGGCATGATTTTTCTGCTTAATTCTAAGATTTCTTTTTTATTGTTATTTTTATACACTTTAAACCTCCTGTAAGAACTTGCCGATGTCTTTGGCAAAATAGGTGAGTATCACATCTGCCCCTGCTCTTTTAATGGCGATATGGCTTTCGTAGATAACTTCCTCACTCATAAGGCCTTTATCCACAGCTAATTTCAGCATGGTATATTCACCGCTGACGCAATAAGCAGCCATGGGTTTTTTAATTTGGGGACGAATTTTGGCGATAACATCCAAATAAGCCAAAGCAGGTTTTACCATGATGATGTCTGCACCTTCTTGTAGGTCTAATTGGGCTTCATGTTCGGCTTCACGGACATTGTGAAAATCCATTTGGTAGGATTTTCTGTTGCCTTTGCCCGGTGCGGAATTGGCAGCATCACGAAAAGGGCCGTAAAAAGCCGAAGCGTATTTGGCGGAATATGCCATTATGGGTGTATTAACAAAATTGTTTTCATCTAATATTTCTCGGATGGCGCCAACTCTGCCGTCCATCATGTCTGAAGGGGCAACCATATCTGCTCCTGCTTCCACATGGCTTAAAGCGGTTTTAGCTAAAACATCCAAAGTTTTATCGTTATTTACATAGCCGTTGGGATCTAAAAGCCCACAGTGACCGTGGTCTGTATATTCGCACAGGCAAACATCTGTGGTTACAAAAATATCGCTTTTGTCTTTAATTTCTTTGATGGCACGTTGGACAATGCCATTGCTATCGTGGGCAGCGGAGCCAACAGCGTCGCAATCGCCATCATGGGGAATCCCAAAGAGTATAACATGGTTTACCCCGGAATCTTTAATGGCTTTCATTTCTGCACCCAGCATATCCACGGAATAGCGATATTGCCCCGGCATGGCATTGATTTCTTCTTTAATGCCTTTGCCTTCTTTGATGAAAATGGGATATATTAGTTCTTTGGTACTTAAACGTGTTTCCCGAACCAATGAACGCATATCTTCATTTATTCTTAAACGTCTTGGTCTGTCAATCATTTTTATTGCCTCCTAAAACCGAGATAATTCCTTCTAAACTATGGTCAGTGGCTTCTAAATCAGGTGTAATGCCCAGTTCTAACATCCGTTTTTTGGTGATAGGCCCTATTGCTACGGTTTTAACATCTTTTAAACAGGTTAAATCGTTATTTAAAGCCTGTACAAAACCATCAACTGTGGATGCACTGGTAAAGGGGATGAAATTTACCTCACCTGTGGTTAAAAGTGTTCTTAATTGTTCTTCATTTTCGGTTTTGATATGAGTATCATATATTTTAATATCATCAATGCTGCATTTTTTGGAAATGATATCCATTATGTCGTTATTGGCGATGGCACTGCGAGGCATCAACACTTTATCATTGGCATTTAAAATCTCGGTTAAGCCATCGGCTAAAGCGTTGCTGATTTGTTTTTTGGGTGTGTAATCTGCCTTAAAGCCTGTTTTTGCCAAAACTTCGGCGGTGGCTTTGCCAATGGTAGCAAATTTAATGTGTCCCAATTCTCTAAAATCGTTGCCGTTATCACGGAATAATTCAAAGAACGCTTTAACACCATTGGGTGAGGTGAAAATCAACCATGTGTAGGAAGCTATGTCTTTTAACGCAGAGTGAAGCTCTGTAGATGCCTCACGTTTTTCTATTTCGATAACAGGGCAAACAATGGGTTCAAAACCGCTTTGCATCAACTTTTTGGCAAATACATCACTTTGGCGAATATCCCTTAAAATTAAAGTGCCCTTTTGTTTTTTGCTTTCAAAAAAGTTTAAATATTCTCTGCATTTTACCACATCCCCTACGAGAGTAATGGCAGGAGGAACCATTTTTTCATCTTTGCAGATTTGTTCAATGGTTTCTAAAGTGCCTGTTACTGTATGTTGTTGGGGGGTGGTGGCTTTGCTGATTACCGCAACCGGGGTATCTTTGTTTTTTCCGGCTTTAATTAAGCCTTGGGTTATATAGTTTAAATTGCCAAATCCCATGAGGAAAAGCAGTGTGCCTTCTAATTCCGCTAAATTTGCAAAATTTAAACCACGGATTTCATCTTTAAAGTTGCCTGTAAATACGTGAAAGGAAGATGCCCAATCTCTGTGAGTAACGGGAATACCTGCATAGCACGGTCCTGCAATGCTTGAGGTGATACCCGGCACTACTTCTATGGGAATATTACGCTCTACCAAGTAAATGCCTTCTTCGCCGCCTCTGCCAAATACATAAGGGTCGCCGCCTTTTAAACGCACCACGGTTTTGCCTTCTTTTGCCTTTTGGTAGAGTACCTCGTTAATTTGATCTTGGGGCATAGCATGATTGGCTGCTTGTTTCCCCACATATATTTTTTCACAATGAGAGGGGGAGGCATAGATGAGGTTTTTATTAATAAGTTTGTCGTAAACCAGTACATCCGCAGTTTCGATAAGCTGCATACCCTTTAAAGTTATCAATCCGTAATCTCCGGGGCCTGCACCGATTAAATATACTTTACCGTTCATTTTGAATTTTCTCCTTTAGTTTTAAAGCGATTTCTTTACCTTTTTGATATTCTTCACCTTTTACACCACTGATAATTTCTTCATAATAATGTTTTTCGGTTTTATAAAATCCCGTTAGGGTAAAGTTTTCACCTTTTATTTCGCAATATGCTCCCATGGGAGCATGACAGCCACCTTCAATATATTGCAAAAAAGCACGTTCGCCTTTGGATTGTCTGGCACTGTCCTCATGATGAAGTGGGGCTATAAGTTTTTTTGTTTCTTCATCATCAATGCGGTTTTCCAAGCCTAAAATGCCTTGGGCAGGAGCAGGGAGCATCTCCTTAACTTCTAATGGAAATCCGTTGTATTCTAAACCTAATCTATTAAGTCCTGCCGCTGCTAAGATAATGCCTTGGTAGCCCAAATCTTTGCTTTTTTGTATTCTGGTTTCCACATTACCACGAATACCCATGGCTGTGATATCTGGTCTTAAGGCTTTTAACTGCATTATTCTTCTTAAACTGCCTGTGGCAACTTTGCTGTTTTTTGGCATTTCAGCTAAGGATTTTTCGCCGTTAAAAGTAATCATTATATCTCTGGGGTCTTCACGCTGTGGTGTGAATGTCATATCCAACCCCTGTGGTTGTTCCCCGGGCATATCCTTTAAGCTGTGTACGGCTAAATCTATGGTTTTATCCAACAGTGCTTCTTCGATTTCTTTTACAAAAAGTCCCTTATCACCAATTTCGTTTAAGGGTTTATCTAAAATTATGTCGCCTTTGGTTTTAATTATTATAATTTCTGTTTCTAATCCGGGGTTTGCTGTTTCCAATGCTTTAGCCACCATTTTGGTTTGGGTTAAAGCCAGCTTACTCCCTCTGGAGCCAATCCGTAATTTCATGGATACTTCCTTTCTCCTTAATTAATTCAGTGGAAGCTTCTGCAAGTTTCTGCAATAAAACTTCTTTAGTTTCAGGAAATGTATTTATTATATATTCTCTTGTTTCTGCCAAAAGGTCTATGGTTTTTTGGTCGTAACCCGAGAGTATTTTTTTCATATCGTTTTTGATTTTTTTGGTAAGAAAAGGTGTTTTGCCTTGACTGGAAAGTGCTAATGTAAAGCCACCCTCCTGAACCACACCGGGAAATATTACATCGCCTTTGGCGGCATTGGAGGCGGAATTGCAGAGGATTTTAAGATTTTTGCAGCGTTCTGCAATTTTTTGGTTGAGTATTTCGTTATCCGTGGCGGCAATTACCAAGCGGTATTGAGCCAATGGTTGGTTTTCGTATTTTTCTTTTAGCCAATTTACCTTTAAATCTGCCCAATCATCAATGCGTTCGGGGCAAATTAGGGTGATATCCAAATTGCTTTGTGCTAAAGTTTTAGCTTTGCGATAAGCAATGGAGCCACCACCTATTATTAAGGCTTTTTCATTGTTTAAATCAATAAATAATGGCAAATACATTTTATTTTCCTTTTCCGTTTAATTGAAACAGCTCCCCCAAAACTTGGGAATAGTGAGCTCTTTTTTCTTTATCCTCAATGGTTTTCAAAGCTACAATGGGGTTGCGTACTGCTTTTTTTAATGCAGATTGCATGGTACGGCTGATGATTTTTTGTTCTCTGTCGTTTGCCTTTATCCTTTTAAAAAGATAGGCTAAATGGTCATCTAAAATATCGTCCACAGATTGATTTAAAGATTCAATTATGGGGTCTTGGGCGGAATTTCGCACCCATTGTATATAGTCACTCACAGCGGTATCTATAATATTTTCTGCTTTAACCGTTAAAGCCTTGCGGCTTTCCTGATTTTTTGCGGACATTTCTTTTAAAACATCAATATTAAATAGGTGGTAATTTTCTAAATTACTAATTTCAGTATCTATATTGCGAGGTATCGCCATATCCAGCATATAAAGGGGTTTGGTGCGTTTAGCCATATCTTGTGCCTTTAAGATGCAGTGAGGGCAGGATGTGGCGGTTATAACAGCATCTGCATCGTTTATTACGGTGTGGCAAGTGCCATAGGGTAAGTATTTGGTTTTTTCATCATCGGCAATGGCACTCCTTACAGTTTCAGAGGTGCGGTTGCAAATTATAATATTTTTAAAGGGCAATTCTTTACCATATGTGTAAAATAGCTTGCCTATTTCCCCAAATCCGATGATAAGTAAGGTTTTATCTTCAAATGTGCCCATTTGCTCCTGTAAATATTTCAAACCGATATACCCTGTGGATAGGGGTATTTCCGATATTTTAAGCTTGCTTTTGATTGCCTTTGCACTTTTTATGGCTTCTTGAAACAGGCGATTAAAATATTTTCCCGTGTTTTTAAACTGCAAAGAAAACTCATAGGATTCTTTCATTTGCCTGAGAATTTCATCTTCACCCACCACCGCAGATTCTAAACCCGCAGTAACTTTAAATATGTGTTCCACGGCTTCTTTATCATGGTAGCGGTAAATGCAATGGCTGTATTCTTCTATATCAAAATATTCAATATAGGCATCTAAAACTTGGTTGCGTACGGCGTCATTTTTCCATTGATCCAAATAATATACTTCACTGCGATTGCAGGTAGAGAGAATAACCACTTCTTCAACGCCTAAATCTATAAGTTTGGTGGAAAATTCGATTTTTTGCGATTCGCTGAAGGCGACTTTTTCTCGTATATCGGCGCCGTATTTATGGTCTATTCCCAAAACAGATATATTCATATTCATAGTTACAGTACCTTTCTGTGGTGTTCCAGTGCAGATAAAAGAAAGTTTTTCGCAGCTTTGGGGTTAGCATAAAAATTAAAATGTGGGTAACCGCCTAAGCAATTATTTTTCTTAAAGCCTTCTTCCCAAAAAACTTCTTTGGTTCTGCGTTTCTTTTTTACTGTGTATTCTGTGGGATATTCCACTTCATCAATGCGTTTGGTGTAATGAAATTCGTGTCCCTTGATGTTCAATTTTTCTTGACCCGAAAGGGGAGAATCTGGGTTTATTTCAGCTTCCATATAGCCAAAATGTTGCAAGCGGTCGCTCATGGCAAAATCAAAGGGATAAAACCCAGTTAATTCATAGGTTTTTTCTTCCATGGTCATGGATTTGCCTAAATATATAAAACCACCGCATTCTCCATAGCAGGGGAGTCCATCTTCTAATTTTGATTTTAAATCACTCATAAAAGCTTTGTTTTGTGATAATTCTTCCAAATGCAGCTCAGGGTAACCGCCACCAAAAAATACACCGTCAACCTCGGGTAGCTTTTCATCACGGATGGGGCTGAAGTTCACAATATCTGCTCCCAATTCTACCATCAAATCTAAGCTATCTTGATAATAGAAATTAAAAGCACTGTCCTTTGCCACCCCTATTTTTACCCTTTGTTTTATGGGTTGTGGCAAAATTGGGGCTTTTATATTCCTTGGTTTGTAGGTTGTGGCTGCTAATATTTTATCTAAATCGCAATGTTCGGTTATTGCCGTAGCCAGTACCGCCAGTTTTTCTTCTAAATCGGTAATTTCTTCACTGCAATAAAGACCTAAATGCCTATCGTTTAAGGCGAATTTTTCATTTTTTGGTAAATAGCCAAAAACAGGTACTTTGCTAACGGTTTCTATTATTTCTTTTAAATGTAAATAGCCGCTATCATTTTTTACGTTGTTGAGGATCACACCTGCAATTTTGGTTGTGGGTGAAAAATCCCGATAGCCGTTTACCATGGCTGCCACGGATAGGGACATACCGTTGCCGTTGATTAGGAGTATAACGGGCACATCTAATATCTCGCTGATATGGGCGGTGCTGCCTTCTTTGGAAAAGCCGCCTAAGCCATCGTATAGTCCCATTACCCCTTCAATTATTGCCACATCGGCATCTTTTGCATTTTTATCTGCGAGATAAGAAATGGTGTTTTCATCTAACATAAAACTATCAAGGTTTCTGGATTTTCTGCCTGTGGCAGCGGTGTGATACATGGGGTCTATGTAATCGGGACCAACTTTAAAGGGTTGCACAATTAAACCTTTTTTCCGAAAAGCAGCCATTAAAGCCATGGAAATAGTGGTTTTGCCACTGCCGCTTTGGGTGCCGCTTAAAACAAAAGCCGATTTAGCCACGTTAATCCCTCCCAATCTCATTAATTATATCTGTAAAATTTGTATATTTTTTGCCTAAACTTTGTGGTTTGCTAATTACTATCAGTGGAATATTAAGCTCTTTGGCTGCTTGGTATTTTTCTGCCATGCCGCCTTTTAAGCCGCTGTCTTTGGTTATTATGGCTTGGGCGTTGATTTCCTTTGCCAAAGCAATGTTTAAATCCTTGGAGGCAACACCCTTCATGGCAAAAATATGTCCTGGATCTATGTTCATTTCTTCCAATTCCAACATAATTTTGCTGCTTGCCAAAACCCGTACATAGCACCGCTGATAAAAATCCGATAATTTGGTAAAATAATGTAAATTACGGCTGCCTATGGTTAATAACAGGTTGCCTTTAATATCCTCAAGGCTTTCTACTGCTGTGGGAAAATCCGGGTAATCAATGCGGTTTTCCATTTTTTCCATGGATTCTCGCTCATAGCGAAAATAAGGTAAGGATAATGCTTGGGCTGCTTCAAAAGCATTTTTACTCACCTCCACAGCAAAAGGGTGGCTCATATCCACAATATGGGTTAAGTGATTTTCATTGATTAATTTAATAAAGCCTTCTTTAGCCAGTGCCCCTGTTACTATGGTGAGATTTTTACGGGGTGCTATACATTCCTCACCTAATTTTGAAAAAGTGGTAGCTGTTATTTCAAAATTGGGTGGAGTGGCTTTAATAAAATCCACACCATCGGCGGTGCCGGCAATCACTAAAATTTTGGTCATTATTTTTTTACCTTTTTCTCCAAATAACCACGGGGAGTTATCATTTTATTATCTTTGATATAAGTTTGTTCGTTGCCGATAAATACCGTGGAAAACATATCTACATCTTCAATATTCATATCTTTTAAATTGGTAAGGATGACTTCTTCACCTTCTCTGCCGATGTTTTTCACAATGCCCACAGGGGTATCTTCTTTTTTATGTTTTAAGAAAATATCTCTGGCATCTGCCAAAAGCGTGGGGCGGCCTTTACTTCTGGGATTGTATAATACAATGATAAAGTCCGCAGCAGCTGCGTATTTTAAACGGGTTTGAATAAGTTCCCATTTTGTTAAACGGTCGCTTAAGCTAATTACCGCAAAATCGTGCATTAAGGGTGCTCCTAAAAGTGATGCTCCGGATGCCGCAGCAGTAATGCCGGGTACGGTTTCAACTTCTATTTCTAAATTCATGCCTTGGGCTATTTCTAAAACCAAACCTGCCATACCGTATATGCCGGGGTCGCCGCTGCTAATCATGGCAACGGTTTTGCCTTTTTTGGCTTCTTCCAAAGCCATTTGGCAGCGTTTTACTTCCCCTGTCATACCTGTTTGCAAGTATTCTTTCTGAGGATAAAGGGGTTTAACCAAATTGATATATGTGCCATAACCGGCAATGATATCAACTTCTTCCATAACTTTTCTGGCTTTTACTGTCATTTGGTCCGGATCCCCGGGTCCTATGCCTACAACATAAAACTTTTGCATTTTAATTTCTCCTTAAATCCGTATTTCAGTTATTTCTTCTGCTAAGCTCAAGGTTATACCTTGGCAGATGGTTTTTTTAATTACTGTTTTGCCGTTTTTGCACATTGCTAAAGCAGCACTTTGAGATACCGAAGCAGTACCTGTGGTTTCTTTTACAAATTGTGAACCATCGCTTTCAATGGTATATTTGTTTAAATCTTCTGCTGTAAATGTTATAAATGGCAGTTTATATTTTTCTGCCAAAGCCAAAATGCCTGTTTCACCTTTTTTTAAATCAATGGAGGCTATGGCTTTAATGGATAAAATACTGTATTTTTCTTGGCTCATAAATTCCGTAAAGGCTTTTTCAATGGTGCTAAAAGGTGTATTGCGTCTGCAACCTATGCCCAAAACTAAGTTTTTTGGTCTTAAATATAAAACGTGATTTTGGGGTAATTGCTCAATTTTATTGGATATTGTTACTACATTTTCTTGGGGGTCTTTAGTGTAATCTGTAACTTCTTTGGGCAGTTGCCCAAGGATAGGGTAGGGGCAGTGTAAAGATATTGTTTCACCGTTTACCAAAGCACCGCTGATAAATTTTGTAGCACCTATATTTTCAATGGCGCAGTTATTTTTCTTTGCTACCAAATCAAAGGCTATGGTTTTATTAACGTCGGTGGCGGTGGTAATAACGGGAATTGCCCCGATTAATTCCGCAATTTCTTGGGTTAATTCATTTGCTCCGCCTAAATGACCGCTTAATAAGCTAATGGCAAATTGTGCTTTTTCGTCCATTACTATTAGTGCAGGGTCGCAATCCTTGGTTTTTATATAAGGTGCAAAGGTGCGAAAGGCAATGCCTGTTGCCATAATTAAAATAAAGGCTTCATATTCATCAAAAATGTCTTTAACCAATTCCTTAAGGCTGAGGCTGAAAACATTAATACCTTTTTCCTCGTGGGGATATTTTACATAGATATCACTTTTCATTAATTTACCGAGTTTAATTGCGGTTTGAGTGCCGTTTTTGGTTAAAGCTATAATTGCTGTTTTCATTTTATTTCACCACTTACAATGGTTATGGGGTTTAGCCCCATCATTAAATGTTTGGTTCCTGCTTTTTTACTGCGAGAAACCGCTGCCTGAATAATTTCAATATCTGTAAAACCGCATTCCTTCATGGCAGAAAGTGCCTCGGTTACAGATTCTAAAGTAATGGCAGAAACCACTAATCTTAGTGGTTTATCACTATATTTGTTGATAATATCTTTCATGTTGCCGCCGCTGCCGCCGATAAATATATGGTCTATTTGGGGTAGCTCGGGGATATCATCGGGAGCTATTCCTTCAATTAGACTTATATTATCCAAAGCAAATTTGGCAATGTTTTTTTTGCAAAGCTCCACAGCTGTATGGTTTTTTTCCAGTGCCCAAACCTTGCCATCTATGGCGGTTAAAGCCATTTCAATGGTGCAAGAGCCTGTGCCTGCCCCGATTTCTAAAATTTGAGAATCGGCCTTTAAACGTAATTTTGCTAAAATTAAAGCTCTTATTTCGCTTTTGGTCATGGGCACTTCATCACGGATGAAAAGTTCATCGGGTAAGCCCGAGGTTAAATAATTCCAAGGTTTATTTTCCACATTACTGTTTTCTGCTAAAATTAAGCTTAAATCATCAAATTCCATAGTTGCAATTTCTTTAGGTGTACCGCTGATTATTCTTTCATTGGGATAGGAAAGATTTTCCCCCACAGTTAAGGTTAAATTAGCGTAAGATAGCAATTCCAGTCTTTTAGCAATGGCAGAAGGAGTGTTTTTGCCACCGGTGAAAATAGCGGTAACTTTATTGTTTGCCACGGTATTGCACAGGTTTATATCATCGTTGCCGTGGAGGGTGATAATTTTCATTTCATTCCAAGATAAGTTTTTTTGTGCCATTAAATATTGCAAGGAGCTGATACCAGGCAGCACCGTAAATGGTACATTGGGTAATTTTTTTTGTAGATAAGCCCGAATGCTGAAAAGTCCCGTATCTCCCGAGGCTAAAACAGCAATGGATTTTTTTTGGTGGTTGGCATCTATATAATCCACAATAGGTTTTAAGCTTTTATCTATTGATAATGTTTCTTTATTTAGATGGGCAAATTCAGCCAAATTGCGGTTGCCACCGATGAGTACATCAGCATTGGCAATGGCTTTTTCTGCCATGGGATATAAGTATTCTTGATTACCGGGTCCAATCCCGATGATAAAGGGTTTTTTATTTTCCATTTTCATGCAACTCCTTTAAAAAATCCTTGGCTTTTTCGTCCATATATAGCATACGGTTACCATCTCCAAAGAGAATGGTGCCGATTTCAATTTCGTTATAGGTGTAGCTTTCACAGCGTTTGGTGGTGTTATCTACAATGCGTTTATATATATTGGTAAGACCTTGTTCTTCTATAATATCCAAAGCTGCAGAGGTTGTTTTACCTTGATAAATCTCTTGGATAATTTCAGTGCTTGCCCCTTCAAGCCCTGCATATGCCGCTAATATTTCCATACGGCAATCTGCTTTTTTGCTATGGGTATTAAATATACCCCCAGCAACCTTCACCAGCTTGCCTATGTGACCTGAGAGCAGGATTTTTTTAAAGCCCATATCCATGGCTTTATCCAACATAAAACCGATGTAGTTGCTGATTTTCACCACTTGACTTTCGTCAATTTCTAAAGAACGAAGAAAATCCATGCCGTAATTACCAAAGGCAAATATTACATTTTCAAAACCTTTTTCGTGGATAATGTTAAGCTCTAAAGCAATGCTTTCCATCAAAGCGTCCTCAGACATGGGGTTAACAATGCCTGTGCTGCCCAAGATAGAAATTCCTCCCACTATGCCCAGCTTGGGGTTAAAGGTTTTTTTTGCTATTTCTTCGCCTTGTGGCACAAATACCGTAACTTCTGCACCGTAACCCTTGGGCAGAATTTCTAAAAGGTTATCTTTTATCATGCTACGTGGCACAGGGTTTATGGCGGCTTCACCAATGGGCATTTTTAAGCCTTTTTGGGTTACTCTGCCCACGCCTTTGCCGCCATCAATGGTGATAATACCGGTTTTGTTTAATATTACTTGAGCATAAATATTTATGCCTGTGGTAATGTCAGGATCGTCACCGCCATCTTTGGTAATGGCACAGGTGGCTGTTTCGCCTTCTATTTTAATTTCAGCCAAGGGCAAAGTGGCGGTTTTGCCTTGGGGTAGATTTACGGTAATTTCAGATAATTCTTCACTATCTAAAAGCATTAAAGCCCCGGCTTTAGCTGCACCTGCCGCAGATGTACCTGTGGTGTAACCTTTTCTTAATTTTTTATTGCCGAAACGAATATATTCTGCCATGGCTTATTTCAAAGCCTCTAATAAAATGGCATTGATAATGGCGGCTGCCACATTGCTACCGCCTTTTCTGCCTTTGGCAATAATATAGGGTACATCCAATTCCATAAACATTTCTTTGGATTCCACCACATTTACAAAGCCCACAGGCACACCAACCACCAAGGCAGGTTTGATTTTGCCTGCTTTAATCATATCGTAAAGGGCTATTAAAGCTGTGGGAGCATTGCCAATGGCGAATATTTTATTTTCCGATTTGGTTATGGCGTATTCCATGGATTGCACAGCACGGGTGGTGTTGTGTTCTTTTGCCAATTTTGCAATTTCCGGCTCTGCGATATAGCAAACTTTAGCAGAATTAAATTTGGAAAGATTGGTTTGATTGATGCCGGAAACCGCCATATTAGTATCAGTAACCACAGTACATCCTTGTTTAAATGCCTTGATGGCACTGGCGATGGGGTCGTTGCCAAAAACTAAATTATCTGCATAGTCAAAATCCGCACTGGTGTGAATGACTCTTTTTAAAACCCCTTGTTGTTCTTGGGGGAATACTCTATCGCCTAAAATTTCGGTGATAATTTCAAAGCTTTTTGTTTCAATGGCTTTGGGTTCGTTAATAATATTGTGTTCCATATTTCCTCCGTTTACAGAATTTTAATTAAATAAAAGCCTGTGTATATCAATAAAGTTATAATAACGCCGGCATCTAAAATGCGGCAGCATTTTGTGTAATCATCTTGGTTTGGCTCTCTTAAAGCATCGCCGATGGTGGGTTTAAAAATTTCTTTGCCAAAATAGCAATGGGCACCACCCAGCTGCACTCCCAGTAATCCTGCAACCACGCTTTCGGATTGGGCACTGTTGGGACTATTATGGGCAAAGCGGTCACGCTTCCAAATTTTGCAGCCGTTTTTAAAGTCGTAGCCTAAGATTAAACCACCTAAAAGCATGATAAACGAGCCTATTCTGGCGGGTATCCAGTTTACTACATCATCAAGCTTTGCCGAAAAATAACCGAAATCCTCGTATTTATCGTTTTTATAACCCACCATGGAATCTAAGGTATTGATGGATTTATAAAGATAAACAAATATCACAGGAATACCTATAAAATAGCCGATTATCATATAAAACAGTGGAGCCAAAACCCCATCTATGGTATTTTCCCCAATGGTTTCCAAGGTGGCTTTAATAATTTCTTCCTCGTTTAGTTCGTCGGTATCACGACCAACCACATAAGATAGCATTTTTCTGGCTTTGACAATATTTCCTCTTTTTAAAGCTTGAAACACATAGCCTGTTTCCTTTTTTAAGGAACGCCAAGCTAAAGAGGTGTAAAGTAAGTAGATGCTGATAATCCAGTAAAGAGGCATCCATTTAGATGCTAACCATAAAATTAAGGCTAAAACCCCACCTACTGTGCCAAGAACCGTCAGCATAAAGAAAAACCCCATGAGCTTTTTATTTTTACCACGGTAAAATAATTTTTCGTAAAAACCAATAAGCTTACCCACTAATATAATGGGGTGGGGGAATCCTTTGGGATCTCCCAAGATAAAATCCAGAAATGTACTAATGAATATAGGCATTATTCATTTCCTTCTTTCATTAAGCTCATAATATAGTCCATATCCAAATATTCTTTGGCATATTCTCCCAGCTTTCTGTATTGTTCTTCTTTAAAAGCCACGGTATCTACGGCTTCACGCTGGGGTAAAGATTTTTTGGCTCTGATTTGGTTTAACCAAATAGTGCGGAAATTATCGTTGTGGAAAATATTGTGTAGGTAGGAACCCGCACATCTAAAGTCTTTGGTGGCAACCCCATCCCAGTGACCGTCTATTTCCCAAAGGGGTAAAATATCATCGTTGGTTTTATCGGTTCTGCCCAAATGTATTTCGTAGCCCAAAACTTCAATATCTTTAACGGCTGGGTGTATGCCTTTGGCAGTTACCTGACCCACCTCTTTTTGCTTTTGAAAATAGGTGGTTAAAGGTAAAATTCCCAATCCTTCTTTTTTGTAGCCGGGTTTAAAATCTATACCATTTTCATCTATTAAGGTTTCCCCCATTATTTGATAACCGCCGCAAATTCCAAAAATAGTGCCTTTAAAGGCTTTTAATTTGGCGGCAACACCACGCTGTTCCAAATATTCCAAATCCCCGATGGTGCTTTTGGTGCCGGGAATAATTATGGCATCGTATTTATCCAAAGATGAAAATTCATCTATAAAGCTAATATTTACATCATCTTCATATTGAAAAATTTCCATATCTGTGTGGTTGGATATATAGGGCATACGCACTATTCCCAGTTCCACTGCATCTTTAGAACCGCTATTATGCTGGAATTTTATGCTTAAAGAATCCTCACCTTCAATTTGAATATCTTTAAAGTATGGTAAAACCCCAACTACTTTAATGCCTGTGTATTCTTCTATCCATTTAACCCCATCTTCAAAAAGGGAAAGGTCACCACGGAATTGGTTGAAAATAATGCCTTTAATGCGGCTACGGTCTTTACCCACTAATTCCAAAGTGCCAACCACCGAGGCAAAAGAACCACCACGGTTGATATCAACCACCAGTAAAACAGGTACATCTGCTTCGTTGGCTATACGCATATTTACTATTTCTCTGTCGTTTAAATTAACTTCCGCAGGGCTGCCTGCACCCTCAATGACGATGACATCAAACTTTTCTTCAATGATTTTTAACCCTTCACGGGCGGCTTTTAACCCTTCATTCATCGTAAATGAATCGTGATATTCTTTGCCGGAAAGGGTTTTATATACTTTACCGAATAACACAACTTCAGAACCGCAATCTTTTTGTGGCTTCAGTAAAATAGGGTTCATATATGTTTCGGGTCTTACCCCTGCAGCTTCAGCCTGAACGCCTTGGGCACGGCCAATTTCGCAACCATCCCAAGTTACATAGGAGTTATTGGACATATTTTGGCTTTTATAAGGACAGGTTTTGTAGCCCATATCTTTAAAAATGCGGCACAAGGCAGTGGTTACATAGCTTTTCCCTGCATCGCTTGTGCAGCCTTGAATCATAATTCCTTTCATTATCAACACCTCCATATTTATAAATAAAAAAACCGCTCCAACCTCGGAACGGTTTTAAATAGCTAAAATTACGCACAATAAAAAACTCTACCCAGGAGAAAAATTACAAACGGTAGGTCTACCGACTTAACTTCATTCTACTCAGATACCTTCCCATTTCCTTAGAAACAGTGGTTTACATCTTTTCGTCAGTAATACGGTTGCTGGGACAGTGCAGGATTTTAGCCTGCTTTTCTTTTATGCCAAAAGGCACCGCTTGTTCAAATTGTATAAGAACTAAGTAATAGTATATTACAATATTTGAAAAAATTCAAGTATTATTTTTTATATTTTTGATAATCTTTTAAATCCAGTAAAAGTGCGGAATTTCCAAGGATTTTAAGGCAAAATATTGGATTTAATAAAAAAATAATATTGACATTGATTTACCGCTGTGCTAACATATTCACAAACAGAACATATTTGGTGCTCGTTCAGTCAATGGACGGGAGAATAGGGAAGTCAGGTGAGAATCCTGCGCGGTCGCGCCGCTGTAAGAAGGGTAAGCCCTTTGAGCCAGAAGACCTGCCAAGTATGGGGTACCTACACTTTTGTTACGGTCGATGGCAATGTGTAATGATTTCCATGGAATCATCAAACACCTTACTTGGTCGTGCAAGTAGGGTGTTTTTATTTTGTATAATAATTAGGAGGCAAACATGACAACTAAACAACAACGCATTGTGTCTATTGCTGCGGGCTTTGCCGTGGTATTCAGCCTTACCCCGGGGGTAAGCGCAATGCACATCATGGAGGGGTATTTGCCAATACAATATTGCATCGCATGGGGCGCATTGTGCATTCCCTTTCTCATCGCCGGTTTTTTCTCTATTAAAAAAACAATCAAAGAAAACAGACGCGTTCTTCTGTTATTAGCTATGGTAGGTGCCTACGCATTTGTACTGTCAGCATTAAAAATACCATCGGTAACAGGTAGTAGTTCACATCCCACGGGTACAGGGTTGGGTGCTATTTTATTTGGCCCCTCAGCTATGAGTATTATTGGTATTATCGTATTACTTTTTCAAGCTATTCTTTTGGCTCATGGTGGATTAACAACCTTGGGCGCAAACACTTTTTCCATGGCAATAGCAGGTCCTTTCATCGCTTTTGCTATTTACCAACTCTCATTAAAAATTAAATGTCCCAAGCGTGTTGCTGTTTTTCTGGCTGCGTGTTTAGGTGATTTATTTACTTATGTAATAACCTCGTTTCAACTGGCTTTGGCTTACCCCTCGGAGGTGGGTGGGTTTACTGCCTCGCTGATAAAATTCATGGGTATTTTTGCTGCAACCCAAGTTCCTCTTGCAATCATTGAAGGCCTGGTAACTGTTGTTGTAATCATTGGCTTAGAATCCTTTGCCAAAGATGAATTAACAGATTTGGGCTATTTAAAAGGAGGAATAAAATAATGGCAGGTAAAACTTCTAAAAACACACTTATTGTTTTGGTTATGCTATTGGCTTGTGTACTCATTGCCATTATCCCCCTGATGACAATCAAAGATTCGGAATTTGGCGGTGCAGATGGTCAGGCAGAAGAAGCAATAACGGAAATCAACCCTGATTATCAGCCTTGGGCATCCTCAATGATGGAACCACCCGGTGGTGAAACAGAGTCCTTACTTTTCAGCTTACAGGCTGCATTGGGAGCAGGCATCATCGGTTTTGGTTTCGGAACTTTAAGGGAACGCTCTAAAAATAAAAAGCTAAATGCCGCAAATATCGGCAATGTGGAAGCTAAAACAAAGAGCGGCAAGAAGGAAAAGTAAACACATGATTATTATTGACAAATTGAGTTATTCCTCGGAATTACGGCATAAAAATCCAACAATTAAATTTCTATTTGCAGTATTAACTTTGTTGATATGCGTTATTTCACGCTCAATTACTGTGTCTACCATTGCTTTACTGGTAATGGGAAGTCTCATTGTATTTTACAATGGGACTTCCTTTACCTATTTTCTGAAGCTAATGTCCATTCCCTTGGTTTTCCTTATTTTAAGCACAGTGGCAATTATTATCAATATATCTTCAGTGCCACTATCTGCCTTTGCTATACCGTTTTTTAGCTGGTATATTACCTCCAGTGTTGATTCTTTACTATTTGCGGCGCAATTAATCATTACTGCACTGGCATCGGTTTCATCTTTGTATTTTCTCTCTCTTTCCACTCCCATAACAGATATACTTATGGTGTTGAAAAGACTGCGTTGTCCTGAGATGCTAATAGAGTTGATGCTGTTGATTTACCGTTTTATTTTTGTTTTATTGGATATTGCCTCTGCACTTACTGTGGCTCAAAAAAGTCGTTTGGGTAATAAAAATTTTAAAACTTCGTGCAGTTCTATTGGGAGTTTAATGGCGGTTTTGCTGATTCGCTCTTTTCAAAAATCTTCAAGACTTTTCGATGCCATGGAATCTCGGTGTTATACAGGTAAAATAACTGTTTTGGAAGAAGAATATATAACCGATAAAAAAGAAATTTGGTTTATGGTTCTTTTTGATATAGCTTTGGTCATGGTTTCTGTGGTAATCCATATTTATGGGTAAGTTGAAAAAATTTTTCTTTTTACGCATATTTCAACTTAACAATTTAGGAGTAGGATAATGGACAATATTATAATTAAGGCAGAAAATCTCAGTTTTACATATGATGATGGTACAAAAGCCTTAAAAGGCATTGATTTGGAAATTACCAAAGGTAAAAAAGTAGCATTTTTAGGGGCAAATGGCTCGGGAAAATCCACTTTTTTCCTTTGTTTAAATGGCATAAATAAACCAAATGGCGGCAAGCTTTATCTTAATGGCACGCCCTATGATTATTCCAGAAAGGGACTGCTGGATATTCGCACAAAAGTTGGTATAGTCTTTCAAGATCCCGATAATCAACTGTTTTCTGCCAACGTATATCAGGAGATTTCCTTTGGAGCTTTAAACATAGGTTTAAGCACAGAAGAAGCTAAAAGTAGGGTAGAACAGGCAATAGCTGATTTGGAAATAAGTGATTTCCGTGATAAACCCACACATTTTTTAAGTGGAGGGCAAAAAAAACAGGTTTCTGTGGCGGATATTTTGGTTATGCATCCGGAAATAATAGTGCTGGATGAACCTGCGGCTGCTTTAGACCCTAAACATACCGCTATTGTTAATTCTTTGATTGATAAATTAGCCAGCCGTGGCATTACCATTGTTATAGCCACCCACGATGTGGACCATGCCTTTGAATGGGCAGATGAAGTGGTGCTTTTTCACGAAGGAAGCGTGTTGCTTAAGGGAAGTCCCGAAGATGTGTTTTCTGATGAGGCTGCCTTGCTAAAAACTAATTTAGCAAAACCTGCGGCTTTACGGTTATTTGAAAATCTCACCAATAATGGAATTTTAAGTGCAGGTTTACCCATACCTCGGAATTTGGATACTTTAGAAAAATATATTCACAACACAAAGGAGCAATAAAATGGCAAGTAAAGGACTTTTAGTAGTTAGCTTTGGTACCAGCTATCATGAAACCAGAGAAAAAACCATTGATAAATTAGAGCAAGATTTACAGGCGGCTTTTCCTGAATATTCACTTTACAGAGCTTGGACCAGTAAAATTATCATAAAAAAAGTTATGAAACGTGATAATATTAAAATAAATACCGTAACTGAAGCTATGGAAACCATGAAAGCTCAGGGTGTTAAAAATTTAGTGGTACAGCCAACTCATATTTTAAGTGGTATTGAAAATGATATTATGAAAGAAGATGTTATGGCTTTTGCAGCGGATTTTGATTCCATTGCTTTTGGCAATCCGCTATTGATGTACACCGAAGATTTTTTCGATACCATAAAGGCTATCATGGCGGAATATGGGGATTTACCCAAAGATGAAGCCTTGGTTTTTATGGGGCACGGCACTGCCCACGCCACCAATACGGTGTATGCGGCACTTGACTATATGTTTAAAGATTTAGGCTATACCAATGTGTTTATGGGCACTGTGGAGGCATATCCGGATTTTCCTACCATGTTGAAAATGGTGAAAGCCTTTTCGCCTAAAAAAATTACTTTGGCACCTTTTATGATAGTTGCCGGGGATCATGCCACCAATGATATGGCAGGTGAAGATGATGATGCTTGGCAAAATCTGTTAAAAAAAGAAGGCTTTGGAGTTGAATGCCAATTAAAAGGTTTGGGCGAATATCCAAAAATCAGAAAAATTTTCGTGAACCACGCTTTAAATGCTGTAAATATCAAATAAATAGAGAAATATATAATTCTTTAGAACATAAGAACATATTCCAAGGCAATAAACCCTGTTGTTTTATTTAACCATAAAATATTACAGAGCGTAATATAAAAATGCCCATAGCACTTTATTGTGCTATGGGCATTTGCTTATTCTTTTAAAGAAATTTGGGCAAAAAGACCTTGGGTGAAGTGGGTTTATTGTGCTATGCAAATTCAGGTAAAAATCCATCGATTAAGAGGTGGGGTTATTTTTCTATGCCGATTCTGGCTGGGATTCCTTTATCAAATGGGTGCTTAATCTTTTGGATATTGGATACGTAATCCCCAAGTTCTATTAGCTCTTGACTGGGTTCTCGCCCTGTCATTACAATTTCTAAATTTTCAGGTTTATTTTTTAGAAAATCAAGTAAATAATTTTTATCTATTAAATCGTGATTATAAGTGGCTATTATTTCATCAAGCACCAAAAGTTGGGGTTTAGTTTCTATGGCTGCTTCAACCACTGTTTTTAATAATTTTGAATAAACAATTTTTGCTTCTGCTTTTACTTCATCTGTGGCATTAAATAAAAAACCAAAGTTTTTTTCTGCAAAAAACAGTTTAATATTGGGGATGGTTTTTAGTATGTTTATTTCTGATGATTTACCGTTTTTTAAAAATTGAGTATAGATTACATCATGGTTAGAGCCTGCACAACGCAGGGTTAAACCAATGGCAGCGGTGGATTTACCTTTGCCGTCGCCTGTATAAATGTGTATTAATCCCTTCATGGTTAACACTCCTTTAAAATTTTTTCCAAAACAGCAATAAGCCCTGTATTTTCGTTATGATCTCTCACCGCAATGCGATAAAAGCCATTGGTTAAACCGTGGTAGTTGCTGCAATCTCTAATCATAAAGCCGTGTTCTTTGGTTTTATCCCCAAGATTTTCGGGACCTTTAAAAAAGATGTAATTCGCCATGGAATTGTATAATGTTAAGCCCAAAGATTCCAAACTTTTTTGTAGATAGTTCCGTTCTTCTTTTACTATTTTTCTGGCTTTGGCAACATATTCAGTTTCTTTTAAAGCTGCAATGCCGCAGTGTTGGGCAGGGGTGGAAACATTCCAAGGTTGAGTAACTTCTTTTATTTTTGCCATTAATTCCTGATTGGAAGAAAAACCGTAGCCCAATCTTAAACCCGCCATGGCGTAAAGCTTAGTAAATGCTTTTAAAATAAAAAGATTTTTGCTTTTTGGTATAAAATCTTTCATGGAATATTCTGTGGGGTAATCAAGGAAATCGTTAAAACATTCATCTAAAACAAAAAGAATGTTATTTTTTTCACATTTTTCCAATACTTTTGCTAAAAAATCTTTATCCACCAACAACCCTGTGGGATTGTTGGGATTGCATATAAAAATTATATCAACTGATTCATCTAAAATGTTTAAATAATCATTTTTTAATTCAAAATTATTGGTTTCTGTTAATTCGTGGTATATAATCTCGCAATCAATGGCACGCAGTGCCTGCTCATATTCGTAAAAAGTAGGAGCCAGCATAATTGCTTTTTTGGGTTTGGTTGCTAAAACCAAAGAAAAAATCAAATCTGCGGCACCGTTGCCGCAAGCAATATTTTCGCTTTTTATATCTTCGGCAATAGCCAATGATTTTTTTAATTCCCTACATTCCACATCGGGATATTGGGCAGATAAGGTAGCCCCTTTGGTGGCTGCCAAAACAATGCTTTGGGGAATACCCAGTGGGTTGATGTTGGCAGAAAAATCTACCATATTTTCATAAGTATAAACGTCGCCTCCGTGTTTGTGCATGGTGATGCTCCTTTTTTTTTCTTACTTTAATGATATAACAAATTACAAGAAAATGCAAGTATAATCAAGGTTTTAATGGCGTTATTATGATAAAATATTTTTGCAAATTACAGTAATTTTTGGTGGAGTATTTAGGAACATAAATATAGTTAAATAACCGTATAATTAGAAACAAAAAAAACAGTTTTTTTCTATAATTTTTAAAAATTTAGTGTAAATTTGAATGTTTTTCTGTTAAATATTATGTTTTTTGATTTGTTTTTAAGTTTATAAAAATAATAAGCTTTAATGGGGTAGTTATTTGTTGACAATGTAAAAATATTAATATATAATTAAAATATCAAACATAGTGTTGGGCAGTGTAACCGTAAAACAACATGGCTATGTATACAAAATAATTGTCAAAAAATGTTGTTTTTTACGGAAGCATTATTACTTGGTAAAGAGATAAAATGGTATATAATATAGAGATAGAGATATATATATCATAAATAAATAATTTTTTATAGTAATATTTTTTTTAATCAATATGCAAAGTTTTGTATATTGAGCGGGGAGGACTCAAATATGTTGGAATACTATCATGCCTTAAAAGAAATCAAATCTGCTATCAGTGATTATGAAATGGCAACCAGCGTAAATTGTTACTTGTTTGATGGAATAGGTAAAAAGGTAGGCAACCGCAGTTGCTACGAATGTGCTGACATTTGTAATTACATTAAGCAGTATGACAAAACAGGGGTTTGTGTCCATGATTATGTTTGTAATTGTAAACAAACCTTGGTAACCACAGACGCTCATTATTATTTATGCCCTTATGGCTTGCTGAATATCACCGTACCTGTATTTTTAGATGATGACAATGTTTATTTTGCTTCTACGGGACCAATTTTAATACACGAACCAAATAAGTATATAGTGAATAATTTTTTAGACAGAAATGAACTTTTGAATACTCATTATAGCGAAATTGACCAATTATTAAATGATGTACCATTGAAAGATACCTCTCATATTAGGGCGTTAAGTAATGTTTTGCAAAAATCCATTCAAAATGTGCCTGGTTTAGAATCTACATCGGTTAATTATAATGAAAAGCAAAACCAAATAGGTACTTTAATTAACGAACTTAAAAAGCAAATCCGCACAAATATTTATCCGGATTTTAACCAAGACTATTTCATTTTAGAAAGAGAAATAGAACTTTTAAAGCCCGGTGGCAATTTGATCCAGAGTCAAAAAGCCTTAGAGATGATTTTGTATAAATTTATAGACAGAATACATAAGCATAATGTTTTTGAAGAAAGCAAATATAGGGCAGCCAGATTTTTTTACACATTATTGCAAATTGCCAAAAAAAGAGATTTAAACTTGGAAACTATATTTGGAAAACAATGTGTTACTATTTGTGATATTTTAACTGCAACAAATAATGAACAGCTAAATCAGGCTCTTTATAATACCGTGCCCCGTTTTCAACAGGCATTTTGGAATGGTAGCAAATATCGGGTTAATGATATAATTTTTCAGGCACTTGAATATATTAACAAAAATTATATGGATATTTCTTTGCAAAAGTTGGCAAGTGAGGTAGCATTAAACCCCACTTATTTAAGTAATTTAATCAAAAAACAAACAGGACAAACCTATTCGGATCACCTAAATAAGGTGAGAATAGAAGCAAGTAAACAGTATTTACGTGATGATATGCCCTTGGCTCAAATAGCCAGCAGTGTAGGGTTTAATGACCAAAGTTATTTCATCAAAATGTTTAAACGTTGCGAAGGGGTTTCCCCCAGCAAATGGAAAGAGTAAAAAATTAAATGAAGATAAAAAGTGATTACGCTCCCCAAGTCCGTGGAGTGTAATCACTTTTATTTAGTGCATTATAATACTTTCTACATTAAATAGTATAAATTAAAAAAGACTTTGTAAAAAATATATGTGAAAATATTTCAATTAAATTATGTGAAATTATCTCAATTAAGTTATGTGAAATTATCTAAGTTAAATTATATACTTTCATTTAAAAAAGAGTAGCTGCTCTGTTTTATTTTAGAAAAAGTATTGTAATGAAAAGGGGAGTGGCATAAAATATTTTAATATTAAAATAAGCTGTTGGGAAACTATATGCACCGACAAAAGCCCAACAATATTAAGTGGATATACTAAATGTTGCTAAATGTTGTGGTGCAAAATAGAGTCTTAAAAAAACCGAAATTATAAATCAGTGTTATTGTGGAAAACAGATTATAAAAGTTTTAAAATTCAATTATAAAAGCACATATTCAAGTTTGTATAATTGAATATGTGCTTTTATTTATATGGATTATTTCATTGTTTTTCTTAAAGACTTATATCCTGTTTGGTTGCTTCAAATTCAGGATGGTCTTTTTTAAAGTTAAAAGGACAAACTTTATTAATAACTTTTATTAACACAAAGGTGAGTATAAAGCTATATAGTCCGCCAATTAATATGCCACTTGCCTGTATTAGCAGTTGTTGGGAATTGCCGTATAAAAGACCTGCTGTTGGTGCTATTGCGGGGTTCGCACAAAGACCCACAATTAAAACCCCAAGCAAACCACCACAACCGTGAATAGCCCATACATCTAAAGTATCATCCCAATTTTTATAGGTGCGGAATTGCACAGCATAATAGCAGAACAATCCGGCGATGAAACCACTAATCATAGCTACCCAAGGTGAAACAAATCCCGATATGGGAGAACTAACCACAAGACCGGCTAATATTCCGAAAAATATATCTAATAAGTCGGCCTTTTTGTTCTTTATATAGCCCAAAATCAACCACATAAAACTACCTGCAGCAGCCGCTAATAAGGTATTGGTGGCAGCCACAGCCGCAGTAGCATTGGCTGCTAATGCACTGCAAGTGTTAAAGGCAAACCAGCCCGCACATAAAATGCCCATGCTTATTGCCAGGTGCATCATGTTGCTGGGTCCATCTTTAGGAATTTTTCTGTTACCCAAGGCAATTACCGCAGCTAAGGCAGAAAATCCTGCAATCATATGCACAGGTACGCCACCGGCGAAATCTATGTAGCCCCATTGGCTTAAAAATCCACCGCCCCAAACCCAGTGAACCACAGGGCTGTAAATTAAAAGACTCCATAAAGCGATAAAAATCACGTATGGTAAAAGTCTGGCTCTACCCACCAAAGCCCCGCAAATTAAAGCCGGGGTAATGATGGCGAAAGCTGCTTGTAATACAAAAAATAGAGTAAAAGGTACGGTTGGAGCTAATATTGCATGAGGTTCGGCAGAAACCCCCTGCAAAAATAAATAATCAAAGCCACCTATAAATCCACCGGCAATATTATTGCCGTAGGCTATAGTAAAGCCGCAAATAGCCCAAACCAAGGTTATAATAGTAATAGCAATAAAATTTTGCATTATCATGGTGTTAGTGTGTTTTTTATCTACTAAACCACCATATAAAATTGCAACTCCAGGTGTCATTAGTATAACAATTAATGTGCAGATAATTAGAAAAGCAATATCACCGGAATTGATCATGTTAACACCCCACTCATATTAAAAAAACTCATATTAAAAAAAAGAAAAGAAAGGAATATCGCTTGAATATTTTGCGACATTCCCTTCTTTTAGTAAATAATTTATTTACCGGCTAACGAAACCGCAACTTCTACCATTGCACGCAGTTTTGTAACTGGTGTAGCAGGAGGAATGGAGCAGGAGGGTGCAAGTAAATTAAACCCGGCTTTAATTGCTTTTGTTCCTTCTTCTGTGGTAGGACCAATTTCGGTGCCATAGAATAATGTGTTTACTGCATCAATTCCGCCTACAACCATAACGGTTTTGCCGCTTTTTGCGATTTTGTCTTGAATATCTGCAATATCAATATTCGTATCTACACTAAAGGCAGAAACGCCGGTATCAATCATATCAACAACTAATTTGTTTACTTTTCCGCATATATGAAGAATAGTGGGAATATCGCCTAAGCGATCAACCAAACGCTTCATATAGGGACCGGCAAGGTCGTGATAGATTTGAGGGCTAATCATATCCATGGATGCCATCATATCTTCAATAACTATGCCATCGGCTCCTGCTTCGATTAATGCATCACCATAAATGGTGGCTGCATCTCCCGCAAGCTCTAACCAAGGTTCTAATTTTTTGGGTTCCATAACAACGGCCATCATGATATTCATAAGACCCAGTAAGTTTGTGGCGATACTAAATGGGCCAACAATCCCACCAAGAACAGCGACTTCATCGCCAACAGATTCCTTAAGCAGTTTAACTGCTTCGGCAACAACAGGAATCCTCCCTTTGGAAACTAAATCGTCAAGGGATGGAATTTCATCATCAACGCTGTATGGATGAGTGCCAATACTTGGCATACCTTCTTTACCGCCATCTTGGAGCTTACAGCCCAAAGCTTCGGATTCGATGGTTTGGCAAAATGGAACACGAACTGCGTCAAATCCCAAAATGCTATGTGCACCCGCTGCTAATTTAGCCATAGTGGCTGCTTCGTAATTAGCTTCGGGAAAAGAGGCACCCAATTCCTCCATTTGTTCGTATGTTGCGGTTTGATTGGCACAAAAAACGGACACCCTATCTGTTTCTTGACCTTGAATCGCATTCATAAATCTTTCTCTTTTATTCATATCCGCGTCACCCTCTTTCCAGCAAAGGTTTTATATAAGGATTATTATTTACCTAATTCTAAACCAAGCTTTGCTAATACTTCTGCTGCTTCATCATATACGCTGATATATTCATCAGTAGGTTGCAATGTAGTAAGGTCATAGCATTCTTCGAATGATTTGCCAACAGGAGCAGTTTTATAATCTTTTTCGTACATTTTCAATAATGAGTCAATTATAGGATTAACTACTGAAAGATCTTTACCGGCAGTTGCACGAGCAACTTGACCCATAAATCTGGCTTCCATAGGAGTATTAAAGTTGGTGGTAACACCTTTAGCGGCGGCAACACCGGAGAGTAATTCACGACCGCTGGCGGTATCTGTCATTGCTTGTGCAGCTGTTTCTAAC
Source organism: Clostridiales bacterium (assembly GCA_036644995.1). GTDB lineage: Bacteria > Bacillota > Dehalobacteriia > UBA7702 > UBA7702 > Cryptoclostridium. The sequence goes on along the minus strand of JAVXOZ010000009.1, from coordinate 26,962 downwards.
AGGCACATAACAGTACAGGGACCTGCCATGGTGTAATATTGGTTAGCTAACATAAGTTCTGTATTAGCATTGATTGCTCTTGCACAGTGACCAGCAACTGCCAAAGCCTCTCTGGCAGTGGTGATTCCCCAACGCATATGAACGGGACCGTCTAATACATAATTACCTTGAGCCATTACGAAAGCATTAAGCGTGCTGGCAACGTCACTGATAGTCGTTTCCTCAAGACCACCGGTGTAACCGCCATATATGGGCATATGTTCGCACATAATAGTTTGACCACTTAATACATAGTAAGAGCAGAAAGTTAAAGCTGCTAAGTCAATTTTCAATTCGTTTAATTGAGATACTTCATGGCTGTCTGTTGGCCGCATTCCGCCTTGGAAGTCAGAACAGATAACGCCTGCTGCAGAGAGTGAAGTTTCACTGCCCTACAATGCCATGCCGGGATGACCGGCTCTGGTTTGTGCCAAGCGAAGCATTTGAACTTCGGAACGAACCGCTGCGATTTCATAAGGAGTGTTAGGAATGGGGTCATGACCATGCCATGTTTGGAGAACGCCATTAACAATGGTGTCTACCAAAGGTTCTTTGGCATATGCTTCATGCATATTTAAGAATTGTTCTTCAGAAACAGGAGCACCGGTAGGTCCACCTTGGATAATGGGGAAACGTTCGGAGTCATGTTTTCTGTCTTTCATTAAAACAGCATCAGTGCCTTCACCAAGATAAAATTCTTTGGGAGTATTTTTGATGGCTGTTAAGATTTCATCTTCTGTATATTTAATAACTCTGCCGGTATCTATGCAATAAACACCAACAGTGGTTAACATTTCCAAACCGGCTTTAAATATATTATTAATTAAAGTATCATCGGTAGGAACAACAGTGCCTTTGTCCATTTTGATATTATATTTTTCTTTGAGTTTTGTAAGTGTACCGGGAATAATAACGCTATCCCATTCGCTTTCGCTAACACGGGGACCGGTTATTGCACGATGGTAAGCTTCAAAAACACCAACACGTTCTTTGTAAGTCATAGTATTACCGCCCTTCAAATATTTTTTATTTTACTAATTTTTTAGCAATTTCGATGGAGTCAGCAGCGTTGTCGCCATAAGCGTCAGCACCAATTTCATCACACCATTGTTGATTAACAGGAGCTCCACCAAACATTACTTTAAAGTCATCACGGATACCACGTTCTACCAAAGTAGCAACGATATCTCTTTGACCGGGCATGGTGGTTGTCATCAATGCGGAACCGGCAATGATGTCGGCTTTCCATTCGATAGCTTTATCAACTACTACATCGGCTGCAACGTCACGGCCTAAGTCGCAAACTTCAAAGTTGTTAGCCATAAACATTGTTTTAACAATATTTTTGCCGATATCATGAATGTCACCGGCTACTGTGAAGAACATTACTCTGCCGTTACTCATTTTGGCAGCTTCTTCTACGGAAATACCACTTTGTAAAATTTCGCAAGCACCCATGAATGCTTGAGCGGCAATAAGGATTTGCGGCATGAACATTTCGCCCTCATCAAAGCGATCTACGATTTCGTTCATTCCTGCTGTTAAACCATTTTCTATGGAGTTAACGGGATCCATTTTAGCGTCTAAGGCTTCTTTGGCGGCGGCTAATGCGGCCTCCTGGTCTAAATTTACAACGGCTTCTTTAAGTTTCTTTAAAATTGTATCGGACATTGTATTACCCCCTTTATATTTTTATAAGTTTTAATATCGTCTTGAATAGTAACCAACTGATCCTCCTTTCGGAATAAAATAAAAAGTGATGTAAATGTTTCTTTTTCTATATTCATAATAACAAAATTTTAACACCGCTTATTGTATTATGTTTTGTTAGTATGGTACTATCTTTAGATAATTGCGATTTAATGCAAAAAAATACACACCATTTTGTCGAATGGTGTGTATTGTGCTGATATATTATTATATTAGTATTATTTGCAAATAGTAAATTTTTGTTGTGGCTTTAAGGTTTAGATTGGGTATTAAACTGAAAATACCTCTTTAACCTTGGGTTTAAGTATTATATTTCAGGAAAATTTAAAGCATTCATGTATTCATTTTGGAATTCTTCGTATGAAGATAATTCAATATGCTTACAGCGTTTTGCCAGCTCACAGCCGAGTTCCCTTTCATCTTTAGATATTAGAGCCAGCCTTGCGCCTTCAGAAGCCGCATTTCCCACAGAGGATATTTTATCTTTAGTTATATTTGGCAGTAAACCTATGGCAAGTGCACTTTCAACTTTTATATAATTGCCAAAAGCACCGGCAATCATAATTTTTTGTAGATTTTCAACGGTTATGTTCATTTCTTTCATTAAAATTTTAATGCCGGCATAAATTGCGCCTTTACCCATTTGCAATTCCCTTATGTCTTTTTGGCATATAACAATGGGTATTCCTTTATATGCTTCTTTAGCGGTTGCCAAAACAAATTCGTAGCCGTGGTCACCTTTGCTTATGCGTTCTTTTAGTTTATCGTTGATGTGTCCATCGTTATTTCTGCCGAATCTAAAAGCACCAAATTTATCAAGAATACCGCTTTTATAAAGTTGTGCCACTACATCTAATACCCCGGAACCGCATATACCTTTGGGTTTTGTGTTGCCAATGGTTTCATATGTACAAGTTCCTGTTTCATTATCAATATAAACGGCTTCTATGGCACCTTCTGCTGCTCTCATGCCGCATTTTATTTGGGCACCCTCAAAAGCGGGACCTGCTGCGGTGGAACAAGTAAGAATTTTACCATTGCCGCTGAGTGCCAGTTCGCCATTGGTGCCAACATCAATGGCAAGGCTGTATTCAGGTTGTTTATGTAAATGAGTTGCCAAAATTACTCCCACAGTGTCAGAGCCTACATATCCTGCTATATTAGGAAGTAAAAAAACATTTGCTGTGGGGTTAATATCCAGGTTTAGTTCTGAAGCTTTTAAATTCACCCCTTGAACGTAAGTGGGAATAAATGGGGATGTTGCTAAATAAGTGGGGTCTACACCCATGAATAGTTGGCTCATTGTTGTATTGCCAACAACGGTAACATCATATATTCTATTTTTATCTATACTCTTTTTTCTGATTAATTCTACGGCAAGTGCATTGATAACGGTATTTATTTTTGTATAAAGTTGGTTTAAACCTTTATTATTTTTGGAATTGGTCATCACGTGGTTAACCCGTGAAATTACATCTGCACCAAAAATATTTTGGGGATTGGTATCTGCTGTGGATTTTTCTATGGCACCGTTTGTTAAATTAATCAAGTGGCATACCACAGTTGTAGTGCCAATATCATATACCAAACCGTAATTTTCTGCGGTGGTATCTCCGGGTTCTACCCAAATTAATTCATTATCTCTGGTTACTGCGGTTATGGAAAATTTTGAATCCCGTAACACCCTTGGCAATATTTGCAATAATTCCTTACTGGGATTTCCGGGCTTAAGGTTCAGTGCCGTAACTATGCGTTCGTAATCCGGTATTTGGTTATTAATAGAAGGTTTATCCAATTCAATGTAGGATTTACCAATAGAGGAATTTGGTTTTATATCTTTATTTTGAAAATTCATTGTGGTTTTACGTTTAAAAGCATCATTTTGAATGGGAACGTTTATGGTAAGGTCACTGTGTATCTTATATTTGCAGGCAAGAACCATTTGTGGCTTGTTTTTTGATAGGGCAGGGATGGCGTTTGCCGCAAAAACTTTATTATCTAAAATTGCCACTTGACATTTTTTGCAATTTCCCGCTCCGCCGCAATTTCCTTCAATGGGAATAGATGCTAAAGCTGCTGCTTCTAATATAGTTTTGCCGCCTTCTATGTTTTCACTTATATCGTGTGATTCAAATTTAATATTATATTCCATATTTCCTCACTCTTTTCTTTTTATATTTTATTCAGCAAAAATATTTATCTATTGCCGGTTTATTTAGATTTTTACCGATGATAATAATTTTATCTTCTGCATCGGTATGGGATGTTGTGAATTTTATGGCACCTGGAGTATAGTCAAACTGAATGAATTTATTCTCCGGGGTACTAAAAAATCCTTTGCTACGTAAAAGCAATCCCAATTCTTTATTAGTTGCTATTTTTTCTAATAAAGCTCTAAATTCTTTTTTAGTGTGAGGCTTTTTGGGGCAAAAGCACAATGAAGATATTTGAGAAATGGGATCATTTTTGCTATATTTGTAAGTATAGTTTGTTAAATCCAAGATTTTATCTATACGGTCATCCTCTGCTATTTTTAATATATCTGTATCGGGCAAATCCTGCCAAGGTGCTGTTACAATGGTTGCAACTGGGTTTATAGCCCTTATTTTTTTAGTAACGTCCATAATAGTGTTCTCATCTGCAAATTGTGCTTTGCTTAAAAAAATGGTTTGCGCTGTGGCTATTTGATTGTGAAAGAACGCTCCAAACATATTGTTTAGTATTTGAAATTTTAAAGGGTCTACTACTGCTGCAATTATATTAAACTCGATATCAACTTTTTTCCCTGCGGATTTTAAGGCATCGAGTACATCTGATAATTTGCCAATTCCTGTTGGCTCAATGATAATGCGTTGGGGCGCATATTCATTAACTAATTCTGTAACTGCGGCTATAAAATTTCCGTGTAAACTGCAACAAATACAGCCGCCGCTTATTTCACGAACGTTAATATTGCACGACTTTAAGATATCCCCATCTATTCCAATATCGCCAAATTCGTTTTCCACTATGGCAATATCTTCTTTACTGGGCATACCTTGTATTATTTTTTTGATTAGGGTAGTTTTACCGGCACCTAAAAATCCCGATATAACATCGATTTTTGTTTTCATAATATTTCACCCTTTCATGTGTAGAAAAAGAAACCACATCACAATAAAAGGGGGAGATATTTTAACTTATAATATTACTACTATTATAATAACACTAAATTGTTGAAAATTAAATACTTTTTCGCAAATATTTATAATTTATTTTTATATAGTTTAAAATTTAAAATTGGGTAAACACTTAAAGATATAGTAAATAGGAAGATATTTATATTTTATCCTGTAAAAAATAAGGATAATGCTCTTTTTAAAAAGGTAATTTAGGGTTTTTAGCGAATTTTTCTAATGAGGTGTATTATGAATAAAATTCTTTTAGTAGATGGAAATAATGTGTTGCATAGAGCATATCATGGTTTACCGCTTTTAAAAACCTCTGATGGCAGATATACCAACGCTGCCTATGGTTTTATGATGATGCTGCAAAAAATTATAGATCAAGAAAAACCAACCCATATTGCAATTTGTTTTGATAAGGGTAAAAATACTTTTCGCCATCAAAAATTTCCGGAGTATAAAGCACAAAGAAAACCAATAGATGCAGAATTGGTGGAACAATTTCCTCTTATTCGTGAGGTTTTGGCTCAAAATGGTTATAAAACTTTGGAAATGGATGAATTTGAAGCAGATGACATCATTGGTACTTTGGCAAAGCGAGGTCAGGATAAGGGTGATGATGTAATAATTTTTTCCGGAGATAAAGATTTACTGCAAATGTTGAACGAACACGTTAAAGTAATTAGCGGCAAAAAAACCTTGGCAGATTTAGTGGTAACCGATGTTGCGGCATTTGAAGAAAAATACCAAATAACCCCAAAAAGGCTTATAGATTTAAAGGGGCTTATGGGTGATGCCTCGGATAATCTTCCGGGTGTGGCAGGAGTGGGAGAAAAAACTGCCTTAAAACTTTTGCACCAATTTGATAGTTTAACTGAATTGTACGAACATATTGAAGAATTGCCCAAAAATAAGTTAAAAGAAAAATTAGAAAAAGATAAAGAAAACGCATTTTTATCCAAGGAATTAGCAACCATTGTTGATGATATTCCCTTGGAAATAACCATGGAAGAAATGATTCCCCAAGAAAAAAACTGGGTGGCTTTGGCAAAATTATATAAGGATTTAGAGTTTAGGAGTTTGCTGCGAGGTGTGGAAACCCAAGCTGCCAAAGTAGCAAAAACTCACAAGGAAGAATCTGATATGGATAGTCTTTTTGCCGAAGATAACCAAGAAAGCCTTAGTCTTTTTGAAGAAACCAACAGGGAAACCAATGTTGAATATAATGAAGTTTTAAATTATGAAGAAATGCTTAAATCCTGTTTAACCGGGGAAATAGTGGTATTAGCCGGAGATGAGCAGGTAATTATTGCTACAAAATCCCAAGATGTGGCAGTGTTTAATTTGGAAATAGAAAACCATAGATTACTTTTAAACAGCTTTTTTAAAGATACACGGGCAAAAATAATATCCCATAACTATAAAGCCTTAATTCATAGTGCAGAAAACAGGGGAATTGAAATTAAGTGTTTCGGAGATGATTTAGAGATAATGGCGTATCTTTTAGATGCAACCATTTCTGATTATTCCATGGAATATTTAATTTCCCATTACCTTAATGAAGATATTTTTTCGTTGGAATCAGGTAAGCGCAATCAAACCGCCGCTGTTTTGGGCTTTAAACTTTATGAAAAATTATACAGCGAAATAGATAAATATGAAATGCGTTATTTGTACGAAAATGTTGAACGTCCTTTGATTTTGGTTTTGGCAGATATGGAATCTGTGGGTATCCATGTGGATAGCCATAATCTTCAGGTAATGTCTGAAGAATTAGAAACCAAATTGGCGGAAATTACTGCCAGTATATATAAATATGCGGATATGGAATTTAATATTAATTCTCCCAAGCAGATTGGTGAGGTTCTTTTTGGTAAATTGGGCTTGCCTGCAATCAAAAAAACTAAAACAGGATACTCCACCAATAACGAGGTCTTGGAAAATCTATACGATAAACACCCAATTATTCAGGAAATTCTACTGTATCGTCAACTTGCCAAACTAAAATCTACATATAGCGATGCGTTGGAAAAATTAATTTCGCCCAAAGATAATGCCATACACACTGTATTCCGCCAAACAGTTACAGCTACGGGTCGTTTATCTTCTACGGAACCAAATTTGCAAAATATTCCCGTGCGTTTAGAGGAAGGCAGAAAAATACGCAAAGCATTTACTGCCAAAGATAAAAACAGTGTGCTTTTAGCTGCGGATTATTCTCAAATAGAACTGCGTATTTTATCACACTATGCAGGTGATGAAGGTTTAATTTCATCATTTGTAAATAATGAAGATATCCATGCCCGTACCGCCGGAGAAATTTTTGATGTTCCTTTGGATAAAGTGGATAAAGCCATGCGCCGCAAGGCTAAAGCTGTAAATTTTGGTATTATTTACGGCATTAGTGGCTATGGTTTGGGTAGAGATTTAGGCATTGGCAGAATTGAAGCTAAAGAATATATAGATAAATATTTTCAAAGATATCCCGGAGTTCAAGATTATCTTCATAATGTAGTTGAAGAAGCTAAAAAAAATGGCTACGTAACCACTTTAATGGGTCGCCGCCGCTATTTGCCGGATATCAACCATAAAAATTTCCAAATGCGTTCTTTTGCGGAGCGTACAGCAATGAATACCCCTATTCAAGGTACTGCTGCGGATATTATCAAATATGCCATGGTAGAGCTGTTTAAAAGGCTGAATCAAGCCGGGTTGCGGAGCAAAATGATTTTACAGGTTCACGATGAGCTAATTCTGGATTGCCCAAAAAATGAGTTGGCAAAAACCGCTGAATTACTAAAAGAAGTTATGGAAAATGCCGTTCAGTTAAAAGTTCCTTTATTGGTAGATGTGAAAACAGGGGAAGATTGGTATTCTCTGGAGAAATATGAGGTGAAATAAATATGCCTGAATTACCCGAAGTTGAAACGGTTAAAAACAGCATTCTTTCTCAAATTGGTTCTGAAAAAATTATTAAAGTAGAGGTAAACCACAGCGGTGTTTTGAAAAATTGCACTGCTGAGGAATTTTGTGATTTTTTAGAGGGTAGAGTGGTTAAAACCATGGAACGCCGAGGTAAATACTTGATATTTATTTTGGATAATGATAAATATATCGTTGCCCATCTGCGTATGACAGGTCAACTTGTTTATTTTGAAAAAACATTGCCCCAGATAAATCATTGCCATGTGGTAATCCATTTTGCAAAAAATGGCATTTATTATAGAGATGTTCGTCGTTTTGGTGGTTTTTGGATTGGGGATAATTTACAAAACATGGGCTCAGGAATTGAAAAATTAGGTCCTGAGCCTTTAACATCGGAATATAACGAGGCACATTTATTAGCATATACCCAAAAAAAACACGCACCGATTAAAAGTATTTTACTGGATCAAAGTGTGGTTGCGGGTATTGGCAATATCTATGCCGATGAAATTTGCTTTACTGCAGGGGTGAATCCTTTAAAAGAAGGACTTGATTTATCTACCCAAGATATTAAAATGCTGGTTAAAGCCACAAAAGAAGTGTTAACTGTTGCCATTGAAAAAAGAGGTACAACTTTTAGTGATTATAGAGATGGCTACGGTGAAAAAGGTACATTTCAAAATTATTTGAAAATATTTCAGCGTGGGGGTTTGCCCTGTGTTAATTGTGGCAGCATAATAGAAAAAACAAAATGTGGCGGCAGAAGCACCTCTTATTGTCCTCAATGTCAGCCACTAAAAAGAAAAAAAATTGTTATAGGTTTAACCGGGGGTATTGCCAGCGGTAAAACCGTAGCATCGGACTATTTACATATACTCGGTGCTGAAATATTAGATGCGGATTTAATAGCCAGAGAAATAATGGCACCCAATAGTACGGTAATAAATAAAATTGCAAATACTTTTGGTACTGAATTTATCAATGAAGATGGCACTTTAAACAGGATACTGTTGCGTAACAATGTATTTAACCATAAAGAAAAAGTAAAGGAGTTAAATGCCATAACCCACCCTGCAATACGGCGTATTATCAGCAGCCGCATTAAAAAATCCCAAGATGCACTTATTATTTTGGTAGCACCTTTACTTATCGAAGCTAAATATACAGCATTGTGTGATGAAGTTTGGTTGCTTTATGCAGGGGATGAAAATCAAAAGCAAAGATTGCTAAAAAGAGATGGCATTGATGAGGAATTGGCAACTAAAATTATGGTAAATCAAATGACTTATGAAAAAAAAGCCAAATTTGCACAGTTAATCATCGATAATTCACGTACGGAAATGGAAATGAAAAATCAAATTAAAGAAGCTTTTGAAAAAAGGAAAAAATTTTTAGATGACAAAGAGTCGTAAAAATAACAGATATTCTAAAAAACAGAAAAAAAGTAAAGTTGGAACCTTCTTTATTTTATTTATTTTGTTATCCATTTTTGTTTTGGTGGCGGTGTGTGTATTCAATACCAGCGAAAGGGCTTATCCCAGACCCCACTCTTATACCGTTGCTACTTATTGTAATGAATACACTGTGGATTCTAATTTGGTTTATGCCATTATGAAGCAGGAGAGCAACTTTGAGCCAACTGCGGTTTCCCAAAAAGGGGCATTAGGGCTAATGCAGCTAATGCCGGAAACAGCTCAGTGGTGTGCGGGTAAAATTGGCATAGAGTATAAAGAGGATAAATTAGATAAGCCTTCCTATAATCTAAAAATTTCAATTTGGTATATTTCTTACTTAAATTCTATTTTTAAAAATGATACCACAAAAGTTATTGCTGCTTACAACGGGGGCTACGGAAATGTGCTCAGCTGGGTTAAAGATGGGGTTTGGGACGGAACTTTAGCCGATGCCCATAGTATTCCCTTTGGGGAAACTGCCCATTATGTACAGGCAGTAAGCGATAATTTGAAAAACTATCAAAAAATATATAAATAATTATAAAATTCTACTTGATTTATTCTTTATCTTTTGTTATAATAACTAATGCTGGTGTTAAATACATGCAGCATTAATATGCGGTAGTGCTGGAATCGGCAGACAGGCACGTTTGAGGGGCGTGTGCGCGAGCGTGTGAGTTCAAGTCTCACCTACCGCACCAAAATTAAACCTATTTTCCATATAAAAGGAAAGTAGGTTTCTTTTTATGTGGAAATATATTATACTTAGGTTTTGGCAAATTGGCTCTTTGTTAATGGTTGTGGTATCCAAAAACAGAGCATTGATGCACTTTTACAGGTATTTTTCCAAAATGGTTTTGGTGACTAAGGTTTTTTCTGTTTTTGTAATGATTACCTTTTGGAGTCCTGATAAATTCGGGGTAAATTAGTATAGAGCATATTCGTTCTCCTTTGAAGTTGGTGTTAAGCCAATTCTATTTTACAGGATTTTTTGAATAGGCTCTATTTTTTTGAGGCTTTTGTAAAGTTTACATTCTACACCACAACATTTAGTGTAGAGCCATAAATTGCCATTTTATCGGTATGGTTGGATATTTATATTTTGGTGAAACACATTTTTAAATAATTCAGCTTAATTTGTCAAATTGAGGACGGGTTGTTCTATTCGCCTTCTAATCTCCATAAGATAGAGTAAAATAACACTGCCTTAGGGGGATTAAAATGAAGAAAAAAGGAGTCATAACGGGGTTGCTCTTTGTTGTGCTATTAGCTTTTGTTTTTCAAACGGAAGTTGGGGGCTTTTTTGCCTCGGTAAGAGAAAAAGCCCAGGAGGCGGTAAATGCCGATACCGCAGCTTTAGCCCAAAAAGAGAATCTACCAAAACTAAACGAACAGGAAGGTATCACAACCAAAGATAAAGATGCCATTGGGGATGTGGTTGCAAAAGGTATAGGCAAAGAGAATATAGCCAAAGCACCACCGGTACCCGGCGATAAAGAGGCTTCTAAAGACCAAACTGAACCAACTGCAGCACCTATCACCTATAAAGAAGTTTCGCTGTTTTATGTGGATGAAGGTAAAGGTGAGATGGCGGTGGAAAAACGCAGCGTTATCAATCAAATTGGAGTTGCCAAAACCACCATGGATGAATTGTTAACAGGGCCTACCGAGGCTTCATTAAAGTCTTATATTCCTGCGGATGCCGAAGTATTGGGCATAAATATAACCAAGGATGGTCTTTGCACGGTGGATTTTAGCCCTGAGATACAAAAAGCAAAGTTAAATAGTGCAGAAGAACGCTATGTTTTGGAAAGTATTGTGGGTACATTAGGGCAGTTCGATTCGGTAAAAGCCGTACAAATAAAAATAAACGGTGCCACTGCCCAAAGTTTAACGGGTCATTGGGATATTTCCCAACCACTTTCCGTAAATGATATGTAAATCATAAAATTTCATATACTATCTTTTGGTTTTAAATGCGTGTGTTTTTTACACGCATTTTTTCTTTTATATTTGGCTTTTTAATGCTATAATGATAGTCAGTTAGTTGTGGAGGTATTTATGACGAAAATATTGGTTTTAGCAGAAAAACCATCGGTTGCCAGAGAACTGGCACGGGTTTTGGGTTCAAAGAAAAAAGAAAACGGTTGCATAATCGGTGATAAATATATTGTAACTTGGGCATTGGGTCATTTGGTAACTTTGGCAGAGCCGGAGCATTATGGTGACCAATATAAAAAATGGAGCATGGAAACTTTGCCTATGCTCCCGGGAAAAATGGATTTAAAAGTAATTCCGGAAACAGCCAAACAGTATAATGTGGTTAAAACACTTTTGCGTTCCAAAGAAGTAGGCTCAATTATTATCGCCACAGATGCAGGACGTGAAGGGGAATTGGTTGCCCGCTGGATAATTGATAAAGTAGGGGTTAAAAAACCAATACAAAGATTGTGGATATCTTCCCAAACAGATAAGGCAATTAAAGATGGCTTTGCTCACTTAAAAGACGGCAAAGAATATGTGCATCTTTATGAATCTGCCAGAAGTAGGGCAGAGGCAGATTGGTTGGTGGGCTTAAATGTAACCCGTGCTTTAACCTGTAAATTTAATGCTCAACTTTCCGCAGGCAGGGTTCAAACACCTACCTTGGCTTTGATGGTGGAGCGGGAAAAAGAAATTAGAAATTTTAAACCCAAGGATTATTATGTTGTGCGTGGAGATTTAGGCAACTTTTTTGTAACCCGCAAAGATGCCAAAGGGAATTCTGCTATTTATGATGAAGCAGAAGCCATTAAAATACAGAAAAAAATCACCAATGCTCAATTTAAGTTGATTGACATGAAGGTTACAAAAAAATCCGTACCGCCGCCATTGCTTTACGATTTAACGGAATTGCAGCGTGATGCCAGTAAAATGTACCATTTTTCACCCAAGGAAACCCTTAATTATATGCAAAAACTTTATGAAATACATAAGGTTTTAACCTATCCACGTACGGATTCCGCATATTTAACCCGTGATATTGTGCCAACCTTGGGGCAAAGATTGCAAGCTGTTAATTTTGGAGATTTTGCAGCTCCTGTCCGTGAAGTTATAAAAAATAAGCAAACCATAGCAAAGGTGTGCATTAACGATGCCAAGGTTTCTGACCATCATGCCATTATCCCCACAGAGGAGCGGCCCAATCTTTTAAATATGACAAATGAGGAAAAGAAAATTTACTTTTTGGTTTTAAAAAGGTTTATAGCGGCTTTTTATCCACCTATGGAATATCGCAATGTAAAAGGTGAATTTATTTGCGGTGATGAATCTTTTAGTGCCCAAGGCAAAGAAATGGTGGCTAAAGGTTGGAAAAAAGTTTACGATTTTGAAGATGAAGATGGGGAAGAAAACCAAGCTTTGCCATCTATGAAAAAAGGTGATGTTTTCACCTGTAAAAACACCCAGCTAAAAGCCCAAAAAACCAAAGCACCTTCTCGGTACACCGAGGCAACCTTGCTCACGGCTATGGAAAACCCTGCTAAATTTATCGAAGATAAAAAAATGAAAGAGTATATAGGTGCAGGATTAGGCACCCCTGCCACTCGTGGGGATATTATTGATAAACTTTACCGCTCATTTTACATGGAAAAAAGAGATAACGTTATTGTGCCCACGATGAAGGCGATGCAGCTTATCGACTTAGTACCCAAGGATTTAAAAGAACCGCTTTTAACGGCAAAATGGGAAAAAGAGCTGGACACCATCGCCCAAGGCAAAACTCAAAGCAAAGCTTTTATCGGTGAAATTAGAAATTATGCCGCTAATTTGGTGAAAATGGTAGCCAATAGCGATGCCAAATATGTGCCGGATAATCTCACTCGCACTCCTTGCCCGGAATGCGGCAAGATGATGCTGGAGGTACACGGTAAAAAAGGTAAAATGCTGGTTTGTCAAGACCGTAGCTGCGGTTATCGAAAAAATATTTCCATGACCACCAATGCTCGGTGCCCAAATTGTCATAAAAAAATGGAAATGTTTGGGGAGGGTGAAAAACGTATGTACATTTGCCCCTGCGGATTCCGTGAAAAAGCGGAGAGCTTCCATAAAAAGAAAAAAGAAGGTAGCGGCGGCAATAAAAGAGAAGTGCAAAACTTTTTGAAAACTCAAAATCAGCAGGAAAAAACCCAGGAACTCAGTCCCTTGGCTCAAGCCCTCCAAGAAGCTATGAAAAATAAATAATAAACAGAGGAAAATCTTAGTAAATATAATGGGATTTTCCTCTGTTAAATTTTGTTTTTATTGAATGTTGGCGGTATTTTAACATAATAATAATCACTGATATACTTGCAAAAAGTATCAAAATATGTTAAATTTAAAGCAGTTATACAACTGGCGGAAGTGGAATTGACCACAGGGAGTATAGCACAAAAAGCCGACCGTCTGGGCAGGAGCCTTCTTTGGTAGGCTCTTTTTAATGAAAAGGAGAATACTTTACAATGAAAGAAATGGAATTAAAGTACGGTTGTAACCCTAATCAAAAGCCCGCAAAAGTCTTTATGAAAGACGGCGAATTACCTATTACGGTATTAAACGGTAAACCCGGTTTTATCAACCTTTTAGATGCTTTTAATAGCTGGCAACTGGTGCGTGAATTAAAAAAGGCAACAGGTCTTCCTGCTGCCACATCCTTTAAACACGTTAGCCCTGCGGGAGCAGCAGTGGCAGTGCCCCTCACCGATGTTTTACAAAAAGTATATTTTGTGGAAGGTGTGGAATTAACCCCCATGGCTACCGCCTATATTCGTGCCCGTGGTGCGGATAGAATGTCCTCTTACGGCGATTTTGTGGCACTTTCCGATGAATGCGATGAGCAGACTGCGGAATTCTTAGCCAGAGAAGTTTCCGATGGGGTTATTGCCCCCTCATATTCGGCAAAAGCCTTGGAAATATTAAAAACTAAAAGAAAAGGTAGCTATAATATAGTACAAATGGACGAAAATTATGTTCCTGCGGAAGTTGAATACAAAGACATTTTCGGCATCACTTTCCAACAAGGCAGAAATAATTTTAAAATCGATGAAGAACTTTTAGAAAATATTGTTACATCCAATAAAGAATTGCCCGAAGATGCCAAGAGAGATTTAATTCTTTCCTTGATAACTTTAAAATATACCCAGTCTAATTCTGTGTGCTATGCCAAAGATGGTCAAGCTATCGGTATTGGTGCAGGGCAACAATCACGTGTTCATTGCACACGCTTAGCAGGTAATAAGGCAGATACATGGTATCTTCGCCAAAATGAAAAGGTATTGAATTTACCTTTCAGAGATGATTTAAAGCGTCCCGAAAGAGATAATGCTATTGATGTTTATGTTTCCGAAGATTACATGGATGTTTTGGCAGATGGCGCATGGGAAAATATTTTCACAAAAAAACCCGAAGCTTTTACCAGAGAAGAAAAACGTGCATGGATAGAAACTTTAACCGGCGTTTCCTTAGGCTCAGATGCCTTCTTCCCCTTTGGTGATAACATTGAAAGAGCAAAAAGAAGCGGTGTGCAATATATTGCCGAAGCCGGTGGTTCCGTGCGTGATGACGATGTAATTGCAACTGCGGATAAATATAATATGGTAATGGCATTTACAAAAATGCGTCTTTTCCATCACTAAAATTAAACTTAAAACCCTTTGCGGTGTGTGCCTCAGACGAGGCTTGGTATTTTAGATATCTTAAATATACGGTTTGAAAAGAACCCAAAATAGGTAGGAACACCAAATCTCCGCCTTGTATGTGCACAGTGAAATTATGATTTTGGTATGTTGTATAGAATAAATTAGTTTAAAACCCTCACCGTAAAAAGTGAGGGTTTTTTTTTGGCTTTTTCTCAATGGTTGCGGTATCCCGAAAGTAAAATATCATTGAGTAATAATTTAGGGATATGTAGCTTTTAATTAACAGTTATTTTCAACGTTTAAAATAGATAAGGTGCGATTTATAAAATCGCTTAGGCTGTTGGTAAAGTCTGATATTGGGTAAAATCCCTTCCCTCCCACTGCTTATGTACATCTAAGTACACTGCACAGCCGCTGTTCAGGTAGTTTTGTGGAATCTAAGGCTTTCTTAACAGCCTGACATCTTGCCAAAAAACTATGTTTTTTGACAATCTGTGCGATTTGTGAAATCGCTTCTGAATCTCTTTGCCATGGACTTCAATACTCAATCTGCTTGGGCATACTGTATTTATCTACAATTTTCGGGGCTTTTGACAGAAAATAACCTTCTGTGCCATGCTATAAAGGATAAGGTGGGCTATGAGCTATAAACCCTAAAAGAAAGTACCGCATATTTTGGATTAGATAAGTCTGATAATTTTGCTGATTTTAGGGTAAAATAGTTGAAAGTAACTAAATTTAGTATAGAATCTAAAATCTTTATTGACAACAATTCTATAAAATG
Organism: Clostridiales bacterium; assembly: GCA_036644995.1. Lineage (GTDB taxonomy): Bacteria > Bacillota > Dehalobacteriia > UBA7702 > UBA7702 > Cryptoclostridium. The sequence continues at coordinate 11,232 of JAVXOZ010000009.1, read as the reverse complement.
CTATAATAACTTGTGTTAATGTCAAAGGGGTATGGCTCAATTGGTAGAGTAGTGGACTCCAAATCCATTGGTTCAGGGTTCAAGTCCTTGTGCCCCTGCCACAAAAGATCGGTACAAACGTACCGGTCTTTTTTATTTATCATTTTTTTACAAAAAGAGGGCACAAAAAAGGGCACAATTACATATTAAAAGGAGTGGCAATCGCCACCCCTTTTTTATAAAAAAACAATATCATATAATTCCAATAACAGAATCCATAGCGTTTGCGGTATTTTTATTGGCTTTTTGTCAATGGTTGTGGTTTTTTTTAAAAATTAAATTGAGCGGTAATATTTATTGGTAATTAAGATGTAGCCGTTTACCTTTGGAAGCCGTGGTATTTTACGCATATTTCAGAATCAAACCAAAAAAATATGGCATCTGCATAAATACAACCGCCATACTTTAATTATTACTGAAATATATTTTGTTTTTAGTATATCATAAACATAGATAAATAGTCTTTGTTTTCAAGATACCATAACTATTAAGAGCCAATCTATTTTGTTTTCAGAAGAATACAGCTCTTGACAAAGTTTCTAACAGTTTATCACAAATTATCACAAAGAGCCAAAACGGTTTATCCTAATAAATGCCACAAAAAAAGGAAGTCCATTTGGACTTCCTTTTAAAATTGCCAATATTCTTAGTTGTCGCGTTGTTGTTGTAAGCATTCTCTGCAATATATGGGGCGACCATTGGTGGGACGGAAAGGTACTTGGGTTTCCACTCCACATTGATCACATACTACATTGAACATTTCTCTTTCGCCACCACCATCATTTTTTTGACGACGTCTTTTTTGACGGCATTCAGAGCAACGAGCAGGTTCATTTTGAAAACCTTTTTCGGCATAAAATTCTTGTTCTGAAGCTGAGAAAGTGAATTCTTCACCACATTCTTTACATACTAAAGTTTTGTCGGAATACATGAGACTACCTCCTGATATTTTCTGTTGAGTTGTTCGTTTGAATCGTTTTGTTCTATTGAGATAAAATAATTAAATTGTATTATTCTACCTAATTAGAGCAAGAATAAAAAAAGGAAGTCCAAAAGGACTTCCTTTCAAAGTTGCGAATATTATTCGCCGTCACGTTGTTGTTGTAAGCATTCTCTGCAATATACAGGGCGACCATTGGTAGGACGGAAAGGTACTTGGGTTTCCACTCCACATTGATCACATACAACATTAAACATTTCTCTTTCGCCACCACGGTCATTTCTTTGACGACGTCTTTTTTGACGGCATTCAGGGCAACGAGCAGGCTCATTTTGAAAGCCTTTTTCGGCGTAAAATTCTTGCTCGGAAGCCGAGAAAGTGAATTCTTCACCACATTCTTTACATACTAAAGTTTTGTCGGAATACATGAGTTTACCTCCTAAAATTTCCTATTGCTTTGTCCTTTCGGGTCTTTTCCTTTTAGGAGTAAACTTTCGGGACTAAGAATAGCACTAAACACATTATATCCTATAATCATTTTTATTGCAATGTTTTTTTTGAAAATATTTTTAATAAATAAAATAATACCTGTATAAGGGCTTAAAATATTTTTAAAATTTAGTAATATTTTTAAATTTTTGCTTTATTTTGGATTAAAAAAGGCAATATTTATAGCTATTTTTGCTTGTAAACAATAGCATACTATTGTTTTAGGCTGTTGATAAAGTCTGATATTCGGCAAAATCCTTTCCCGCCGACTGCTTATGTACATTTAGGTACACTGCACAGCCGTTGCTCCGGGAGTTTTGCCGAATCTAAGTCTTTCTTAACAGCCCGGCATCTTGCCCAAAAACTATGTTTTTTGACAATCTGAAACAATAGCATGCTATTGTTTAAATAGAGAAAATTTTAGATGTAATTTTGCAGTTTTTAAAGAAAAACTATTTACAAAACAGGAATAGAATGGTATAATAGAACAAATATTCTAAATAGGTGATGCTATGGCTAAACGGGTAATTTTTCATATAGATGTAAATAGTGCATTTCTTTCATGGTCTGCTGCGGAGCACCTTTATTTGGGGGGTTCTGTGGATTATCGCACCATAAATTCGGCGGTGGCAAAAGAGGGGGCAGGTAAGGGCATTATCCTTGCTAAAAGTGATGGGGCTAAAGCTTGTGGTGTAAAAACCGCTGAACCCATATGGCAAGCCAAGGAAAAATGTCCCGATCTTTACATTGTGCCACCTAATTACGGCTTATATCTGCGGGCAAGTGCCGCTATGAAAAAATTATTTTTTGATTATACCCCCTTGGTGGAACCGTTTTCCATTGATGAATGTTTTTTGGATATGACAGGGCAGGAAAAGTTTTTTGGTGAACCATTGGTATCTGCCTATATTATTAAGGAACGCATTAAAAATGAATTGGGATTTACCGTAAATATTGGTATTGGCAACAATAAGCCCTTGGCAAAAATGGCATCTGAATTAAAAAAACCCGATATGGTAAATACTTTGTGGCAGGAGGAAATTCCTGAAAAATTATGGACTAAACCCATAGATTTTCTTTTTATGGCGGGTAGGCAAAGCGTTAAAAAGCTGCGGAGAATCGGCATAGATACCGTGGGCAAATTGGCAGAACTTGATGAAGGGCTAACCCACAGTCTTTTAGGAAAATCCGGAGATATGTTAAGGCGTTATGCCAATGGCATAGATGATGAGCCGGTGCTCCCCGGAGAATTACCACCACCTAAAAGCCTAAGCCAATCCATAACCTTACCCCTTGTTTTGGCAGATGAAAGTGAAGCCGAGCCAATTTTTGTATATATAGCAGAGAATTTAAGTGCAAAATTACGCAAACAAAAAATGACAGCATCTGTTATTTCTGTGGCGGTTAAAGATGGGGATAGAAATTATAAAAGTAAACAACGCCATATAAACGAGCCTTTACTGCATAGGCGTATAATTTTAAAATATGCACTGCCGCTTTTGGCAGAACTTTGGCCAAAGCATGGCGCAAGATATGTGGGCTTATCTTTGGGCGGATTATCCGCTAATCGCACTTTGGAAGGGTCTTTATTTAGCAGCGATATTTTAAAAGAGGAACGATTGGATGATGCGGTTTATGCCATTAAAAATCGTTATGGTGATGAATCTATCCATGCTGCTATTTTGCTGGATTCCGGGGTAAAATCTTTATTCCGTGATATTGATGAGGATGAGGATGACGGTGAAGATCCACCAAGATTTTTTTAAATAAATTTATGGGTATTGGAGGTATGAACCTTGAAAATTGTTATGAATCCTATAAAAGTATACGCTGTTTGTGACCAAAACGGCAATATTAAACCAATTGCCTGCTGCTTGGAAGAAAACGGTGAGAACATAAAAATAAATTTAGAACTACAAGGTACAGAGGAGCAAAAAGTGGTTGGGCGAATTATGATAAACTTTTTTTGCCGTTGCTTGCTTGGTGGTTGCGAACAAGTTATTGTGCTCCGCTATGATGTGAAAGAACACAGATGGTATCTTTATAAAATATAATGCAGGCTGTTGATAAAGTCTGATATTCGGCAAAAATACCTTTCCCATCCACTGCTTATGTACATTTAGGTACATAAGCAGCCGCTGCTCAGAGAGTTTTACCGAATCTAAGTCTTTCTTAACAGCCTGATATCTTGCCAAAAAACTATGTTTTTTGACAATCTGATAAAATATAATGTTTATTGGCTGCAATATGTTTTGGTTTTGAAATAAATTCATATTATTTTGTAAATTACTTAAATTGATAAAGATTATACCAAAATAGAGTAAAAAAATACCTTGTTTCATATCACAAAACAGGGTAAAATAGAATAAAACAACAAAGTAGGTGAAAATATGGAAGCAAGCAATAAATTAATCCACGCCCTAAATAAATATTTAGCCGATTTTGTGGTGGCAGAACCTAAAAAAATGGCAGAGTTAAGCGGTGCTGTTTGGGATGATCCCAATATAGTTGTGCCGTTTTTAAATAAAACTATCACTGTTAACAGCAAAACCGGAGAGATGAATCCTGAACCACCGGGTATATTAGAGCGTATTTTGATTCTTAAATATTTACTGGAAGCTCAGGGTATGACACCCCCCACCGTAGATGATGAATATATTGCTTTTCGGCAGTTAACCTACGGTTCTCACCATCAAGAGGCATTTCGTTTAGAGGTTACAGAGCCTTTGCGTGATGCTTTTGGTCGTGATTTGCCGCTTTTTGCCAAAGTTGCGGAAAGCTTTGGGGGCATTAAAAGTTCGGGTGGAGATATGGCGTATACTATCTCATATTTCCCAAAAATTAGTTTGCGTATTATTATTTGGGAGGCAGATGATGAATTTCCCGCTCAAAGTGCCTGCCTTTTTGATAAAAAAAGTCAATTTCATTTGGATACCGATGGGCTTAATGAATTAGCTAATTCTTTAACCGCTATTTTGCTGAAGGAGGCAAATAAATGAGTCATTTTTTTGCGTACATCAGTAAAATGAAATGGATAAAACGCTGGGGCTTAATGAAAAATACCGCCGAAGAAAATATTATGGAGCATAGCTGGCAAGTAGCGGTTATTGCCCATGGTTTGGCGCAGATAAATAACGATATTTTAGGTAAACATGTCAATTCGGAACACATTGCCATGTTGGCATTGTATCACGAAACAGGGGAGGTTATTACCGGAGATTTTGCCACCCCCATAAAATATTATAATCCTGAAGTTAAAAAAGTAATCGGCAGTTTGGAAAACGTGGCTAAAGAGAAGATTTTTTCTATGCTGCCCGGGGAATTACAGGGTGGATATCGTGAATTAATTTTCCCCGATGAAAAATCCGATGAATATCGCATTGTTAAGGCTGCGGATAAGCTTTGTGCCTATTTAAAATGTGTTGAAGAATTAAAGTGGGGCAATACTGAATTTTCCAAAGCTGAAAAAACAATTAAAAAAGACCTTATTGCCATGAACAGAGATGATGTGAAATATTTTATGGATAATTTTGTTGATAGTTTTTCCCTTACCTTAGATGAACTTAATTAACTTAAAAAATCCATTGTCAGTATTATGTAGTGAAAAGAGGAGGTTGTAATGTCCGGGAACAGAGAGAGGTATAATCAAAGAAAAGATGGTTTTGACCATGAAAAAGCACCGGTATTGCGCAGTGAAAACTCGGAAAAACCAAAAACCAAAATGAAACCTAAAAAAAATTTTGTTCATACAAGAAACAGAAGCAAATCACCGGGTGGTAAATTAGGTGTAATAGTGGGAATTTTATCTTGCATATTAATTGTAAGTGGCATAGTTTTGGCAATAGCCCCTTTCGGCAACAATAGCAGGGCTGTGGCAGATGAAGTAAAACCCCAGGAAATTTTACCCACAACTACTTATACTTATGATGAATCATTGGTTACTTTGGATTTTAAAACCCAAGATGAAATAGATAAAGAAAAGAAAGAAGCTTCCACTTATTTAATCCCACCCAAAGCTAAAGTTTATGACCCCATAGTATTTAGCTATCCTCCCGCAGGGAAAAGGGCAGCTATTACCTTTGATGATGGGCCGGATCCCAAAATGGTGGATGATTACTTATCTGTGCTTGAACAAAATAAAGTAAAGGCATCATTTTTTATGCTGGCAAACAGCGTTCAAGCATATCCGGATCAAGCCAGAAAAGTTAGAGATGCAGGTCACGACGTGGTAAGCCATTCTCAGCGTCATGCTATTTTATCTAAATTACCCACAGATGCTTTAAAGGCAGATTTTGCCAATACAAATAAAGTATTTAAAGATGTTTTGGGTTATACTCCCAAATATATGCGCCCACCCTATGGCAGCCATAACGATGAGGTTTTGGCAACAGCCAGAGAATATGGTCAAATACCTATATATTGGAGTATTGATACCAACGATTGGCGTAAATACTCCACGGAAACTATGGTAAATACCATAAAATCAGAGATTTCCGATGGTGCTATTATTCTTATGCATGAAGGTAAACCCAATACTTTAGCGGCATTGCCCGAGATTATAAAAACTGTAAGAGATTGCGGCTATGAGATTGTGCCTTTATCAGAATTGCTTTCCTATTAAAACCAAGTGGTTAAAATAAATTTTAATTAGATTTATAGAGCATAGTTTCTATTAAAAAACCTTCTAAATTTACTAAAGCCATGGGTGAAAAGCTTTAATAAATTAAGAGGGTTTTTTAGTTAAAGAGTTATTTAAAATGTTTTTTATTGTTTAAATAACTATAATATAAATTTTTGGGGTTTATATTTAACTTAGGAGATATCTTAAAACAATATTTATATTATAGGTAATGATATGTGGGGGTTTCTGATATTTCTCTTGCAATAATGTAAAAATAGCGGTATAATAATATTTAATTCTATTTAGATTTAGAATTTTTCTTGACAGATAAATGAGCGGAGGCGAATTATATTGAAAGTATTAGTAGCAGAAAAAATTGCAGATAAAGGTGTAGAAGAATTAAGAAAGTCTGGATTAGAGGTTGACTTTAACCCAAAACTCACCAGAGAAGAAATTCTTGATTGTATTGATCAATATGACGCTTTGGTTGTTCGCAGTGTCACCAAAGTTAATGAGGAATTATATGCAAAAGCCACAAACTTAAAGGTTGTTGGTCGTGCGGGCAATGGCGTTGACAATATAGAAATGGAAGGTGCCAGCAAAAGAGGCATCATAGTTGTAAATACTCCCAATGCCAATACTGTAACCACTGCTGAGCATACCATAGGCTTGCTTATGGCATCAAATCGCAGAATACCACAGGCAGACGCAATGATTCGTCGCCACGAATGGGATCGCACCAAATTTAAAGGTGCTGAATTAAGCGGAAAAACTTTGGGCATTATCGGCTTAGGGCGCATTGGTTCTTTGGTAGCTACCAGAATGAAAGCCTTTAATATGCACGTTATTGCCTATGATCCATATATTGCCGATGAACGTTTTGAACGTTTTGGAGTAGAAAAAAAAGATACCTTGGAAGAATTGATGAAGGAAGTTGATTTCTTAACTATTCATACCCCAAAAACCATGGAAACCTTGGGTATGGTTGAAAGAGATATGTTCGCCATGGCAAAAGATGGTTTACGGGTTGTAAACTGTGCCCGTGGCGGTTTATATGATGAAGATGCCCTTTATGAAGCATTGGAAAGCGGAAAAGTTGCAACTGCGGCTATTGATGTTTTAAAAGATGAACCAAATCTTACCTCTCCTTTGCTGAAAAACGATAGAGTAATTTTTACACCGCATCTTGGAGCAGATACCTTTGAAGCCCAAGAAAATGTAGGTATAACTGTTGCTCAAGAAGTTATTAATGTGTTAGCAGGGAATATTGTGCCAAATGCTGTTAATTTGCCAACTTTGGGCCCTGATGAAATGGAAGGTTTGTTTGATTATTTAAAATTAGGCGAACGTTTAGGCAATCTTTATTATGGAATATGGAAAGACCCCATTGAATCTTTGCAAATTTCCTTTGAAGGTGATGCTGCCCAATTTAATACCAATACCATTACTTTAGCCGTTTTAAAAGGTGTTTTTGAACCCGTAATGAGCGGTCGTGTTAACTATGTTAATGCGGGGGTTATTGCCGAAGAAGAAGGTATTGCCATTGCTTGTGTGAAAAAAGAGGGCAACAGCCACTTTAACAATCTTTTAAAAGTTAAAATTAAAGGTAAAGAAGAACACGTTTTCGCCGGTATGGTAGCAGGTGATGATGAAGTTCGCATTAATCGTATAGATAATTATTTCTTTGATATTAAGCCAACTGAAAATATGTTGTTCATTATAAATGAAGATAAACCCGGTCGTATTGGCCAGGTAGGGGATGTAATAGGTGACCTTGGTGTGAATATAGGCGCTATGCAATGTGCTCCTGATTCCGATGGCAAAGCTATGATTATTCTTTCCATAGACAGAGAATTATCCGAAACTGATTTGGCTAAATTTACCGATGTTGAAGGTATTTTAAAAGCTAAATTTGTAAAAATTTACAACAGCTAAAATTAAATAATTTTGTAGTTAAAAATATATTTATCTGCAATTTAAAATGCCAAGGCGTAAAAGCCTTGGCATTTTTTATATAATATTAACTTTTAAACTATGCCAACAGAGTTTAGTTTGGTTGCCATGGCGGCTTCCAATTTGTTGATGCTATTGGTCATATCCTGTACGGATTTATTCACCGCCAGTAATTGTTCTTGAGTAACCCCGTGAATTCCCAGCATGGCTTGGATTTTTTCACCTTCGGCATTTAAAATATGGGAAATACCTGTTTCTTCCAAAGCAATGGATTCAATTAAATCTGAAATTGCGGTTTCAAAGGGGTCAACGATGATGCCAAATACCACCCCTTCACGTCCATAGGTTATAACCTCAGCACTGACATTTTTTGGGCCTATGGTGCTGTATACATTGCCATAAGCGTGGTTGATACCTGTGCCAACTTCCGTTACTGTATTGGTACCCAGCCCTGAAACAGCAGGTGAATTAGGAGAACCCAAAACAGGTGGTAACACCGTAAATGATTTCCAAGGTGTGCCGTTGGTATTGATAATCCAAGTTTCATCTGTATCTGTATTTTCAGCATCTGCTGCAAGCCATGTAAATTTTGATTGTACTACGCCGCTGGCATTTTTAACTACAATATTATCAAGTTTCATCAGTTCGTTGTGGGTGACTCCTGTGGTATGGGGAAAAAGTGCAATATCTCCGGGAATGCCTGTGTACCCCGTATTGCCAAAGGGAGCCAGTGAATAGGTGGGGGTGTGCACTGCGGGAACATTGTTTCCCGGGCCTGCCACATTTACCACCGAGAGATCGTATTCTACTGTAAAGCCCCCGGGTATGGCATTTATTATATGTACCGGTGGTGCTCCGGGTGTAAAAACTGCCCCTGTATCATAGGATATCCAGCCTATTTTATCTGCCAGTAAACCACTACCCGGTGTAGCAAATTGTACGTTATTCATATATATTCCTTCTTTCTTATTATCGTTTAAATGTATATTCTATACTCTTTATATAATATGAGAATCCAAGCTGTGGTGTGCATATATTAATGGATTATTTGTGGGCTAAATTAAGAAGGAAAAAGAAATAATGAAAAAATATTTGCCAAAAATAATTATTAATTATCAAGATGAACAGAAAATTTAACCTTATATATATAATATGTATAAAAATTAAAATAAGAAACTTGGTTTATTTATTTGAGAATAGTTAAATATATACCGCCAATGTTTGACAGAGTCATAACTTTCATATATAATGTAAACTGTTTGGTAAAATATATAACATAGGTTTCCTATGCTTATCTTTATGAAAGGCGGTTATGCTATGTCCGCAATAATATTAGTCGGCGCTCAATGGGGCGACGAAGGAAAAGGTAAAATTACCGATTTCCTTGCTGAAAAGTCACAAGTTGTTGTTCGCTCTCAAGGGGGAAACAATGCAGGTCATACTGTTATTAACGGCACAGAAGAATATAAACTCCATTTAATTCCATCGGGTATATTGTTTAAAAACACATTAAACATTATCGGTAACGGCGTTGTGGTGGATATTGGCGTTATGTTAGAGGAGATGGATGGCCTTAGAGATAGGGGAGTATCTTTTGATAACTTTTATATTTCCGATCGTGCTCATCTTATTATGCCCTATCATAAAGTATTGGATGGCTTAGAAGAAGAAAGCAAAGGCGATGGCAAAATAGGTACCACTAAGCGTGGTATAGGCCCTGCTTATGTTGATAAAATGGATCGCATTGGCATACGCATTTGTGATATGATGTGTAAAGAGGAATTTACCCGCAAGCTGCATATAGCCTTAAAACAGAAAAATCAACTCCTTACTAAAATTTATAATAAAGAACCAATGGCTGCGGAGCCTATTATTGAAGAATATATGGCAATGGCAGAAAAAATCAGACCTTACGTAACGGATACTTCTGTTATGCTGTATCAAGAAATTAAAAATGGTAAAAATATCCTTTTTGAAGGTGCTCAAGGTGCCCATTTGGATATAGACCATGGTACATATCCTTTTGTAACATCATCCAGCCCCATTGCCGGTGGTGCTTTAACAGGCACAGGTGTTGGGCCTACATCCATTGGTAAAGTGGTTGGGGTGGCAAAATCCTATACTACCAGAGTTGGCAGCGGTCCTTTTCCCACTGAATTAGAAGATGACATGGGTGAAGCCTTAAGAAAAAAAGGTTGCGAATTTGGCACAACTACGGGTCGTCCTCGGCGTTGTGGTTGGTTGGATACCGTGGTTTTAAAGCATAGTGTTCGGGTTAACGGCATTACGGATTTGGCTGTTACCAAATTAGATGTTTTGGATGAAATGGCAGAGATTAAAATTTGCACTTCCTATAAATGGAAAAACGAAACTTTAACAGAGTTTCCTGCGGCTTTAAATGTTATGGAAAACCTTACTCCCGTATACGAAACCATCCAAGGATGGCAAGAGGATACCACAAGTTGTCGCAATTATGAGGACTTGCCCGTTGCCGCCAAAGAATATATTAAACGCATTGAAAGCCTTACAGAAGCTCAGGTTTCCATAGTTGCAGTGGGGCCCGATCGCAAACAAACAATAGTAAGAAACGAATTTTAAACAATATTTATTAATGGAACCAAGTATTAAATTTAATAAATAATTTATTTTCGGATATAAATAATATAAAAATGAGATACCTTAGTTTAAGGTACCTCATTTTTTTTAGCTATTTATATGGCTAATTTTCTTGGTATTTTTATAAGCTTGATATTTATAAAATTGTAGCAACGGATAAATAACCTTTTTTTAATAATGCTCATTGCTAAAATGTTTACGGCAAATACTCTATATTGTATTATATATTGTAGAATTAGGGAAAACGGTATGGTAGCATATAATAATAAATCCCAGATTTTAATTAAATTTACTATTGTTTGTTAAGAAACCATAAAATCAAAAATATTACACATTATAATAATGTAGTTATTGTGAAAGAACCATTGATTAATATCCCAACTGCCGCTATATAGTCATACAAAAATAGTCATGCAAAAGTAATTACGCAAAAGTAAGTACATAAAAGTAACTACACAAAAGTAACTATATAAAAGTAACTATAAAAAATAGACATAGAAAAGAGGCATCGGAAAGAAAATTCCGATGCCTCTTTTATTTGGGTTTGGGTTGTGATTTTATTATTTACTGTAAT
>JAVXOZ010000008.1:0-77896 GCA_036644995.1 Clostridiales bacterium | reverse complement strand
AGGCTGTTAAGAAAGACTTAGATTCGGCAAAACTCCCTGAACAGCGGCTGTGCAGTGTACCCAGATGTACATAAGCAGTCGATGGAAAGGGATTTTGCCGAATATCAGACTTTATCAACAGCCTAAGCCCCTATCATAGATGCTATGATAGGGGTTCAGATTGTCAAAAAACATAGTTTTTTGGCAAGATGTTAGGCTGTTAAGAAAGACTTAGATTCGGCAAAACTCCCTGAACAGCGGCTGTGCAGTGTACCCAGATGTACATAAGCAGTCGATGGAAAGGGATTTTGCCGAATATCAGACTTTATCAACAGCCTAAGCCCCTATCGTAGATGCTATGATAGGGGCTTTTGTTTATGTAAAAAAGACTTAGTCTATAATCTTTTAAATAAAATGGCATTTTAGCTCAGCAATAAAAGGTTAAACAACAAAATTCGGGAAAAGGTTAATAGATATACACCGCAACCATGGATTAATAATATACTGACATTGTTACTTACTGTTGTTAATTAGCTTATAAAAATTACTATTTTTTGGTTGGTGCATCTGCACCATACAGTAGCACCATATCGTTATTATCAGACCACTTAATGGTAAGTGCATTTACCTTTAAGCACAACGATTTATCCTCGCTAATAATTTCCAAGTTATCGGTATCCCCTTGTTTAATACGCTCTATTAAACAGGTTTTGCACGGAGAATTTTGTCCGCCCCGCAAGGTTGTATAACAAAAAGCACCACTGTGTGCCGCAGGTAAAAGCGACTTCATTTTTTTGTTTGCGTATTCAATGCAATGATTTTCGGGATTAACCACACAAAGATAATTGGGAATAGTGTCCAAAATTTGCAATCTTGTGTTAAGGCTTGCCAATAAGGTTGCCTCTGCTTTTTCTTTAAACAAAAATATGCTTAAAATCCTCGCCAAAAAAGAGAGTTTTTCTATTTCTTCCGATGTCCAAATCCGATAATCCTTACATTCATCAAAACCGATAAAGCCAAATAATCCATCATCGTTAACTATGGTCATTTTTAAAGTGGAAAGAACGCCTTGGGACTCTAAAATGCTACCGATATAAGATGGCAGCTCCCTAATATCGTTACAGTAAAGCAACCCCTCTTTATCAAAGCATTGAAATATAGAGCCTTTTTCCGTGGAAATTTTGAGTTTTTGCAAATTTTTAATTTGAGGAGCAACACCTTCGTTACACCACTCATAAATTTTACTTGTGGTATTATCGTATTTATCGTTTTCAAATATGGATACTCTGCTTACATGATATTGCTGACCAATGGCAGCCAGTGCCATATTTATACTAATGTTAAAATCCTTGGAAGTATAGAGTAAATCAAAAATATGCCCTTCAATATTATGGGAAACTTTCAAAGTTTCCAATTCCTCATCATTGGTTCTTTTGCTTTCGATGGGATAGCTATCCGCATCCTTTTCTTTGTAAAGAATAAATTTGTCTTTTCCATTTTGTTTTCCCTGATAAAGTGCGGCATCTGCTTTGCGGTAAAGGTTTTCAAAGCGGTCTTTGCCACTTTCACTCATAACAATGCCCATACTGCAAGATATTTTACATTCGCCATTTTCTCCGGCATAGGTTTGCCTGAAAGCTCCTGATATTTCCGCAGCTTTTTTCAGCACACTGCTGGTATCCGGAACATTTTTCATCAACACCGCAAATTCATCGCCGCCAATACGTCCTAAAATATCATCATTACGGAACAATGTTTTTAGTTTTGCACATACTTCTATCAAAACCACATCACCAAAGGCATGGCCCAAAGTATCGTTAATACCTTTAAAATTATCAATATCTAAAACGATTAAGGCATTTAAACCATTGGGGTTATCCATTAAAACTTTATTGGAAAGGGTTGCCATGGCAACTTTGTTGTATAAACCCGTCATCGGGTCGGTTTGCACTTTATTTTCCAAAATTTGTGTGCGCATTTTAACATCGTCAATATCAGACATATAGCCAACCAAACATAAGGGCTTATTAAACTCATCTAAGGTTAAACTTAAATCTATTTTTGCCCAAATATATCTATTATCAAACCTGTGAAGTCTTGCTTCATAGCTTGCTTTACCTTTTGCCAATAATTCATCCATGGCATCGCTGGCTGTTCCTTGGTCATCGGGATGGAAAAAATATTTAGTTACAGAGTTCACAAATTCATCATATGGCAAAGATGCAAAAACCGCAGTGTCAGACATTAGTTTTTCATTTTTAACGCCAAATATTCGCTCTGCATTTTCAAAATGGGTAAATAATTGTTTTTTCAAATCCACCTCAAAAAGAGTACCGCTTGAGGCATTTATGGCGATGGAAAAACGGTTTTCGCTTAAGCGGAGTTCTTCCTCTTGCTGTTTTATTACCGTAATATCTGTGATGATGCTGTGATTATGCAGGCCATCATCATCTTCCACCAGATAGCCGTTATCCATTACCCAAAGAAGTGAACCATCCTTTTTCCGAATGCGATAAGGCATATAATAAGTGTTGCCCTCTGCAAGTTGGTTTAAGTATATGGCAAATACATTATCACGGTCATCTTCCAGAATAACATTAAGGTATCTACCATTGAAAAGTTTATGGATATCTTCAAGGGTATAACCGGTCATATCGGTAAAGCCGGAGCTTACATATGTTACAATGGTGCCATCGGCAATTTTTGAATGTTTTGCCACAATCATACCGCCATTGATATGGGAAAGCAGGGATTGATATTTTTGGTTGGCTTTTAATATTTCATTATTATGGCGTCTTTTTCGCAAAAAAACCAAACCAAGAATTAAAACAACTGCCAAACCAAGCATTAACAGCAATCTAATTACAATTTGATTTGTTACTTTTTCCTGTTGCAAAAGAAGGGCATCCGAGGAAATACTAAAGGTATACCAATCATTAACTGTTGAGGGTATAAAACTAACAAAGCGTCTTTCGCCATTATAATTAAATTCAAAGCTTTTACTTTCGCCATTTTTTATGGCAGCTTGGAGTTGAGCAACGGAAAAATCTTTAAATTCTGTTTTTGCAAAAAACGAGAAAAGATTTTCCTCATTTGCTAATTTGTCCGCATGGTTACTTGAGAGTATAATTGTACCATCGGGGGCTATAACAAAACCGTAACCGTCACTGTAATAGGTAAAATTCAGTAATTGGCTTCCCGCTGTGGATAAGGGATATACCCCAAGCACAACCCCTTGAACTGAATTTACATTTTTTATGGGCACAGCAATAACAATGCTCTGTTTACCATCAATAACAGATCTCAACGGTTCACTGATATTGGTTTCACCATCCATTGCCTTGGCAAAGTAATCTCTATTGGCAAGATTTAAAATTTCCCCATGATTAGAACAGCCCATGCCATTAACATCACAGGCAATAACCTCGGTAAAACCCCCATCATCCACGGCATTTTGTAAAACACCCATAATTTTTTCTTTGGAGCCATCGCTAAGTGCCTCTAAACTACCACCAAGTACCTTCAAGGTTTTTGTATTATATGAAATACGGTCCAAAAATGCCTTATTATAATCCTCAGAAACCTCGGATAAAGTTAGATATGTTTCCTTTGTTAAAGCACTATTAAGTTGAATAGAAAAATCCCATATTATAAACACTGTAACAATGGTAATAACAAGGGCATATAATATTCTTTTAGTGCTTTTTTTAAATTTCATATCTAACCCCTCTATTACCCAAAATTTTATACTAAAACCTACTCGAAATATTTTATTATAGATTTATTTAGAATGCGTATATTTTCCAATTTAAAAAATTATATTATAATTCAAACTTTACTAAATTATAGCACAAAATTTCTTTAAATACAAAGATAATCATAAAGATAGTTTATAAAATTATTAACGAAATACAATACACTTTTTTCAAAAATACTTAAGCTATATGCAGTAAAACCATATGAAAATGAAGTAAACCCCTTTTATCAGATAAAACGCATATCTAATAAAAGGGGTTATTTTTATATCAGTTTTAGATAAATAAAGACATATCGGATTCTTCAGCATTTGCCAACATAGCAGCTACCCCTGCTAATTTAACATTATCTATAAGTTCCGCTTCAGTTATACCCATAATATCCATACTCATGGAGCAGGCAATCAGCTCCACGCCGTTATCCTGTGCCATTTTAATTAGGTCTTCCAAGCTATCCACGTTTTTGTTTTTCATAACTCCACGTATCATTTTTGCCCCCATCCCTGCCATGTTCATTTTAGAAAGGGAAAGTTTTCTTGAGCCACGGGGCATCATCATTCCAAACATTTTAGAAATAAAATTTTTGTGAACGCTGACTTTTTCAGGTTTACGCAAAACATTTAATCCCCAAAAGGTGAAAAACATAGATACTTTTCTACCCATAGCAGCGGCACCATTAGCAATAATAAAAGAAGCAATGGCTTTATCCAAATCTCCGGAAAACACAATGATATTTTTACTGTTGCCCCCGGGTAAATCACAGGCAATATTTTGAGGCTCGCCCTTTTTAATTTTTGCAACACTAATGCCTTTTGCACTTTCCATACCTAAAAAGCTATTTCCTGTACGGCGGCAAAATCCCTCAATATCACAGGCAAAGGCAGGATCTGTAGTTGAAACCTCAACAACGTCCCCAACATGGGCATCTGCCAAAGCACCGGAAACTTTTACAATGGGGCCGGGGCACTGCAAACCGCAGGCATCTAACTTTATTACATTACCTTTTATTAATTCTTCTTGGGGTTCATTGTTTTTTTTTTGCATTTCCTCATCAAATCCAGGAGTTTTTGGTTGAGGCGGCATTTTACCAAAAATAGAATTATAAAGCCTGTAACCACCGTTTAAATTGTAAACATCATAACCATTTTGGGATAATATTCTGGCAGCAATATAGCCACGCAAACCTATTTGGCAAGTTACATATACTTTTTTATTTTTATCAACTTCATCAAGTCTTTCACGTAAACTATCCAAAGGAATATTCACAAAATCTTCAATATGACCATTTGCGTATTCCATAGATGTACGAATATCCAACAACGTTACGCTGCCATCACGGGGCAAATCTTTTACATCGTGCCAATGAATATGCTTTACCTTACCCGTAAGGATATTTTCAGCCACAAAACCCGCCATATTCACAGGGTCTTTAGCTGAGCTGAAAGGAGGTGCATAGCAAAGCTCCAATTCTGTTAAATCATAAACCTTCATTCCTGCTCGGATAGCTGTTGCCAATACATCGGTACGTTTATCCACACCATCAAAGCCCACAAGTTGAGCACCTAAAATTTTACCGTCTTTTTTATCAAAAAGCAGCTTAACAGACATATTCACCGCTCCGGGGTAATAGCCTGCATGATTAGGAGAATAGGTAAATGATTTATCATAATCCAAGCCCAAAGCTTTAGCTGTTTTTTCATTTATTCCCGTGGTTGCCACGGTTAAATCAAATACTTTTAATATAGATGAACCTTGGGTACCACGGTAAACACTGAGAAATCCGGCAATGTTATCCGCAACAATACGGCCTTGCTTATTGGCAGGGCCTGCCAAGGGCACAGAAACTTCTCTGCCGCTTATAAAGTCCTTAACGGCTATGGCATCACCCACGGCGTAAATATTTGGTATAGATGTTTGCATATGGTTATCCACAATAATTGAGCCACCCTTATTTACCTCAACCCCTGCGGCTGCCGCAAATTTAGTTTCCGGGCGAACACCTATGGCAAGAATTACCAAATCTGCCAACACTTCACCCTTATCTAAAACAACATTTATTTTATGGTTTTTGGGGGTAAAAGACTTAACCCCGTTTTTAAGCTTTAAATCCACCCCTTTAGATGCCATGTGGCGGTGCACTTCCACTGCCATATCAAAATCCAAAGGTGCAATAACTTGGTCTGCCATTTCCACCAAAGATACTTTAAGACCCATGGCAATAAGGTTTTCTGCCATCTCAACACCGATAAAACCACCCCCTACCACCACTGCGGTTTGGGATTTATTTATTTCAATATATTCTTTGATTTTATAGGTATCGGGAATATTTCTTAGAGTGAATATTTGGGGCAAATCTATACCGGGAATTGGTGGTTTAATGGGTTCAGCTCCAGGGGAGAGAATCAGATTATCATAGGTTTCCTGGTATTCCTCACCTGTTGCCAAGTTTTTAACACTTACTTCTTTTTTTTCAGCATCAATGGCAATAACTTCGGTTTCCACCCTTACATCCACATTAAATCTGGCATTAAAACTTTCAGGTGTTTGTAAAGTTAAAGCAGCTTTATCTTTTATTTCGCCACCGATATAATAGGGTAAGCCACAATTTGCAAAAGAAATATATTTTCCTTTTTCAAACATGATTATTTCGGCATTTTCATTTAAACGGCGTAATCTTGCGGCTGCGGAAGCACCACCTGCTACCCCACCAACTATTAATACTTTATCAGCGTTTTTCATTCAAGAACCCCTCTTTCCTAATTTATTTAAAGAGGGCTAATATTTACCCTCTCAGATTATATAGATTACATTTTAAGTATAAAAATATATACTTTGGCAAAAACATAAAAAAACAAAATCGGCAATATTCCGATATATTGTACAGTTATTAATCCAAATTAGCAGGTTTGTCATTAGTAAACCTTAGGTTTAGGTTTATCTCCCCTTAGATTGCCAGACTGTTAAGAAATCCTTAGATTCGGTAAAACTCCCTGAGTAGCGACTGCTTATGTACATAGATGTACATAAGCAGTGGGTGGGAAGGGATTTTGCCGAATATCAGGCTTTATGTACAGCCTGCGGGGAGCTATGTTGAGCTCCCCTGCTATATTATTTTATCATTTTCAATATGGCAGATTTGGGCTTTACACCCACAGAGGTTTCTACCACCTTAGATTCTTTAACCACCGCTAACATGGGTATACTCATAACATTAAATTGACGTGCCAATTCCGGTTGTTCATCTACATTTACTTTGCAAATTTTCACATCGGCTACTTCCTCACCAATTTCATCTACCACCGGAGAAAGCATACGACAAGGACCGCACCATTCTGCCCAAAAATCAATTAAAACTGTTTTATCTGCCTTCATTACTTCACTATCGAAATTATCTTTGGTTATTGTTAATACAGACATATTAATCGCTCCTTTTATTTTCAATTTGTTGTTTATTTATTTTGTATCTTTAGTATACCCAATATTTCTACATTTTTCTGTGACTAAGTCACAAACCATAAACAATTTTATAAAATTTTCACATTTTAATTATTTTTTTATTTTTTAACCCATAATGCACAAAAGAGAACATTTTTTTTCATAAATTTAACACATCACAAAGGTATTATTTAGTGATAAGATATTATAATAATCCTCAATTTAAGAAAAAGGTGAAAATATGCAACAAAAGATTTTAATATATTTTGCCGTTACCATTGTGGCACTTTTGGCATTAAGCGGCTGCACCGACAATAAAACCACATATAGCCAAATAACCAACATAGATGGCAAAATCATAACCGTGGCAACGGGAACCTATGAGAAAGAAAGCACCCAAATATCCGATACTGCGAATAAGGGGAAAAGCACCTCCACCTTTACCCCAGAGGGCAAGTCCCTTCAATATGTATTAACCAAAAAAGTTAAACTACTTGATAAAAATGATAAAGCAATATCATTAAAGGATTTAGATGTAGGTGATATTATCACCGTTATAGGAAAGGACAATACCCCCGATGAAATACAGGTAATTACCTATTCTGCCCATAATTGGGAATAAGTAAAATATAATAATAAAATACCCCAAGCACAAATTTTGAACTGCAACTCATTTATTAAATAGTTTACACTGTAAATAACAAGTGAGTTATATTCATTTATTGGTGTTTGGGGTATTTATTTTAGCATGGAATAGCAATTCAACTATGTTGCAATTAGTTAATTTCATAGAGTGTCAGGCTGTTAAGAAAGCCTTAGATTCGGTAAAACTCCCTAAGCAGCGGCTGTAAAGTGTACATAGATGTACATAAGCAGTGGGTGTGAATGGCTTTTGCCGAATATCAGACTTTATCCACAGCCTGTGGAATTAGTTTAATTGCATTTAGTATTTAAACTAATTTAACCTTTGGGCTTAAAAATCACGGCTACAAAATAGCCAAAAAGAATAGCTGCACCTAACCCCGAAGCACCTGCACTAAACCCTCCGGTTAACAAGCCAATTAAGCCATCAGCTTTTAAATCACTTACCACACCCTCCATTAAGGTATTGCCAAAGCCACATAAGGGCACAGAAGCCCCCATAGATGCAAAATTAATAAAGGGACGGTATAAACCAAAAAAGCTTAATATTTCACCGGTTAAAACCAATGCCACCAAAACATGGGCAGTGCTAATAAAAAACGGCGTGGTATCCATAATAATTTGCACAATTAAGCATATTAAACCACCTACCAAAAAAGCTAATAATATATTATAAAACACTGCCTACCTCCTGGTTTATTAAAGAAACGACATGGCATATAGCAGGAATAGAATTTCCCTGCTGTAAAGAAGTAGGACTTAACAATGCACCGCTACCTGCCAATAATATTTTTTTATACTTTCCTTTTCTTATTTCAGATAATAAGTATGATGCCCAAACAGCAGCACTACACCCTGCACCACTACCGCCGCTATGGACATCCTGTTTACTGTGATAAATCCAAATGCCGCTATCTTGAATTTGTGCACCAACCTCAAAGCCTTCACCCTGAAATAAAGCCAATAAAATTTTATGACCATGATAACCAAGATCGCCACTTAAAATTAAATCATAATCACACACAGAAGTATTGGTATTTTTAAAATGGTCTTTAATGGTACTAAACACCGCCGGAGCCATGGCTGCTCCCATTTGGTTAGGGTCTTTAACTCCAAAATCCCGTACTTTACCAATGGTAGCTGCTGTTATTTTAATATCCGATGGTGTAGTTGATAATATCATCGCACCTGCACCGGTCACTGTCCATTGGGCAGTTTGGGGTCTTTGTGCACCTAATTCCGTGGGATTTCTGTATTGCCTTTCCGAAGTGGCATTGTGGCTTGATGCTACCACCAGCAAATTATCTGCATATGCCCCATCTATTAACATACCACCAATAACCATTGCTTCTGCCATGGTGGCACAGGCATTATATAATCCTAAATATGGAATTTCCAGTTCTTTAGCGGTAAAATTTGTTATCATAATTTGATTTAACAAATCACCCCCGAGAATAAAGCCAAAATCATCGGCGGTCATCATATTTTTTTTCATCACTGTGGTAACTGCATCCAACTGAAGCTTGCATTCAAAATTTTCCCATGTTTCTTCCCCTCCATGAATAGTGGTATATACTTTATCAAAGGATTTACCGATGGGCCCTGCGCCTTCTTTGGGACCCACTGCACTGCTGCCTTGTGCAATATAAACACCATGCTTGTATTGTATGGTATTATTTTTTTTGCTTTTTTCTATCATTTTACCAACCACCTTTAATAAACCAATAAATGTATTTTATTAAGCCCAGGATAACAGAACCACAAATTCCATAAACAATTACAGGCCCCGCCAATGTGAAAATTTTAACTGCCAAACCCAAAATATAGCCCTCGGAACGCCATTCCATGGCAGGTGCCACCATGGAGTTTGCAAAGCCGCTAATAGGCACAATAGAGCCTGCCCCGGCATATTTTCCTATTTTATCGTAAAGTCCCAACCCTGTTAATAAAGCACCTAAAAAAATAAGGGTAATTAAAGATAAAGTTACCCCCAATTTTTCCGTAAAGCCCCAAAATAAAAAAATCTCCAAGCAGATTTGACCAATAGCGCAAATTAATCCCCCAATCAAAAATGCAAAAAGCATATTCTTAAAATATGGAGTTTTTGGCTTAGTTTCTTTAACTAAATCTTCGTAAGATATTTTTTGGGCTTTTTCCAATTCTTTTGCTAAAGAATCTTTTAATATATCATTCATAATTAAACCTCCAAAGATAATTAAACATACAAAGCTATTTTGCCCTGTGTAGTTTTTAAATATACAAAAAAATTCCCAACAGTTTTTTGTTGGGAATTGATTGCAACTAAATAAAATTTAACTACCAATAATTATTCTTTTATAAAAAATTAGTTAAAAAAATTGGTTTTATCAGGGCACAAAAATTTCCAAAGCTTCTTTTTTGCTTTCAATAACAGCTTCAGTACATACACCACCAAATTCACCATCCAGAGTCCAAGATAACCCCTCCTTATGGCGAACGGTTATTTTTTTTGCTTTAAAGCTAAATAAGGACTTATTATTTATTAAATCCAAGCTGATTACCGCACCCAAAAGCGTGGTGGCATTAAAAAAATCGCTAAGTTCTTTTTTTACCAAATTTACTTCAAAATAACCATCATTCATGGAAACCGCAGTCTTTTTTGCCATTTTCATTCCGCCTATGGAAATAGAGTTGCTCATCATCCCATAGATAAAATCATCTTCCATTATTTTATCTTCATACTCCAAAATAATATGATAAGATGCCAAAGTTGGTATTCTTTTAATACCCTCTAAAATATAAGCATTTTTGCCAAAAACATTTTTGCTTTCCTGGGGAGTACCGTAAGAAACATCGGTAAATGCACCAAAAGCCGCAACGTAAGAAAAATAATGGTCGTTAAATTTACCAATATCCGTTCTTGCAATTTTGCCTCTGACAATATCTTTGGCAGCAACCAACATATTTTTAGAAATATTATGGCTGGCGGCAAAATCGTTCATTGTGCCTGTGGGTATATAGCCCAATGGCGGCGGATTATCTAACTGCATCAAACCATTTATGGTTTCATTTAAGCTGCCATCTCCACCGCAGGTTACAATAACATCAAATTCCTTACCACGTTGGGTTACAAATTCTTCCATATCCATAGGAGCTTGACTGGGGTGCACCATTAAATCGTACCCCCCTACGGTAAATATATTTAAAATATCGGAAAGACTGTTTTTTATAGAACTTTTACCCGCTTTGGGGTTAAAAAGAAATAGCATTTTTTTATTCATGTTAATTCTCCTTTAACAAATTCTGGGCAAGCCTTCACCGTAAAGCATATCCACAACCCTTGTGCCCCCAAGCCTGGTTTTCATAGTTACGCCTTTTCCGGATTTTACATAACCTAAAATAAGAGCATCTTTGCCCAACTCTGTACTTTTTATTTGTGCCAAAGCTTTATTGGCATCTTCCCCCTCAACCACTACCAGCATTTTACCTTCGTTACCCATATAGAGAGGGTCTAAGCCCAGTATATCACAAAAGCCACGCACATCATCACGCACAGGAATATTTTTTTCTTCTATTTCAATGGCGGTGCCCGATGTATTTGCCAATTCGTTAAGCATGGTACCAAGACCACCACGGGTTACATCACGCATTGCCTTTACTTGCACACCACATTGAAAAAGTGAATCAACAATGGAATTTAAAGGAGCACAATCACTTTTTATATTATTTTCCAATTCCATTCTGGCACTGAGGATACAAGCATGGTGATCCCCTAAAAAGCCGGAAACTATAACCGCATCCCCGGGTTTTAAATTTGCCGCACTGATATCTCTATCTTGGGGTATAATGCCAATACCTGTGGTATTTATCATTAAACCGCCATTGCCTTCCACCACTTTGGTATCACCTGCCACTATCTTTACCCCTGCATCTTTAGCTGTTTTAGCCATAGATTCCGCAATAATATCCAGCTTTTCCAATTCCAAGCCTTCTTCTAAAATATAGGCTGAGGTGAGATAAAGAGGCTTTGCCCCCATCATCAAAAGGTCGTTAACTGTGCCGCAAACAGCTAATTTACCAATATCTCCACCCTTAAAAATTGTAGGCGTTACCACAAAAGAATCAGTGCTAAAAGCTATTTTACCATTAATTTCCAAAACAGCAGCATCTTCCATTTTGTTCAATATTTCATTACTGAAGTGTTTGCCGAAAATTTGTTGCATCAATTCCGCAGAAGATTTACCGCCACTGCCATGTGCCATTGTTATTTTCA
Source organism: Clostridiales bacterium (assembly GCA_036644995.1). Lineage (GTDB taxonomy): Bacteria > Bacillota > Dehalobacteriia > UBA7702 > UBA7702 > Cryptoclostridium. Next base: position 65,833 of record JAVXOZ010000008.1, on the reverse strand, counting down.
TTACGTACCTCATCAGTTTTCTTTACTAAATTATATTTCTGTACCAAATACCGCAAGCACCTTCCGCTGATACCATACATGGACCATAAGGGTTGGTGGGGTTGCATGATTTACCAAACATAGGGCACTGATTGGGATTTATGCGCCCAACTATCACCTCGGAGCATCTGCAAGATTTTGGCAATTCCACATCTTTATCAAGACCAAAACTGCCACCATCATATTGGCTATACTGCTCCTTTAAATACATACCCGAATCAGGTATAATACCCAAACCTCGCCACATGGCATTTCCCGGTATAAAGTACTTATCAATTAAAGTTAAAGCTTTTATATTACCATTGGTTTTTACTGCATTTTGGTAAAGATTTTCAACTTCGCTTGTATTATTTTCAATTTGTTTCACCAAATCATAAATCACAGCCAAAAGATGTTCGCCCTCAAAACCTGCAACCACAAAAGGCTTTTTATATTTTGCTGCCAAATCTGCATATATTTCACTGCCTGTAATAACGCTGACATGCCCGGGACAAATGAAACCATCTATACCCTTTTCATTGGCACATATCCAATCTAAAGCAGGCAATGCGGTTTTTAATGCCGTAACCAACTTAATATTTTTTACACCCTGTGACAAGGCTTCTTCCAATGCTACGGAATATGTGGGGATTGTGGTTTCAAAACCCACCGCAGCAATAACAAAAGTGGTTTGGGGGTTATTTTTTGCTTTTTCCACCACTTCCACAGGGGAAAACATTAGCTCCACTTTGGCACCTTCACCTTTAGCCATGGCTAAACTTTGAGTAGTGCCTGTTACTTTAATCATATCACCAAATGTATATAGCACATGATTTTCTTTTTTTGCATATTCAATACATTTATCTATATAAGCAGCCGGGGTAACACATACGGGACAACCGGGGCCTGAAATTAACTTAATTTTTGGAGAAATCAGTGAACGGATACCATTTTTAAAAATTGCCGAGGTATGAGTTCCGCAAACTTCCATTAATTTTATTTCCCTGCCTTGGTATTCTTTTAGATAATTTATAACCTCTGCGCTGTTCATATATCCGCTTCCATTTCATCAAAAATAGACATTAATTCCTGAGCACGGCTTTGAGAAAGTACCTCAATGGCACAACCTGCATGAACCAATACGTATTCACCAACTTTGGCATCTACCATCATTACATTGGCATTAACTACGGTACCGCTAAAATCTACCTTAGCCCTATGCCCTTGAATTTCAACTATTTTTCCCGGCATTGCAATGCACATTTTTACTCTCCTTTAAATACTCCATTCCGATATATGTTTGTCCCAACGATATTCCACCATCATTGGTTCCTACGGAAATATTATAATAAATGTTAAAATCTTCTTCACGGAGCAATTCCAAAGTTGCTTCCATTAAAATTTTATTCTGAAAAACTCCGCCTGTCAATACTATATTTTTTACTGCGGTTTTTTTACTGATTTTTTCACACAGTGATAAAACCATTTTTGCCACCGCTTCATGAAAACCAAGAGCCATGGATTCTTTGGAAACACCCAAAGATAAGCCTTTGGCAATAGCCTGAAAAATCGTAGCTGAGGAAATATTATAAATACCATCTTCTTCCCAAAAAAGGAAAGTCATAATATAAGGTACCACACCTTTGTCCTTACCTAAGGCAGCGGCATTTTCCAACATAATGGCACATTCACCCTCATACCTGTTTTCATCATGTATGCCCATGGCAGCGGCAACAGCATCAAAAAGCCTGCCCATACTGGAATTATAAATGGTGTTTATACCGTGGCGCAAAGCGGCTTTTACCATGGCATAACGGCTATCCATTGCCAAGGGAATTTTTTCCGCAACTTCACCCACCGAGGCAATGTAGCACATGGCAGATTTCCAGCCCTCTTTCATGGAATTATCCCCACCGATCATCGGTGTATATGCCAGATGCCCCATACGCACAAATTTACTGCCTTTACAAAGCAAAAATTCTCCGCCCCAAATATTGCCATCGTCACCATATCCCGTGCCATCAAAGCTAACTCCGATAACTGCATCCTCTATGTGGTGTTCCGCCATTACAGAAGCAACATGAGCATGATGATGTTGAACTTTTAATAAAGGTATATTATGTTTTTTGGCATATTCTTCACCAAAATCATGGGTAAAATATCTGGGGTGCGTATCAGTCACCACCAAATTTGGTTCTATTCTAAAAAGAGATTTCATTCTCTCAATATTTTCCACATAAAGTTTTCGGATATTATCCGCCACAAGATCACCGAAAAATTGGCTAACGTAAGCAAAATTACCTTTGCTCAAAGTGAAAGCCGATTTTAATTCACCGCCCAAAGCTAAAATCATTTGCTCTTTTTCAATATTTTCCTCACCCTTTAAATACAAGGGAACAGGAGCATAACCCTTGGAACGCCTGATAATTTGGGGTTGACCGTCTATCACCCGTACCACGGAATCATCAACACTCACACGGATATCACGCTGGTGATAAAATACCGCCTCCAATAAATCTTTGTTTTCTTCATAAAGTGAAAACATTTCCTCATCTTCTTTAATCATGGGCATATCCGCTAAATTGGCACTGGTTACTATTAATGGCCCACACTCATTTAGTAAAAGATGATGTAAACCCATGCTGGGTAAAAAAGCACCTGTATAGCGACTGGTTTTAGAAGTTTCAAGGGCAAATGGTTGACCCATGGTAAAAAGCAATACAATAGGTTTGGCACTGCTGTTAAGTAATTCAGCTTCTTCTTTTGATACTTTACAGTATTCTTTAATTTCTTCAAGATTATTAAACATTACCGCAAAAGGCTTTTCTTCCCTGCCTTTTAATTTTCGTAAATTTAAAACTGTTTCATTATTAAAGGGAGTGGCAACAAAATTATATCCACCAACACCTTTAAGTGCTATTATTTTTCCTGCCTTTAATAAGCTGCAAGCTTTTTCTATTGCCTTTTCAGCTGTTAAATCACTGTTATACAAAAGCAGTTCCGGCCCACAATTATGGCAGGAAATAGTTTGGGCATGGTATCTTCGGTCTTTTCTATCAGTATATTCACCATTACAAAAATCACACATGGGAAAATCAACCATGGCTGTGTTTTCACGGTCATAAGGAATTTTATCAATTATAGTATAGCGAGGTCCACACGCCATACAGCTGATAAAAGGATGATTGTATCGTGGATTTGATTTTTCCCCCATATCTTCTAAACATTGGGGACAAATTGCCAAATCGCCGGGAATCATTGCAACTTCATTATCACCCTCGCCACTGTTTATAATGGTAAAATCAGTAAAATTTAGCAGGGGCAAATTTTCAATTTTAAGATGCACAATTTCTGCGGGCAAAGGTTTTTCACTTTTAATTTTATCAATAAAATCATCAATATTTGCTTTTGTATCAGTGACGGTAATATCCACAAGACCACCAATGTTACGAACATTACCTTTAATATTCAATTTATCAGCCAATTTGGCTATAAATGGACGAAAGCCCACACCTTGCACGATGCCCCATATGCGAATTCTCACCGTAATCATGGCGTAAGCCCCCTTTCCTATAAATTCTGTATTATTTTGTACCATGAGCTTCTAACCAAGCGGTAACTTTATCATACCCTTCACCGGAGCGACCGGATACTTTAAACACAGGCACATTTTTGTTTTGGGCACGTACACCCTTCATAAAAAATTCTTCATCAAAATCAACATAAGGTAATAAATCACATTTATTGATAATAATAATATCTGCTTTTTCAAAAGCCAAAGGATATTTATATGGTTTATCACTACCATCAGTAGCTGTGGTTATTAACATTTTAACATGTTCGCCAATGGAAAATTCCGCAGGACAAACAAGATTGCCTATATTTTCAATAAATAGAATACCCTTTTTATCGAAATCTATTTTTTTAACAGCATCACGAATCATGGGTGCATCTAAATGACAAGCTCCAAAGGTATTTATTTGAAAAGTTGTAATCCCCATATTTTGCAAATCTTTGGTATCAATATCGCTTTCAATATCGCCTTCAATAACATAAGGCTTGGAATCTTTTAAATGTTTAAAAATATTTTTTAAAGTTGTGGTTTTACCAACACCGGGTGCGCCCATAACGTTGATAACCATTACATCTTTTTCCGTCATATCTTCTTTGACGTGAACTGCAATATGGTCGTTTTCATCATGAATGTTTTCTTTTAAATCAATTTTTAAAATATCATGCATCTTTCTTCTCCTTTTAAAGGAATTATGGGGCAGGCGATAATCACCTGCCCCATAAATTATGCTTCAATTTCTATGGAATCAATATAGAATTCTTTTCCAATTTTTGTGGGTTCACCTTCGCCATCACAATAGGGGCATTTAAAAGACATAGGCTGTCTTTCAAAAAGTTCACCACATTTACTGCATTTTAACTTTGGCTTAACGGCTTTTATTTCAATGGTGGCATTTTCACAAAGAGTACCTTCTGCAATAACATCAAAATACATTTGTATACTTTCACCAATGAAACCTGAATACAGTCCTACAACCAAGTTTACCTTGGTTACAGCAGAAGCACCGTTTTCCTTTGCGTGCTTTTCAGCTAATTTTATAATTTGTTGGGTAATTGGAAATTCGTGCATTGATTCACCTTATAAGCAACAGCGATTAAACTGCTGCACCTTCTGTTGCGGCCGGTTTCTTTTCTTTTTTGGGAGGTCCTTGAACCAAGTCAACAATTTTTTCTGTGGATGGTGTGGTGTATAAAGGATCCATTTTTAAGCTATCCTGTTTACACGCCCAAGCACAGCAGCTGCATTGGATACAATTCATTCTTTCAATGCTCCATGTTCTGGCTTCACGATCAATTGTAATCGCATTGGTGGGGCATTTTTTAGCACAAAGCCCACAAAAGATACATGTATCAATATCGATAGTCATATGCCCCTTTGTTATGGGGGTATATTCCCGGGGTACGACGGGATACATGAGGGTAGCCGGCTTTTTAAACAGGCTTCTCAACACTACTTTACCCATTTTAAATGCTGCCATGTCTACCTCCTTATCTTTCTGTACAGCTAATGCAAGGGTCAATACTCAGAACGATTACAGGGACATCAGCTAAATCGCATCCTGCCAAGGCTTGCACCATGAAAGGAATATTGATATTGGTAGGTGTTCTGATACGCATTCTTTCCAAGAATTTACTGTCATTGCCTTTTAAGTAATAATATGCTTCGCCTCTGGGTTGTTCCAAGCGAGCGGCAAATTCGCCATTGGGTTTACCTTTAACAGGTACGGCAATTTCGCCTTCAGGCATGGTACGGCAAAGTTCTGCTACCATATCCATGGATTGGAAAACTTCTTTAACTCTGACAACAGCACGAGAATAGCAGTCGCCACCTTGTTCTACAATGGGTTCAAAACCAACTTTTTGGTAAACTCCGGGGCCTGTTAAACGAATATCGGTAACAACACCGGAACCACGAGCAGTGGGTCCAACAGCACAGAGAGCTTCAGCATCAGCTTTGGATACGGTACCAACGCCAACTGTACGGTTTTTAACGGAAACATCATTAATGAAAACGTCAGCTAATTCCTTAAAATCTTTTTTCATTTTTTCCATTGTAGTAGCAATTTCTTCCAATACTTCAGGAGAAATATCTCTATGAACACCACCAACTTTGCAAACAGAGAAAATAACACGACCACCGGTTGTTTTTTCAAAAAGGTCGAGAACTTGCTCTCTCACACGCCAACAGTGCATAAATAAACTTTCAAAACCGAAGGAGTCTGCTAAAAGACCAAGCCACAATAAATGGCTGTGAACTCTGGACATTTCATGCCATAAAGTTCTTAAGTATTCAGCTCTTTCGGGAATTTCAATTTTCATCAAACCTTCGGCTGCTAAACAGTAGCCCCAGTTATGACCAAAAGCACAAATCCCACAGATACGTTCGGTTACATACATTAATTCGGTGTATTCCTTTTTTTCCACCAATTTTTCAAGTCCTCTATGTACAAATCCGATAGAGGGAATAGCTTGAACAACGGTTTCATCTTCCATCACTAAATCAAGATGAACAGGTTCCGGTAAAACCGGATGCTGGGGTCCGAAAGGAATAATAGTTTGCTTAGCCATAATCTACCTTCCTTTCTTATTTATCGCTTCCGCTAATTTTCCAGGGGGTAGGTTCTCCGGTAACGAAGAATCCACCTTGGAAGTCCAGAGCGATATGGTTAATTTTAATACCGAAAAGGTCTTTCATTTCATTTTCATAAACGAAAGCTGCAAAATAGGAATCGGTAATGCTCATGATTTCTTCATTTTCGGGTAATACTACACGATAATTGTAGAGTTCATGATCTTTATCGAAACTATAAGTTAGTTCAAAAGCTTCAGGAATTTTTGTGGCGCAAATTTGTACCATGCGATAGCCTTGGGCTTTTAAATTGTGAGCAGTTTCCACCAATTCGGTAGGTTCAATGGTTTCAAGATTGAAATCTAAATACATTGGTTACCTCCTAATTAATACTTACTCGGGACGAGCCGCATCGGCTTCGGTTACAGTTTCTTGGTCTTTGCCTGCTTCAATCACTGTGTTAGCGGGCAAAATACCTTTTTTCAAGTTTGCGCTTTTCTCAGCCAATACCCCAAGACCTTGAACGATACCATCAATGATGGCTTCTGGTCTGGCAGCACAACCGGGAACATAAACGTCAACGGGAATAACAGTGTCTACACCACCTAAGATGTTGTAACATTCTTGGAATATACCACCTGTGGCGGCACAGATACCAATAGCTACTACTACTTTAGGTTCAGGCATTTGTTCATAAATCTGTTTTACAACATTTTTATTTTGTTCATTAACACCACCGGTTACCAAGAAAACATCGGCGTGTTTGGGGTTACCAGTATTGATGATACCAAAACGTTCTGCATCATACATGGGAGTGAGGCACGCCAACACTTCGATGTCGCAGCCGTTGCAGCTGGAAGCATCATAATGGATCACCCAGGGTGATTTAATTACTGATGACATATCTACACCTCCTATACAATAATACCGAACAATTTAAGTAAATAAACAGCAAGCAAGTTAACAAAACCAAAGGTCATGGTAACTATCCACGAAGAATTAATAGCAACTTCCCATTTCATTCTGGCATAATTGTTATCGATGAATACTTCAAGGAAGTAGGTCAAAAGACATACAAGGATAGCAATAGGTATACTCCACACAGCAGTATAAGCCACGAAGAGATAAACGAAACCAAGAAGGAATACGTTTTCATACCAGTGAGAAATTTCAATCATTGCCAAGGTTTTACCGGAAAACTCAGTGGTAAGACCTTTTACCAATTCTTGGTGAGCATGATGAGACATACTCAAATCGAAAGGTGATTTTCTGAACTTCAAGGTCAAAATGAACAAGAAGCCAATGAACATACCGGGTAAATAAATAATTGCAGGTTTTGCGGCACCAAGTATTTCAGATACATTGAAAGTTCCACAAACAAGGTAGAAACCAACGGCAGTTAATAAAACCATAGGTTCATAAGCCATCATTTGCAATAATTCACGTTCTGCACCAATTTCAGCAAAAGGTGAATTGGAAGAATAAGCTGCTGCAACCATAAAGATGCTGGCAGTTGTTAATGTGAAGATTACTAAAAGTAAATCGCCGCCTACGAAGAAGAATGCACCGGTAATAATAATGAAGAACAAGAATGCTCCAATATAGAAATCCTGAACCTTATTAACAGTAACAGCTTCTTTTTGCATTAATTTAGAAACATCGTAGAAGGGCTGAAGAATAGGAGGACCAAAACGTCCTTGCATACGGGCGGTTATTCTTCTGTCCAAACCTGCCAATATGCCGCCTACAAATGGTGCTAACACTATGAAAGCAACCAAAGAAATTATGTTGATTAAACCAAAATTTGATGGCATTATGCAGCACCTCCAAACATTCTTAATAAAACGTAAAGAGCGTAACCAGCGATTAAGATAAAGGTTCCACCAATTACAATTACGGTGCTGATGATACCGATAAGATTCATCTTATGTTCACCGAAATAAGATTCCATATACCAGTTTTTGAGTTGTGCTTGTTGCGGTTGTTTTAAGGAGTTGCGGAAAGTACGATCATCCCCAACATTTTCACCGGATAAGTAGATGGAAACAATTTTCTTTTTGGTTTTGCCAAAGAAGAAAACTACCATCAAAACGATAACAGCCACAAGAATAGTCATGATAATAAGGTTGCTTTCTGCAATTAGCCCCATATCCGTTGCTGTGAAAGCACTTTGGAGATAAGGAACAATAACACCGGAAGACAACACCGGGAAGAATAAACACATGGCAATGGTAAATGTTGCTAAAACACTCAATACGAGTTTTTCAGAACTTGGAATACCAAGTGATTCTTTATCATCGCAACCGGCAACAACAGCACAAAGTTTGCCGAGCCATTTAGCCCAGAAGAACAAGGTAGCTGCACTACCGAATATCAACATCATTACCAATATTGGGTTACCGGATTCAATAATTGAAACCATTGCTGCCCATTTGGAAATTAACATACCAAAAGGAGCAATAAACATACCGCAAATACCAATAATCATGAAAATAGCAACTTTAGGTAATCTTACAAACAAGCCATCCATATCTTCGATATCTCTGGAACCAATGCGATGTTCTACTGTACCAACACTTAAGAACAACAAAGATTTAGCGATAGCATGGAAGATAATAAGCATGATGCCTGCCCATACTGCTGCGGGTGTACCAATACCACCGCAAAGTACAATCAAGCCAAGATTAGCAATGGTTGAGTAAGCCAATACTCTTTTTGCATTGCTTTGGGAAATAGCGGCAAATGAGGCAAGAAGGAAAGTGATACCACCAACCATCATAACCATGATGCCTGCAAAGTTATAAGCGAAAATTCCATTGACGAATGCACCGGATGTAGCACCGGGAATCCAAACACCCATCAAGGGAGCCAATTTGATAATTAGGAATACCCCTGCTTTAACCATTGTAGATGAGTGAAGTAAAGCAGAAACGGGAGTAGGTGCAACCATGGCACCAAGGAGCCAACTGTTGAAAGGCATTTGAGCGGCTTTGGTAATACCGGCAAAAGCCAAAAGACCAACAGGTACGATAATGTAGATGCCTAAACTACCGGCTAATCCCTGAGCAAGTAATCCGGAAAATTCAACAGTGTAACAAGTTACACCTAAGAACACAATGGCAAGACAGAATGCCAACCCGCCGCCCAAGTTCATAATCAATGCACGGAATGAATTCCGGATTGCTTCTTGGGTTTTGGAGTATCCGATTAGGAAGAACGAACTTAAGCTCGTAATTTCCCAGAAGAAATACATCCAGATTAAGTTATTGGATGTTACAAGGCCGAACATAGCGGCAAGGAAAATGAATACAACGAAGAAGAACCACGGTCTTCTGTCTTTCTGGTCCTCGTTGTGCTGTTGGTAGTCTTTCATGTAGCCTAAAGCATAGACCGCAATAAGTGTACCAATGATGCCGATAATCACAGCCATGATTACCGAGAGTCCGTCGACGTAGAGGTTGTAACTGATATCAATTCCGTGACCATGGGTCATTTCGAACCAGATCATAATCGGAGTTTGTATGATTGCCAAAACACCGGCCCAATAGAACTTGTATTTAATGCTGAATGCGATAATAACTACACAGAGGAATACCTCAATAGCCATCATAGCATAGGAAATCATTGTGCCATCAAAGGCAAAGGTTTGACTCCCATTCATGAAATACAGTACTGCAAGAAATACAGAGGCAGCCGCAATGGCTATAGAAGCCACTTTAACAATGCCGTTTCTTGCGCCGTCAGATTTGACAACCAAAAGAATCAGTGCAACCACGATCGGAAATAAAATTAGTGCAGATAGTGTACCGAGAAACATGGTATCCAATTTTAAATCCCCCTCTTCTTTTGGTTTCTTTGGGTATTTTCATTTCCTTCTCTTTAGTATAATACATATTATGTCGAATAATGACAATGGTATTTGATGGAAATGAGCACCCACGTTAAATTTACATTGTAATTATACTTCTATGGAAAATAAATTGCAAGCCAAAAAAGCCGTTTAGGAGCGTATTTCAACACATATGTCAAATATATCTACTTTTCACAATGTTTTGTAATTTCAATTATTTGTTATTGTATTTTTTTTTGATTGTTCTATAAAAAACAAAAATTTGCACTTGGTGTTAAAAAAGAATTTTTTTTAACCTTCTATACCTATGTGGCTGTGGTGTTTACTCCCTATCCCACCAAAAAATACATTGACAAGGAACACCCACTGGACAATTAAATAAAAATATTGTATAATTTTGAAAGTTTAAGGGTTTTATCTGATAAACAATGATTTAGAAGATACTTTTTTAATGTAAAGACTCAACAGCAAGGATTTACTTCTTGGCATCCAGCATATGTTCGCAATGTTTGGGAGCACCATTTTAGTACCACTTATTACCGCTTAAATACCGCAGTAACTCTGGTTACAGTAGGCTTTGATACGCTTATTTTTAATGTATGTACCAAATTTGAGGTTCCTGTATTCCAGGGCTCTTCTTTTGCCTTTTTAGCGGCATTCAGTGCCACAGGCGGTCTTAGCATAAATATTGGTGCGGTTTCCTTAACACTCTCAGGCTTATTCATTGCCGTGGTTGTTGGTGTAATTATGAATTTACTTTTACCCAAGAATTAGAATGTGATAAAGCTAAAATAGAAGAACTGGAGGCAGATCATGAATAATAATGTCCACATTATGAACCACCCTTTAATCTCTCACAAAATAACCATGCTGCGAGATAAGAACACTACAGTTAAAGATTTTCGGCAATTAGTTTATGAAATTTCCTTACTGATGGGCTATGAAGCCACAAAAAATCTTCCCTTGGAAGATATTAACATTGAAACACCACTAACCAAAACTGTGGGCAAAGTAATTTCCCAAAAAGTTGCCATTATACCTATTCTCCGTGCGGGTTTAGGAATGGTAGATGGGATTTTAGATTTAATGCCTGCTGCAAAAGTAGGCCACATAGGACTTCACCGTGACCATGAAACATTGAAACCTGTAGAATATTACTGCAAACTCCCACGGGATATAGCAAAACACAAAGTTATAGTTGTAGACCCCATGCTGGCAACCGGGGGCAGCAGTGCCGCTGCAATCTCATTTATTAAAGAAAGAGGCGGCAAAGATATAAAGCTTATGTGCATTATCGGCTCTCCTGAAGGTGTAAAAATCATGGAAGAAGCACACCCCGACGTTGAAATATATGTTGGTGCTTTAGATGAAAGACTAAACGAAAAAGGATATATTCTTCCGGGTCTTGGAGATGCAGGGGACAGGATTTACGGCACATTATAAAAATAAAATCATTATAATAAAAATAATCTCTGTTATATGCGTTTTTCCTAATAGGGTTTTCCTAATAGTTTATTAAACAGCGGCAATTACAACTAAGGTAATTGCCGCTGTTTTAATAAAATATTGGAAGGCTATACTTTACTGTAAATTATTTCCTGTAAATTATCAATAAAATATTAAAGCCACTGTCAAGAGAGTGCCCTGTTGTTTAGGGCATCCTTTTTTTGTTTATTCGACATTATTACAGGTTTTATTGCGGGATAAACCCATGAATATTCAACCATATTATTACTGAGAATAATTCTTGGGGAGGACCATATGCAATACAGAAAAGTTGAGATTTGCGGCGTTGATACTTCAAAGCTGCCGGTGTTATCCAATAAGGTTATGACAGGACTCTTTAAAGAAATGCAAAGCGGAGATGAAAACGCCAGAGAGGAAATAATTGGCGGAAATTTAAGATTGGTACTCAGCATAATACAGCGGTTTACCAATAGAGGTGAAAATCTTGATGATTTATTTCAAGTTGGCTGTATAGGCTTGATGAAAGCCACAGATAATTTTGATTTATCACAAAATGTGCATTTTTCCACTTATGCAGTACCTATGATTATTGGGGAAATAAGACGCTATTTAAGAGATAATAATTCCCTACGTGTGAGCCGTTCATTGCGAGATATAGCCTATAAAGCACTACAAGCCAAAGAAAGATTATTAATAGAAAATGGCAAGGAACCCACTATAGAGCAAATTGCTGCAGCTATTGAAGTTCCAAGAGAAACAATTACCTACGCTTTAGATGCCATTCAAGACCCTATTTCCATCTACGAGCCTATTTATCACGATGGCGGTGATCCACTTTTGGTAATGGATCAAATAGGTGATGACAAAAATAACGATAAATTATGGACCGAGCACTTAGCCATAGGTGAAGCTATGAAAAAAATAAGCCCACGAGAGAAAAAAATTATAGATTTACGTTTTTTTAAAGGCAGAACCCAAATGGAAGTTGCCACAGAAATAGGGATTTCCCAAGCTCAAGTTTCAAGATTGGAAAAAAACGCACTTACCAATTTAAGAAAACATATATAAGGGGGATTTATTTTGAAAAAGTTTTTGGCTTTACTGCTGATTTCCACCACTGTTTTTTCCCTCAGTATTTGGCTATACTCCAATAACGCCACTGCGGAACAAAGCTTAATCCGTTTTCACGTAATTGCCAATAGTGATGCCCCTTATGACCAAGAGGTAAAACTAAAAGTGCGGGATGCTGTTTTAAAAGCCTTTGCCCATGATTTAAACTGCTGCAAAAATTACCAAGAAGCCTATGATTTACTTACGCAAAACTCAAATAAAATCGAAAAAATAGCCAATGAAACTCTACTGTCAAATGGTTTTACCTATGGTGCCAAGGTGCAAATCAAAAAGGATATCTTCCCCACCAAAAAATATGGCGACCTAACTCTCGGTGCCGGGGAATATCAGGCAGTTAAGATACTACTGGGAGCAGGAGAAGGGAAAAACTGGTGGTGCGTGATGTTCCCACCACTCTGCTTTGTGGATATTTCCCAAAATATTGGGGTAGCACACTTAGAAAGCTATAATCCTCAAAACAGCGATGAAATTGTTGCAGCTGATGCCAAAATAACAGAAGTAAAAATTAAATCCAAAATCCATGAACTATTAAAATAAAAATTCTTTAAAAACTTAATATCAATTATATAAACACTATAAAACAGATTGTCAAAAAACATAGTTTTTTGGCAAGATGCCGGGCTGTTAAGAAAGCCTTAGATTCGGTAAAACTCCCTGAGCAGCGACTGTGCAGTGTACCTAAATGTACATAAGCAGTGGGTGGGAAGGGATTTTGCCGAATATCAGACTTTATCAACAGCCTGCACTATAAAATACCCCTTGTTGTAAAGTAATATATTACTAATATAATACTGCAACAAGGGGTTATTTTTTTAAATATTAAGTACATCAAAAATAATAAAAAACCACTGATTCTAAATTTATTACCGCATTAAAAAACAGGCAACTACTTTAGGTAAAATAGTTGCCTGCTATATGTAAATTTTAAGAATTTTGATATTTACCGAAGTTATTTTCAATCAAATCTTTCTTAATTTTCCACAGTTTTTCCGAAAGGTCAACGTAATAGATATGGGGATGTTCAAAACGTTTCATTTCATCCCATAATTTATCAATCTGTTGTTGGGAATGAGCTTTAATTTCCGCAACCGAAGGACTGTTGTAAACTTTTTCACCATTTTTGAATATAGGCACCAATAATTCTTTCATAGTATAATCGGTAAATACTTTTTTCTTCCAAGGATAATCGGAATCAAAAATTGTTAAAGGTTTAGATTCATCAAATTCTTCATCAAAAATAGACACCAAGTCCGCATTGGCATTACCTGTGGCATTATCAAAAATACGATACACTTTTTTAAAATGGGGTGTGGTTATTTTTTCTGCATTTTCACTGATTTTTATTTTTGGTATTATGTTACCTTTATCATCTTCAATGGCTGCCAATTTATAAACACAACCAAAAACAGGCTCACTGCTGGCAGTTATTAAGCGTTCACCCACCCCAAAAGCATCTATTTGAGCACCTTGAAGCAATAAATCACGGATAATAAACTCATCTAAAGAATTTGAAACCACAATTTTGCAATTTGGCAAACCTGCATCATCCAGCATTTTTCTGGCTTTTTTACTAAGATAAGTAATATCTCCGGAATCTAATCTAATAGCGCCATCTTCAATGCCAAATTCCTTAAAAGCCGCAATAGCATTGGGCACACCGCTTTTTGTAACATTATAAGTATCCACTAAGAGTGTGGGTTTTTGAGGATAAGTGCGGCAATATGCCTGAAATGATTCTAATTCCGTATCAAACATTTGCACCCAAGAATGAGCCATGGTACCACCTGCGGGGGTATCAAAAAGCAAATCCGAAATGGTGCAGGCAGTTCCTGCACAACCACCAATACAGGCAGCACGTGCCCCTAATATAGCAGCATCGGCACCTTGAGCACGGCGGGAGCCAAATTCTGATATAGGTCTACCTGCCGCAGCTCGGCAGATTCTATTGGACTTGGTTGCAATTAAACTTTGATGATTTAAGGATAATAAAATAAATGTTTCAATAAATTGTGCCTCCATAGCCGGGGCACGTACCGTTAAAATAGGTTCATTGGGAAAAACAGGAGTACCTTCAGGCACTGCATAAATATCACCATGGAACTTAAAAGTTTCCAAATATTTTAAAAATGCTTCATCAAATATACCTTTTTTACGCAGCAATGCGATATCATCTTCATCAAAATTCAAATTTTCAATATAGTCAATAACTTGTTCTAACCCTGCCGCAATAGCAAAGCCGCCATTATCTGGTATTCTTCTAAAAAAAACATCGAAATAAGTGATTTTAGATTCCCAACCTAATTGAAAGTAACCATTAGACATAGTTAACTCATAAAAATCACACAGCATTGTATAATTCATATTTTTTTTCATTGATACATATCTCCTTACTTATTTCATAACATGTTATAGCAATTTTTTTTATTTGTAAAGGGAATTTATTGTATTTTCATGCTAATTTTATATTATTCGTTTATTTTCACAGTTTTTTGTGCTATAATTCATTTTCGATATCATAATTTAGGAGAAAACAATGAATTTCAAAAAATTTAAAGGGGAAGCAGCACTTTTAACAACTGCCTTAATTTGGGGCAGCGGTTTTATTGCTGTGGATATGGCTTTATCCTGTGGTTTTAAGCCCGGACTCCTCAATATGCTCAGGTTCTTAATGGGTGCTTTGGTTTTACTTATAGCTTTAAATAAAAATGTAATAAAACTTACCAAATCTGAGGTAAAAGTTGGTATAACCGCAGGTGTATTTTACTTTTTTGGTTTTTATTTACAAACTGTGGGTTTGCAATTTACCACAGTTTCCAATAATGCCATACTCACCGCCACCAATCTTTTAATGGTACCATTTATATCTTGGTTGATTTTTAAAAAAAAGCCAAATATACGGGTTTTTATAGCGGTTTTTATCTGCTTTATCGGCATAGCTATTTTAACTTGGACAAATGCAGGATTGAATTTTAACATAGGTGATACTCTCACTTTAGGCTGTGCTTTGGCTTACGCTTGTCACATTGCTTATTTAGGGGTAAACGCCAAAGGAAAACACCCATTACGGCTATCCTTTCTACAACTTGCCACAGTGGCAGTGCTATCCACCTTTACCTTTTTTGTTTTTGAAGGCGGAGATTTTTCCGGAGTACAATGGGGCTCAGGTATGTTGGTTATGACTTATCTTGCCATTTTTCCCACCGCTTTATGCTTGTTTTTACAAACTTTTGGGCAAAAATACACGCCAACTTCCACAAGCGCTATATTACTATCTTTTGAATCATTTTTTGGTGCCGCTTTTTCGGTACTGTTGGGATTTGAAGCCTTTACCATGAACCTGCTTATGGGTGGTTCTTTAATAATTGCCACAGTAATTTGGTTGGAATGGCAAAATTCCAAAGACCCCATGGCGGTAACTTAATCAATAAAATAATCAACATATTCAGATTGTCAAAAAACATAGTTGTTTGACAAGATGCCAGACTGTTAAGAAAGACTTAGATTCGGTAAAACTCCCTGAGCAGTGGATGCTTATGTACCTAAATGTACATAAACAGCGGATGGGAAGGGATTTTGCCGAATATCAGACTTTATCAACAGCCTGGATATTTACTATATTTCAAAGAATAGAGGCAAAACAATGTCAGAACAAACCGGAATTTTTAGTTGGTATGGTTTCTTTACAGATTTTAATCAACGCATTGAATTAATTAAAGAAACCGGCTTTGACGGAATAATGATTTGGTGGGAAGATGAAGTATGCTCATGGCCCATCACCTGTTCAGAAATGGTAAAAAACACAAGGGCTATGGATTTAGATATTTTTAACATCCATATGTCCGGGTGTGATGATAACGCTATATGGAGTGAAGATAACCTTAAACGCAAAAAGCACCTTGAGCCAATTTGCCGCACCATTGAAGAAATGGCAGATTACAATTTACATAATTTGGTGTTGCATTTATGTGAAAAAGGCGAGGTACCTGCACCCAACAAAAGCTTGCTTAAAAGTATTGAGGCACTTATCCCTGTAGCTCAAGCCAACAATACAGTGCTATCCTTGGAAAATACCTGGCGCAGTGATTATTTAGAAGCAGTGTGGGCAGAATTTCCCGTAAAAGAATTGGGCTTTTGCTTTGATACATCCCACGCCAATCTCAGAGATGAATTTTACTTGCTGGAAAAATACAATAAACTTTTATCCGCTTATCATCTTTCAGATAACGATGGCATTAAAGATAGACATTGGTTACCCTTTGACGGCGAAATAGATTTCACTAAAATTATACCACTGATAAAAAATAGAAATATTCCCTACACCATGGAGCTAATTGCCAATACCGAAATTTACAAAAATGAAAAAGAATTTTTAGTAGAAGCCAAAAACCGCATAGACCAATTAATAACCATGAGCGAATAATTAAGGCTCTTTTTTGAGACTTTTTATAAAGCTTATATCATACACCACAATATTTAGTATAGAACCATAAATAAAAACAGCAGGTCACTGATTATCTTAAAAGATAACCTTGACCTGCCTTTTTTCATTTTATATATTAGTTTATTTTGTTGATTTTTTTATCCTGCTGTTCAAAGAAATCACCCAGTGTTTTAAGTCCTTTTAAAAACGCTTTGGATTCATCTTCAGATAATACAGAAATAACGTCTTCCACCATATCGTTATGGAATTTTTGATGGTCTACATTGGCTTTTTCCCCAAGTTTTGTTACCACAATATGTACAGAGCGTTTATCTTTAGCATCTTTTAATCTTTTTAGATAGCCCTTTTTCTCCAATAATTTAACCGCAGTAGTTAATGTACCCGGGGTAACTCTCAATTCTTTGGCTATGGCACCTGCGGTATTATCACCGTTGTTTTTACCACGTCTGTACACTGTTTCCAAAAGATGGAACTCTTTCATGGTAACATTGCTGTAAGGTGATTTTTTTAGTGTGGATTCTTCAATTTTAAGTATGTCGTTAAAAGTTTCCACTAAAAATTCATTAATTTCTTTTTTTACTTGCTTCATAATATTTCATCAATACCTTTCTGAATTTCCTATATTAAATTTGTAATTTTGTCATAACAAATTTCAACCTATGCTATATTATAACATGTTGTGATGATTTGTCAAGTAATTTGACGCATAAAGAGATAAAAAATTCGGAAAACTAACATATTTATAAAAAATATTAACTACAAATTAATATGGTTTTTAATGTTATTTTAATGAAAAGATTTTATCACTATGTTATACTTAAAATAAAACGTTATATGGGATAAATGAGATGGCTGAAAGTGTAAATAAAGGAACAAAATAACCTAACTGATGAGGCTTTTTTATTTTTATTGCTAAATATATAACACAAAGAAAAATGAGGTAATTTATGAGAAATTTTGGTTCTGTATGCTGGGGAGTGCTCCTTATTCTTTTGGGGGTAATATTAGGTGGCAATGCCTTAAATTTTTGGGCTATTGATATTTTCTTTCACGGTTGGTGGACCTTATTTATTATTATCCCCTGTGTTGCAAGTATTATTAAAAAAGGCTTTAATTGGTGCAATAGCGTAGGGCTTATAATAGGTTTGGGATTGCTGGTTTCCGCTTGGGGTATTATTCCTTGGGGACTATTATGGAAATTGATTATTCCCGGATTTTTTGTTATACTGGGAATTGCTCTAATTTTTGGCATTGGGGGCATAAAACGCTTTATGTACCCAAAAAATAGCACCAACAGCAATATAGCATCATTTTGCAGCAATGCCCAAGGCAGGGTAACCAATGAACCCTACTACGGCGGAAAAATCAGTGCGGTAATGGGGACTTCGGTTTTAGATTTAAGTTGTGCAATAATTGAAAAAGATATACATATCAGTGCCTATGCTTTTATGGGCAGTGTGGAAATATTTTTTCCGCCCAATGTAAAAATTATGATAAGCAGCTCACCTTTTTTAGGCTCTGTGGAAAATAAAACCACCCAATCCATGGCAATTAATTGCCCCACGGTGCATTTGGATTGTTCTGCTATTTTAGGTAGTATCGAATTAAAATAATTTGGCACTATAATAGAAAGAAAAAGGAGATTTTTATATGTCAAAAAAAATAGTATTAAATATTCGTGGCCTCCATTGTGCCGGCTGTGTGGCAAATGCCGAAAAAGTAATTAAAAAGCTCAATTATGTTGAAGAAGTCAGTGTTAGTCTAACAACTGAAAAAATAAATGCCACAGTAAAAAAAGGCGATGAAGCTGAAATAAACGGCATTATAAAAGCCGTGGAAAATGCAGGATTTGAAGCATTTACCCAAGAAGAAGAAAACGATGACGACGATGAGGACAGGCTAAAAAAAGAAAAACTAAAGCTCATTATTGCCGCCACCTTTGCCCTATTTGTTTTTTACATATCCATGGGGCATATGGTGGGTATACCTGTGCCTCAATTTTTGCATAATGGTATTGCCCAATTAATTTTAACCATTCCCGTGGTTATTGCCGGTGCCCAATTTTATAAAATTGGCATACCATCCTTGCTCAAAGGTCACCCCAATATGGATAGTTTAGTTGCCATAGGCACTGTTTCTGCACTGCTATACAGCATTTATTCTCTGTTTATAGGGGATAGCCACAATATCTATTTTGAATCTGCGGCAATGATAATAGCTTTGGTAATGGTAGGCAGATATATGGAAGCCAAAGCCAAAGCCAAAACAGGAAAAAGCATTGGTAAATTATTGGATTTAGCCCCCCAAAAAGCTTTAGTTATCCGTAATGGTGCAGAAATTGAAATCCCTGCCAAAGATATAATCATTGATGATATCTTTATAGTGCGTCCCGGTGAAAAAATACCCGGTGATGGCATAATTATCAGCGGTTCATCAGCGGTAGATGAATCTATGCTCACAGGGGAAAGCATACCTGTGGAAAAAAGCAGTAAAGATAATGTATATGGTGGTTCATTAAATTTTAATGGTTCCTTAAAATGTATAGCCACCCAAAGTGGAAAAAATACAGCATTAGCCAGAATTGTTAAAATGGTGGAGGATGCAGCAGGTTCCAAAGCACCCATAGCCAGAATAGCAGATATAATAGCAGGTTATTTTGTGCCCACAGTAATGGTAATAGCCTTAATTGCAGGGGTTTTTTGGCTATTTATGGGCAAAGAATTTTCCTTTGCTTTAACGGTATTTGTTTCGGTATTGGTAATTTCTTGCCCTTGTGCTTTAGGTTTGGCAACTCCCACAGCTATTATGGTAGGCACAGGCAAAGGAACAGAAGCAGGTGTTATTTTTAAAAGTGCCGAAGCCTTGGAAATAAGCCACAAAATAAATACCGTAGTATTTGATAAAACAGGAACAATAACCCGTGGAAACCCCGAGTTAACAGATATAATACCCCAAAATTCCATCACCAAAACAGAACTTTTAACCATTGCCGCCAGTTTAGAGCGGGAAACCGAGCACCCATTGGGCAAAGCAATTTTAGGTGAAGCCAAAAATAAAAAATTAACACTTTTAAAAGTAAGTGATTTTACAGCATTACCCGGCAGCGGTATCAAGGCTAACCTTGATGATGTTCAATATTCCGCAGGTAATGAAAAATCATTAAAAGACCAAGCCATAAACATTGGCTCTTGGAAAAGTATTGCAGATGATTTAGGGAAAGCAGGTAAAACACCAATCTTTTTTTGCAAAAACAATGAAATAATAGGAATAATTGCCTTGGCAGACCCCTTAAAAGAAAATGCCGAAACCGTAATTCAATCTTTAAAAAATGCCAAGATTAACACGGTTTTGTTAACCGGTGACAAAAAAGAAACAGCCGCCGCCATTGGGAATGCAGTGGGGATAAAACAAATTTTTTCCGAAGTTTTGCCTGAGGATAAAGCCAATATCATAGCTAAATTAAAAAGCAAAGGTGCAACCGTAGCCATGGTTGGAGATGGCATAAATGATGCCCCGGCACTTGCCACCGCAGATGTGGGTATAGCCATGGGTGGCGGTACTGATGCTGCCATAGCCACAGCCGATGTGGTAATCATGTCCTCTAATCTTCAGGGTGTTACCAAAAGCATAGCTTTATCCAAAGCCACTATGAGAAATATAAAACAGAATTTGTTTTGGGCATTTTTCTACAATATTTTAGGCATACCCATTGCCGCAGGTATATTATACTTTTTTGGTGGCCCACTGTTAAACCCCATGATAGCAGCGGCTGCCATGTCCTTTTCTTCTATTTCCGTGGTATTAAATGCCCTGCGATTAAATCTTTACAAAATATAATTTGCGATTTTACTATAAAATCCAAAATATCCAACTTAAAAAGCACTGAATTTTCATTTTTTGAAAATTCAGTGCTTTATTCCATTTAATGGCTTATTTAGTTAATTTTAACATTTACATATTGCCCAAATATACATATTTCAGATATTCCGATGCCACTTCAGCAGCTTCCGACATGGTAGCCAATGGTGTTGGCTCTTGATTTTCCATTTTATAACGTGGAAAAAATCTACTTAAATGGTAAGGAATTTCCGGATTTAACTCCCCTATCCATTTTGCCATGGCTTTTATTTCCTGTAAATCATCATTTAATTGAGGTATCACCAAAGTTGTAATTTCAACATGACAATTTTCCACTGCTGTGGTGATATTCTTTTTCACGGTTTCTAAATCACCACCGCATATTTTATGGTAAAAATTTTCATTAAACCCCTTTAAATCTATGTTCATGGCATCGGTTAAAGCTGCCAATTCGCCAAAAGGTTTTTCTGCCAAATAGCCATTGGTTACCAATATGGTTTTAAGACCTGCGGCTTTAATCAATTTAAAACAATCCTTCACATATTCAAAGGATATAGTGGGTTCATTATAGGAAAAAGCCAAACCTACATTATCATTAATAGTGTGGTGTAAAGCCAAATCCAGTATTGCTTTGGGGGAATAATATGTGTAATCATTCTCTTGCTGAGAAATACTGTGGTTTTGGCAAAAATTACACTTAAAATTACAGCCATAAGAAGCTACTGTTAAAATGGTATTAGCTGCATAAAAACGGTTAAGTGGTTTTTTTGTCATGGGATCCACCGCCATAGAGGTAACTCTGCCGTAATTTTCCGCTATCAATTTACCATCAATATTTTTTCTGCCCAAACATAATCCCGCTTTCCCCACCCCGATTAAGCACTGATGGGGGCAAAGGGTACAGCGAATTTTATCATTGCAAGGTTCCCAATATTCTGCTGTTTTAGTAATTATTTCACTCATATCGTACCACTTTAAATCTTTGTAAATTCACTTTTTTAAAAAAAGGTATACCTGCCTTTTCCTTGGCAATGCGGATTTGCTGCTCCACAGAATCCACTCCCTCCAAATTAGGGAGCAAAAGCCCACGCTTGGAGCCACTGGTTACTATTACGCCATAATTTAAAGGGTCTAAATCATCTTCACTTTCAATATCTTCAATATCGCCCAAAACATCAACAGAAACAGTAAGTTCTGCAACTTCTCCCGGGGTAATAGGTGAAAAACGGTAATCTTTTGTTCCTGCGGATATGGCATTATTGATGATTTCTTCAGCTAAATTTGGTTGGGTGGCACTAATGGTACCAACACAGCCACGCAAATTATTATCCTTTTTAAAACTTACAAAAGTGCCGCCTTGATTACTTATCCATTCCTCGGGAAAGTTTTCAGGTATGGTCATTTCCTTGCCCGTATCCAAATAATAGGAAAGGGCGGCTCTTGCCAAAGCCAAGGGCGGAGATTCCACACTTTGCATTTCCTTTAAACTTGCTTCACGCTTACTGAGATATGATGCCAAAGGCTTATGTTCTGTGGTTGCACCTTGGTCTATGGTGGCGGTTAAATAGCCTACCCCAAAAGGTTTCTCATAGGAGTGTACTTTGGCAGCCATATTGTATCCTTTTAATGTTCCTAAAAGTATATAGAAAGAATAAAGTCCACATTGGGCTGCTTTTTCTTCTAATTTACTATCAATACTCAGTAAACCCTCAATATTATTTTCTTTGAGTAAGCTAATCAACAACTCATCAAAAATTGGTCCTTCCTCAGCAAAACCATAGGGGCCATCTTCTTTTAATTTATGGGATAAATCACCGCTGGCAATTATAACCGCATCTTCATCACTTGCCAATACCCCTTGGGCTATTGCCTCACCCATTAAATAGTGCTCTTTGGGACTACGGGAAGTCAAAGAAACAGGAATCAGGTTAAAATCTGTATAAAAATGACTTATAAAATACATAGGTACAATAATTCCATGGTCTAAATCATAGGATAGACCATAGCGACGCAATAAATTTTCTGAAACCGCCCCTGCTTTAATATCTAAATTTTTTGCAGCATGGGTAATAAGGTCAATAAGCCCTGTATTATTATTAAAGCCCAATAAAATTTCTTTGTGCTTAAATTGCGACATATCACCGCTGATACGGGAATTGGTGTTAATATAAAATTTATCGTTAAACATAGGGGCATGGGGACTTATAATAATTATATTTTGTGGTTTCAGCTCTGCAATTTTTTTGCCTATGGCAGCAAAACTATCCAAGGTTCCCTGACCTTTTCTTGCATCTTCTCCACCTATTTGAGGAATCAAAATAGGTGGATGGGGTAATATAAATCTTCCTAAAATTTTTCCCATTTTTTATTCCTCCTCAAAAATTGTCTTTCTATCCAATGGTTCATCAAATATTAAAAAATGCAAGTCGGCTATGCCGTCTTTAATTTCTTCTCTGCTCCACCCTGCTGCTTTTAAATCATCTGCATCCATCGTAGCTAATTTTGTGTAAAAGTCCAATCCAATAGTGTAATTTTCCACTAAGGGATAATTTTCCACACAGCGAAACAATAAATTTTCCGCTTCGTCTATTTTGCCGCTTTTTATCATGCCATTTAAAATCAGCGGCAATATTTCATCGCTATTAACAGCATTTGTGGGTTGGGGTATTTCTATTTTGCTGCTTTGGCTGTGGATTCCTTGGATGCCATCTGCTAAATTCATTAACTGGCGTAAAAACCAATCTTGACTTGGATCCATAATTGCCTCCTTATAGTAAGTAATTACTATTAATATAAATTATAACATATTTAGCCTAAAATGTAGATATTTTTTTAAATATTTGACAAATTATAGATATTGTGTGAATTTTTTGTAAATTTTTATTGTATTTTGCGTTGATTTGAAGTATTATTATAGATTATAAGTATTTATTTAAGAAAGGTGATGGTTATGGAAACATTCGCTAACATCGTAGGCATGATTGATGACTTCGTGTGGGGTCCTGTCATGTTGGTTCTTTTGGTGGGTACCGGTATCTTCCTTACCTTCCGACTGAAATTTTTACCTTGGAGGAATTTGGGTTACGCCTTAAAGTCTATCTTTAAGAAAAACTCAGGCACAAAAGGGGATATTACCCCTTTCCAATCATTAATGACGGCATTATCTGCTACCGTAGGGGTAGGGAATATCGCAGGGGTTGCCACGGCAATGGTGGCAGGTGGTCCCGGGGCTTTATTCTGGATGTGGATTACCGCTATTTTTGGTCTTTCCACAAAATACGCTGAAAGCGTTATCGCTGTAAAATATCGTGTAGTAAACGATAAAGGCGAAATGGCAGGCGGCACAATGTACGCACTCCGTGATGGTCTTAAATGGAAGGGACTCGGCAGAGTCATGGCAGCTTTATTTGCCTTCTTTGCTGTTGTAGCCTCATTTGGGATTGGGAACATGACCCAAAGTAATGCAGTTGCAGGTGCTTTAAACAGCACATTCAACATCCCTGCTTGGGTTACCGGTATTATTATTGTAATCTTTTGTCTCTTTGTAATTTTAGGCGGTATCAAGAGCATCGCCAAAGTATCCTCAAAAATCGTGCCTTTTATGGCAGCCTTTTATTTTATCGTAGCTATTACTGTAATTGTTATTAATATTCAAAACGTACCCGCAGGTTTAGCTGCTATCTTCACAGATGCCTTTTCACCCAGATCCGCAGTTGGTGGTGTTTTAGGTGCCACAGTTGCCAATGCTATCCGCTTTGGGGTTGCACGTGGTGTGTTCTCCAATGAAGCAGGTTTAGGTTCTGCCCCTATCGCAGCAGCAGCCGCAAAAACAGACCATCCTTGCAGACAAGGCTATGTATCCATGACCGGTACCTTTATTGATACCATCATCATATGTAGTTTAACAGGTCTTGTTATTGCCAGCTCCGGTGTTTTGGGCACAACTGATGCAACAGGTGCTTTCATTTCCGGCTCGGAATTAACCACCTTGGCATTTGCTTCGGCATTGGGTAAATTCGGTAGCGTTTTGGTTACCATTGGTATTTTACTCTTTGCCTCATCCACTATTTTAGGCTGGTCCTATTATGGTGAAAAATGTTTGGAATATTTAGTGGGCAGCACCAAAGCTAATGTGCCTTACCGTGTAATATTCTCACTCTTACCCTTCTTTGGTGCCATAGTTTCTTTGGATTTGGCATGGGCAATATCCGATATTTTCAATGCTTTAATGGCAATACCAAACTTAATAGCCCTGTTGCTTTTAAGCAATGTAATTGCCAAAGAAACAGAAGATTTCCAAAAGAATTACCTCATTCCCGAAAGAAACAGAATGAAAGCCAAATAATATTATTTAAAATATTTTTAAAGCGAGAATCACATTTTTTGTGGTTCTCGCTTTTTTATCTTTCCACTTTTTATTCAAAGTGGGTTTATAATATGGAATTATACTCCCCAATCAAAGGCTTTTTATATGGATTAAAATTGGGGAATACCTAATGCACAGTGTGGTTTTATAGGAATGAACCCAAGGCAATAAATTTGTTTTTTACCAAAATTTATTTAAAAAGAGAATACTCCCTTTCTGTTATTTCTAAAATTTGAGGGTCGATAACAATAACTTCCCGCTTATGTTTTCTGGCATAATCCACAGTGTAAGATGTACCGCCTTTTCTCCCATCGTAAACCGCAATAACCCTATCGCTATTTTCCACCATATAACGGTTACGCATTAAATAACTTTCCCTCATTCCTTTTGGATGTACACAGCTGCGATAATCCGCCTTATCCAATAAGGCAAAATATTTTTCTTGAGATACAGATGACCAAGATACAGTTTGGTTCATACAGGGCAAAGCCGCCTCTAATTTTATATGGGCATTTGCAGTTTTTAATTGCAAAACAATTTCTGCCGCCATTAAATCCACACCCATAGCAAAACCGGAAATAAAATAATTATAACCATCTGCCACGGCTTCTTCTATGGTTTCCTGTAAAAGCGTATATAATTTTTTATATTCTACACTATCTTTATTATATAAATATTTCAACTTAACAGGTCTGTAACCTGTGAAACAACATTTCTTTTCCATATATCCTCACATTTGAGTAATTTTTTTTAGTTTCTTTAAAGCGGCTTTTTCCAAACGACTAATTTGGGTTTGGCTCAAGCCCAGTTCTTGGGCAATTACCTTTTGGGTTTTGCCGTTAATATAGTGTTCCAAGAGTATAATTCGCTCTTTGGCTGTTACTTCCTTTAAAATTGCTTTGATAAACAACCTATTTTCCACTATTTCATAATTGTTAATGGCATTTTCATCGGTGATACATATTTCATCAAGGGCAATATTTTCCTTATTATTTTCCATTATCCAGATAATATTTTCCGTGGATTCACCTATTTTTGCCGCAACTTCACCAAAGGATGGCTCATAGCCGCTACCCTCACGCAATTCTTTTTCCGCAGCTTTTATTTTAGAAAAAAGAACTTCAGTATTTCGCTGCCTTTTTACACCTCTAATTCTTTCCTTTTGCCGCATTATTTCACCATGGATAAATGATAAGGCATAGGTGGAAAAAGCTACCCCCAAATTTTGGTCAAAGCCATCCACAGCTTTGATTAGACCCAAAACACCACTTTGAAACAGCTCATCATATTCATCATTATTAAAAGATAATTTCCCGGCAACAGCACCAACCAGTGGATAATTGCCATCAATCAATTTTTCTCTGGCTTTTACATCTCCATCTTTGCATTTTAACCAAAGTATTTGTTTTTCTGCATCAGAAAAATCACCATAGCATTTTTCCATATCACAATTTACAAGTTTTTTTCAAAATAAGGGTGGTGCCTTCATGAATTTGTGAAACAATTTTAAAATCATCCATGAAAGATTGCATGAAAACAAAGCCCAAACCCATTCTATCCGCAATAGTAGAAAACATAGGTTCCATGGCTTTTTCTATATTGGCTATGCCACAACCTTTATCTTTAATGATTACAGTTAACAAATTTTCCACACAGATTAATTCCATGGATACCATTTCGCTGCTATTATTTTTGTAACCATGAATAATAGCGTTGGAAACACCTTCGGAAACCGCCACTTTTATTTCCTCAACCTCGCTTAAAGTAAAACCCATTTGGCTGCTGAAAGATGCTGCCAATAACCTGGCTGAAGATACGTTTTCATCTTTTGCCATAAAGGAAAATTCAATTTTATTTTCTTCATTTTTTTCAATCATCTTGCACCTCTTTTGTTAAGGATATTTTTATTATATGTTCCAATCCTGCCATTTCAAATAATTGCCTTAACTTTGGCTGTAAATTTATAATGCCCACACCACCCCCTAAAGGTGCTGTTTTTTTATAAGCAGTTAAAATCAAGCCCAAAGCGGAACTATCTAAAAATGTAACCTCTTTCATATCAAAAATAATTCTGTTTACCCCATCCATTTCAATAGCCTTGAGCATTTTTTCTTTTAATGGAGGGCAAAGCGATAAATCAAAATCTCCTGCAACCCTAAAGGTGAGGAGATTTTTTTTAATTTGAAAATCCATATTAACCTCCCATAGTTAATTTTTACCATTACTATGAGATTTCTATTTTTAAAGGTATCTTCCTTTGGTAAATAATAGGAAATAAACAGGTTTTAAGTCGTAATTTTGCGGAAAAAATCACGCACACCACGATATGCACTTTGGAAAATGTTTTCTTTATCTATGGATTCTGCGGCAACCATGGGAGTGGTGGCAATTTCTTTACCATTGGCGGTGATAAACACCTTGCCGATGATGTCCCCTTTTTGCACCGGGGCAACAATCTGTGAATCCATTTTACAGCTTACTTTATAACCTGAGTCCCCCTCTTTGGCTGTGGGTAAAGTGATGGTATCTTGAGGGCACACTTTAATATTTTCGGTTTTGCCTTTGGGTAAATCAATGGTTGCTACGGTTGTATTGGCGGTAACCACATCTTTTAAAGCGTATTTGGAAAATCCGTAATTAAGTAATTTCATGGTTTCACTGTAATGCCCGTATTTGGCAGGACAACCCAAAACAATACTTATTAACCGCATATTATCTTTAACTGCGGTAGCAGCCAAGCAATGACCCGCAGGTGTGGTAAAACCTGTTTTTAAACCATCGGCACCGGGATACCAATCCAAAACCTTATTGGTACAATTAAGGGTAACCTGACCTGTGGATAAGTTAAATACGTGTTTTTGGGTGGAGGTTAAAGCTAAAAGCTGAGGAATTTCCACTGCGTGGCAAGCTAAGGTAAATAAATCATGGGCAGTGGTATAGTGGTTCTCATCATGCAAGCCTGTGCAATTCATAAAATGAGTGTTTTTCATGCCCAATTCAGTAGCTTTAGCATTCATCATTTCCGCATATTGTGCTTCAGAACCTGCGGCATATTCCGCCACTGCCACCGAGGCATCATTGGCGGATATTATGGACATAGCATAAAGCAGCTCCTGTAATTGCCATATTTCACCTGCTTTTAATTTAATATCCCCTTCATTCACCGCCTCCACAGTGGGGGAAATTGTTACAGGGTCTGTAAGTTTAAATTTGCCGCTGTTTATTCCTTCATAAATTATAACAAAAGACATTAACTTGGTTATACTGGCAGGATACATTTTTTGGTTGGAATTTTTTTCATATATTACATTTTTGGTAATAGGGTCAGCTATAATTGCAGCACCCACCTGTAAATTTGCTGTTTCATTCCCTGCTGCATTGTTAACCTCTGCCATTACTTGATTTTTTATGGCTTCTATTGTGTTTGGAGATGCCTGTGTGGGTGCAGAGGCAGGAGCCACTGTTGGTGCCACCGGTGCTGTTGGTGTTTCAGCAAAAACATCGGCGGAAAACATGGTTAATAATGCGGTAAGCAGTAAAATCAATACTACACTTTTATTTTTCATTTTATTTCCTCTTAAACTAAAAATTGCAAAAGATTAATTGTTTCATTATTATATATAAGCTCCAATTTTTCTTGGGGAATATTTTTTCCATCATCGGATATTTGGAAATCTGCTAATAAAGATTTAGCAAGATCAGCCATAATTTCTGTGGTTTTATTACTGTACAGCAATGCCAAAATATCACCTTTTTTAACAGCATCACCCACTGTTTTTTTAAGGAGCACTCCTGAACCGTGGTCTATATTTTCACCTAATTTTTTTCTGCCACCACCTAATTCAACCGAGGCCATACCAATGCCAAGTGCATTGATATCCGTAATAATACCACTTTTTGGTGCTTTGATAGTTATTGTATTTTTGCTTAATACCAAGGTATCCGTAAAATTATTTTTTTCTGCTTCCCCACCTTGACTACGCACAAAACTGTAAAATTTTTCTTTGCCGCTGCCATCTTCAAGGCATTTTTTAACTTTTGCTATCCCCGCCGCTAAATCTTTGGTAATACCGCCAATATAATAACCCACCGCCCCAATGGCAATGGCTTCATCTCTTAATTTTTTATTACCTTTATTGGATAGTATATCCAAAGCTTCAAGGACTTCCAAGGAGTTTCCCACAGCATAGCCCAAAGGGCAATTCATAGGGCTTAACACCGCCGCTACTTTGCGACCTGCTTTTTCCCCTATTTTTATCATGGTAGTAGCTAAATCAGCAGCCTTTTCATAAGTTTTCATAAAAGAACCACGACCATATTTTACATCTAAAACCAAAACATCACTGCCTGTTGCCAATTTTTTAGACATAACACTGGCAGCAATTAAAGGTATGGAATCCACCGTAGCGGTTACGTCCCTTAAGGCATATAATAATTTATCCGCAGGTACTAAATTACCGCTTTGGGATGTTATGGCAATTTTATTGGTTTTTGCAAGGCGCAAAAAATCTTCTAAATCAAGAGCCGTTGTAAAGTGAGGAATAGATTCCAATTTATCTATGGTGCCACCGGTGTAGCCCAAACCTCTACCGGACATTTTAGCAACGCTAAAACCCGTTGCTGCCCATATGGGTGCCACTATCAAGGTTATTTTATCCCCTATTCCACCGGTGCTGTGCTTATCTATGGTAATATCCCTTATTGAAGATAAATCCATAATGTCACCGCTGTGCATCATTGCCATAGTTAAATTGAAAATACCTTCCTCATCCATACCACAAAAATATATTGCCATGAGCAATGCACTGATTTGATAATCAGGTATATTACCTTTTGCATATTCATTAACAAAATAATATATCTCCGCTTTAGATAATGATTCTCCATTTTTTTCTTTGGTTATAATGTCTATTATATTCATTTTTTCACCTTATTTAGAAATATTCAGCCAAGAATTTCCCTGTAAATAATTCTCACCGGTAAGCCATTGATAAACTGTGGCTCCAATATCAGACATGGTTTTTAGCACACCGATATTGCCGCCTTTTTCACCGCAGATATAGGATAACACCGGCACATATTCTCGATTGTGGTCGGTACTGGCGGTGGTGGGGTCGTTGCCGTGATCTGCGGTGATAATCAGTAAATCGTCCTCTCTAAGGTTTTCCAAAATAGAGGGAACATGGGCATCAAAATCTTCCAAAGCTTGGGCATAACCCACAGGGTCATTTCTATGCCCATAGAGCATATCAAAATCCACCAGATTAACAAAGTAAAAACCATCTTTGCCATCTTTTAATAATTCCAAGGTTTTATCAAGGCAAAGTGTATTGCCTTTTACGCCATATGAAATATCTATGTTTTCACCACAAAAAATATCGTTTATTTTTCCCACCCCAATCACAGGGATTTTTTTGCCATTTAGTGCTGATAAAACATTGGGTTTAGGTGGCACCAAGGAAAAATCTTTGCGATATTTGGTTCTTTCAAAAGCTCCGGGCACACCTTTAAAAGGTCGGGCAATAACTCGTCCCACCCCATGCTTTCCTTGACATATGCTCCGTGCTTTTTTACATAAATCGTATAATTTTTCGTTATTATAAATATCTTCGTGGCAAGCTATCTGCACCACACTATCACCTGAAGTATAAACAATGGGAGCATGGGTTTTTAGATGCTCCCTGCCAAATTCTTCAATAACAGCAGTTCCCGATGCAGGCTTTTTACCTAATATTTTACTGCCGAAAGCATTTTCCAATTCCTCAATTAAATCATTGGGAAAACCATTGGGATAGGTGGGAAAAGCCTGTTGTAAAATTATCCCCATCATTTCCCAATGCCCCGCTGTGGTATCTTTTCCCTTGGTGGTTAATGGTGCTTTACCATGTTTTGCAGTGGGATTTTCAGTGGGAGCAAGCCCTTTAATATCCGCAATATTTCCTAATCCCATGGCTTCCAAATGTGGCATATTAAGCCCCCCCACCGCTGCTGCCACATGGCAAATGGTGTTCCCGGGTTCTGTGTCGTATTCCGCCCAATCCCCTATGGCGCCAATACCAACACTATCTAAAACTATTATAAAAGCTCTTTTCATATTTAACTCCTGGGGTGGAATTTTTTATATTCCGCCGTTATTGTATTTTGTAATAAGTGTGTATAAATTTGAGTTGTAGCCAAGTCCACATGACCCAAAATTTCCTGAACAGTGCGTAAATCCGCACCATTTTCCAGCATATGAGTTGCCAAGGAATGCCGTAAAGTATGGGGACTTAATCCATCACCCACACCTGCTGCTTTGCCGTATTTTTTCATCATTCCCCAAATACTTTGACGTGTAAGCCTACCCCCACGTTGATTTAAAAATAAAGCAGATGTTGTTTTACCCTTTAAAAATTTAGGCCTAACTTCTTTTAAATATAAATTTATAGATTCCAGAGCATAAGAGCCCATGGGGACAATGCGTTCTTTACCACCTTTGCCAAAACATTTGGCATAAGAAAATTTTATATTCACATCCCCTATATCCAAGGCAATTACCTCGCTTACCCGCATACCCGTGGCATACAAAGTTTCTAAAATTGCACTGTCACGCTTTCCCTGTAATGTGGCAGCATCAGGCTGATTTAACAAAGTTAAAATTTCATCTTGAGATAAAACATTGGGCAGATATTTAGCCATTTTAGGACTTTCCAAATTGGTGGTGGGGTCAATGGTAATTCTTCTATCCAACAAAAGAAATTTGTAAAATGAACGCAAAGAAGAAAGTTTTCTGGCTACGGTGTTGGGTGAAAGATTCTCTTTATGCAGATACACCAAAAAACCAATAACATTTTTTCTTGTTGCCAAAGATAAAAGTGATGTATTTTCTGAAACAATAAACTTGAGAAATTCAGTTAAGTCACAGGAATATCCCGCAATGGTGTTAAGAGAATACCCTTTTTCTACCAATAAATAGTCACAAAAATCTTTAATTTCGCTGTTATTTTTAGTATCCTCCATAATTATGTCAAACCCTTTCTTGATTCATGTTATATATTATAAGGGTTTTTGCTGATTTTCTCCAGTGTTTTTTTCTTGATTATTTATCTATACTATTAAACCAAGCGGAAACATCATTCACATTGGGGTTTGCCTGAACACGTAAAGGCTCGGTAAGTTCCCTTAAATCATCCACATCTTTTTCACCTTCCGCCATGGCATTATAAAATTTTGGCACTCCCCAAAAAACCAAAGCAACCACCAAAGTTAGAATACAAATGCGGCAAAAAGCACTTTTAAAATTTTTTATGGTAATAGATATCATAAAATTCACCTCATAAAAATCTATGCTTTTTTTCAAAAAAAATACCGTCGCTTTTTCTGCGGAGGATAAATAATAATAAAAACTTTGAATTAATAATGTTTTTTAAGGAAAAAACTATTTTTTAAACAACAAAAGCCCATCTGTGCAAGGAATTTTTCCAATACACAGATGAGCTTTAATTTTCGACTGTAAATATTTAGGCTCCAATAGCACCAACTCATCACTTTTACAATCTAAAAACACCGGTTATTAAGCTAAACGATTTGCCATTTTTAATTTATCGGCTATCATAGCAATAAATTCCGAGTTTGTAGGCTTTCCACGCTCTACGTCGATGGTATACCCAAAGTATTTGTTCATTAATTCAATATTTCCTCTGTCCCAAGCAAGTTCTATTCCGTGACGTATTGCCCGCTCCACTCGGCTGGCAGTGGTGTTGTATTTTTTCGCTATCATGGGATATAGCTCCTTGGTAATTGCCCCTAAAAGATTTGTATCTTCTATCACATATACAATGCCATCTCTTAAATATTGATAGCCTTTGATATGGGCAGGGACTCCCATTTGATGCAGAACGTTGGTAACTTCAACTTCAAAGTTTTTACCCGCAACAGCAATAGGCTCTAACACTGTGTTGGACATACCCACTAATTGCCTAATACGCATAGACATGGATTGAAAATCGTAAGGTTTTAATAAAAAATAATCAATACCTAAACGAACAGCTTCTTGGGTCATGTTTTCTTGCCCCATGGCAGTGCTAATAATGACTTTTGGTTTTTTTGGTAAAGAATTTAACCTTGATAATACACCCAGTCCATCAAGGCACGGCATAATTAACTCCATAATTAATACATCCGGTTCTAATTCCTCAGTCATCTCCAGTGTTTCCAAACCATTGGCAGCACAGCCAACCACAGTAAAATCCTCATTAAACTCCAAGTGCTGCTTTAAACTCTCGCTAAAGTTCTTGTTATCGTCTGCGATAATAATGTTAATGTTTTCTGTCATTTTCCTCTCTCCAATATTCTTTTTTGTTTCGCTTAAGAATTAATTCTACATTTTTTCTCATATTCCTTTAAAGAAAATAATAATATTTAAATATTATTTCGACGTATTATACTGCTATGTTACAAATTTCGACATTTCTCGCAAGAAATATTATTCACACCTTCCCTCTTTCAGCATATATTCAATAAGACAACCATAACCTTTTTGGGGCTGATTAACCATTACATAGGTAACCGCTCCAACCAATTTATTATTCTGCAAAACAGGACTACCGCTCATACCTTGAATAATTCCGCCGGTTTTTTCCAGTAAATTTTTATCGGTAATTTCAATGGATAAACCCTTCCCCGATGTATCATTTTTATCTACGTGCAGAATGTTTATATCAAAAAATTCAGGATTACTACCCTCTATCACCGTAACTATTTTTGCCGGTCCCACCTTCACTTCGTCACTTTTACCCGGATAAACATAGGTGTTTAAAGGGTTTTTTACTTTGCCTTCCATTATACCATAAATTCCATATAATCCCACGGTATCCACAACGCCATCAAATTCACCGCTTTCAAAATAACCTATTTTCTCTCCGGTTTCACCTTTGGTGGCTTTTTTAATACCCCGTACCGCAGAAGGCAAGGCTCTGCCTATAATGGTTTCGCTGCTTTCTGAAATTACACCTTCAATAGGATGGCCAAGAGCACCGAATCTTTGAGATTTTGGGTCATAAAAAGTTAAAGTGCCCACGCCGCCCATATTATCCCGCACATAAAGCCCCACACGGTATCGCTCTGTTTCTGCACAAAAATAAGACATTACAGTTTTTTCTGTAATGGCACTTCCATGCCTTATCTCAAACTTAATTTCACCTTTTGCTCCATATTTATTAATAAGTTCCAACATAGCATCATCGCTGTTAACCACCTCACCTTCTATTTTAATAATACTATCCCCCAGAGCAATGCCGCCTTCTTTGGCAGGGTAGCAAACATCACCGTTTTCATTATTAATAGATGAATAGCCAACTACCAAAACACCATCGGTTTTCATTATTATCCCCAAAGAAGTGCCTCCCACCATCAATTTGGACTTTGAAGATACATCTAAAGATGCTTTTTCCGTTGTTTTTGATGTTTCTGATGTTTTGGTTAATTCTGTTTCATTTATCTTTTCTTCTCCCTCAATATCTTTAATTAAAATATTTTGGTACTGTTCCAAAGATAAAAATTCTTTGGTTTTTGCTGAGCTTTGCTGAAAAAAACCATCCATTACATTGGCGGTTAGCCAGGAAAAGCCAAAAATCAACACCGCAAAACACGCAATCATTGTAAAATACAACCAAGGTTGTCTGTTAAAATTTTTCAAGATAATCCTCCATAAACTAAAAATCAATACTATTAATTTTCTCCAATCTATGAAAAATATCCAAGTTGGAAATTGGTAATTTCCCACAACTTTACATAAACTATTTAATAAAACATTAAAAATTTACAAAATAAAGTTAAATAATTGCCATTCAATTACTAAAGTATTGTATTTTATTGAATTTTGAGCTAAAATACTATATATATATAATTAATCACAATTTATTAAACAATGAATATACAGGAGGATAAAAATGGAAATCGAGATTGAAAAAAGCCCCAAATTAAAAGAAAAACCCCAAACAGATACTTTATCTTTTGGCACAACATTTACTGACCATATGCTCATTTGCCACCATGATGAAAAGGGTTGGCATGATTGGAAAATTGTACCATATGGTCCCTTTAGTTTAGATCCTTCCTGCATGGTTATACATTATGGGCAATCAATTTTTGAAGGGATGAAAGCTTATCGCACCCCTAATGGCTCCATAAATTTGTTTCGTCCCACAGAAAACTTTAAGCGTTTAAATCTTTCCGCTGAAAGACTCTGCATTCCCCAAATTGATGAAGCAAAAGCCTTAACTGCACTGGAAGAATTAATAAAATTAGAAGCAGATTGGGTGCCATCTGCACCCAATACCTCTCTATATATACGCCCATTTATTTTTGCTACCGACCCACACCTTGGGGTTAAAGCTTCTACCAACTATATTTTCGCCATAATTTTATCACCTGTGGGTCCCTATTATAAAGAGGGCTTAAAACCTGTAAAAATATTTGTTGAAGATGAATATGTACGTGCGGTAAAAGGCGGAATGGGATTCACCAAAACAGCAGGTAATTATGCTGCCAGTATTTTAGCAGGTGAAATTGCCAATAAAAAAGGTTATGCCCAAGTTTTATGGTTAGATGGTATCCACAAAGAATTTGTGGAAGAAGTGGGTTCCATGAATATTTTCTTTAAATTTAAGGATGAATTGGTAACCCCCGCCTTAAACGGCTCTATATTAGGGGGCATTACCAGAAACTCAATCATTAATTTAGCCCGAGATATGGGTATAACCGTTAATGAACGGCAACTATCCATAAATGAAGTATTTGAACGTTACAGCAAAAATGAACTGGAAGAAGTTTTTGGTTCCGGTACAGCTGCAGTGGTAAGCCCTGTTTCCGAATTGAATAAAGACGGCGAGATAATCACCATTAACAATGGTGAAATGGGAACATTAACACAAAAACTTTATGACACATTAACAGGAATCCAATGGGGAACAGTAGAAGATACCCACAACTGGGTTGTAAACATTTAATTCCCATTGAAACGAGGTGAACCATGCTAACGAATAACGAAACTTATGATATCCAACAAGCCCAAACACTGGCAAAGGATTACACCAACGCCACCGGGGTGGAATGTCTTTTAGTAAAAGGTGATACAATTTATAACCCTTGCCCCGGAGCAATACATAAAGAATTTTGCTACCAAAAAGATAGTGAAATTGCCAACTACTGCTTAAATTTACACAAAAATGGTGCAGCAACTGCCAAAAATAAGGGCACTTGTATATCCTATTTTTGCCCCATGGGCTTAATGCACTGGGCATCACCCATTGTTGTACACGGGCAAATACAAGGAATTTTCATTGCGGGTCACGTTTTTTTTGATAATACACGGGAAAATATTATTAAAAGAAAAAATCTTTCAACTTTGCACGAAAAGCTTTTAGCCAAATATCCCGAATTGAAAAACAGCCTTTTATCCTCCATTGTCATTGATGAAAACCGTTTGGAAAGCTTGAAACATATTTTAGATATGATGGCGTTAAATCTATCTGAGGATAAAGCCAACCCCATGCGCATCAACGAAATTGAAAATTTATTAAACCAAGAAACCCAAGAAAGTGTTCAGCAAAATCTTATGGGTGAAAACTGGCAAAAACTTTCAGCGGCAATAAATTCAGGTCAACCCATGGATATTGATGAAGCTTTAAAAAATATAGTTGCAGAAATATCTCAAAATACAGAATCCATTAAAGAGCACAAAAATAATATTACTGCCCTTATCTTCATGTTGCACAATAAATGTGACGATAAAAACGCTCCAAATCCCATTACAGACCATTGCATTAACGCTTTAAGCGAACTTGAATATATTGATAACAGCGAAAAATTGGCTCCTTGGGCAAAAAAGAAAATACGCTCCTTATTGGAATCTGCCTATTATTTACCCAGTATGAAAAATGCGAATATGGTATATTCTGCACTGCATTACATACATTTAAACTTTAGAGATCATATGACTTTACAGGAAATATCCGATTACGTACACTTTAGCCCTCCATATTTCAGCAAAATGTTTAAAAAAGAATTAAACATGACTTTTACTCAATATTTAACCAAAGTAAGAATAGAAGAAAGCAAACACCTTTTGGCAGATACATCCACTTCGCTTTCGGATATTCCCGGCTTGGTAGGTTTTGAGGAACAGAGTTATTTTACCAAGGTTTTCAGGGCGGTAACAGGCATAAGCCCGGGTAAATACCGTGACCAAATTATTTCATAACATAAAAAAAATGACTCCGCAATTAAGGGAGTCATTTTTAATGTAATTTAAACTTTTATTTTTCAAAAATCAATTCTGCGATATAGGGTAAATTACGATATTTTTCAGCGTAATCCAAACCATAGCCAACGGCAAAATAATCGGAAATTTCATAGCCTTTATAATCAGCATAAAAATCCGTATTGCGACGTGCAGGTTTGTCCAAAAAGGTACAGGTTCTTAAAGATGCAGCACCACGCACTTCCAATAATTTATAAAGAGCGTGTAATGTTTGGCCTGTATCCAATATATCTTCAACAATAAGAATGTGCCTGCCTTCAATGGGCTTATCCAAATCTTTAACAATGCGGACTTCACCGGGGTGGGTATTATCGCCATAGCTTTTGGCACCCATAAAATCAATTTCCAAAGGCAAATCTATTTTTTTTACCAAATCAGAGAAAAACATAAAAGAACCTTTTAAAATGCCAATAACCAAAAGGTCTTTGCCTTGATAATCTGCGGTAATTTCTTTACCTAAGGCTTCTACCCTTGCGGCTATTTGTTCTTCACTGTATAAAACATTTAATTTTTCTGTACTCATGAATTTCCACCTTCCTAAATATAATGTATTCATTTTATCAAAAATATTTGGTTTTGACAACAAAAATATTTGGTTTTGACAACAATAATGCCAAAATATATTTATTTATTGGCATTTTCACGGAAAAATCAACGGTTTTACCAAATTATCAACAGTTTAAAAGCTTTTTAACATATTACTACCGTCCTATGATATAATAATAATATACTATTAATAAAAGGAGCATTACAACTTTAATGAACAAATATAGAAATAACAGAGCTTTGGATAGCTTAAGACCCATTAAAATTGAAACCGGTTTTCAAAAATTTGCCTCAGCTTCGGTACTTTGGTCCCAGGGAGATACCAAAGTTTTAACCGCAATAAATATAGAAAATGAAGTACCTCCGTTTTTGGCAAACAGCGGCCGAGGTTGGCTCACTGCGGAATATTCCCTACTCCCCGCCTCTACCCAACAAAGAGTACAGCGTGAAGCCACCAAAGGGAAACAAACAGGTCGCACCGTGGAGATTCAAAGATTAATTGGCAGAAGT
This sequence comes from Clostridiales bacterium, assembly GCA_036644995.1. GTDB lineage: Bacteria > Bacillota > Dehalobacteriia > UBA7702 > UBA7702 > Cryptoclostridium. The sequence goes on along the minus strand of JAVXOZ010000008.1, from coordinate 27,203 downwards.
TTGCGTCAAGCCATAGATTTAAACCGCTTGGGGGAAAAAACCATTAAGATAGACTGTGATGTTATCCAAGCAGATGGCGGTACCAGAACAGCGGCTATATCCTCAGCATGGCTTTGCTTATCCTTGGCACTGGAAAATATGGGCTTGCCAAAAAATATTTTAAAACAAGAAATTGCCGCCATAAGCGTGGGCATTGTGGGCGGTGAAGTTTCCTTGGATTTGGAATATGCCGAAGATAGCAAAGCCGATGTGGACATGAATGTGGTAATGACTGCCAAGGGCAACTTCATAGAAATTCAGGGCACCGGAGAAAATAGCGATTTTAGCCCCAATGAGCTTACGGAATTATTAACAATGGCGAAAAAAGGTATCAATGATATCTTTGCCATCAACAAAAATTTTTTGGAGGTCAAATAATGCAGGAAATATTTTTTGCCACAAGCAATGAAAATAAAGCAGAAGAATTAAAAAACCTTACATCAGAACTAAACATTAAAATACTCACAATGAAAGATTTTCCCAAATTTGTACAACCCGAAGAAACAGGAGCTACTTTTCAGGAAAATGCCTTGATTAAAGCCGAGGCAGCTTCAAAATTCAGCGGACTGCCAGCTTTAGCAGATGACAGTGGACTCACCGTTGATGCCTTGGATGGCGCACCGGGGATATACTCCGCCAGATACAGCGGCGAGGACGCCACAGACCAAACCAACAACGAAAAGCTCTTAAAAGCCTTAGAATCCGTGGACTGGAATCACAGACAAGGTCAGTTTCACACTTTTTTAGCACTTTTTTTACCCAATGGCGAAACTTTTTTTACAGAGGGCATTGCTGATGGTTTGATACTTACAGAATACCGTGGCGACCAAGGTTTTGGCTATGATCCCCTGTTCTACGTGCCTTTTTTAGATAGAACCATGGCAGAAATATCACTTGGAGAAAAGAATAAAATTAGCCACAGAGCCAAGGCTTTTAAAAAAATGTTAAAATATTTAAAAACAATGTCATAAAAGGTATTGACCTTAAGACAAAAAACATATATAATATATAAAGTCATGCGGGTGTAGCTCAATGGTAGAGCTCCAGCCTTCCAAGCTGATTGCGTGGGTTCGATTCCCATCACCCGCTCCAGATTTTTTAAATACCGAATTTTCGGTATTTTATTTCTCTTATTGAGAAATATGCCTGCAAATTTAATATTAAAAAATCACAATAACCCCTTGCAAAATATTGAAAAATTCAGTATAATAAACTCGTTACGTTTTAAGTTTTGCGCCTGTAGCTCAGGTGGATAGAGCAACGGACTTCTAATCCGTGTGCCCGGGGTTCGAGTCCCTGCAGGCGCGCCAACTTTTTTATGGTGGGTGTGGCGAAGCGGTTAACGCACCGGATTGTGGCTCCGGCACTCGTGGGTTCAAATCCCATCACTCACCCCATATGTATTCAACTAAATTTAATATAAACCCATCGTTGGGGTGTCGCCAAGTGGCAAGGCAGCGGTTTTTGGAGCCGCTATTCGTTGGTTCGAATCCAGCCACCCCAGCCAAAAAAAAGACCTATTTTCCGTTAAAGGGAAATAGGTCTTTTTCTATATTTAAAACCATGATATAAATGGGCATACATGTCTTTTTCTATATTTAGAACCATGATATAAAGGGACATATAGGTCTTTTTCTATATTTAGAACCATAATATAAATGGGCATATAGGTTTTTTTATATTGAAACCTATAATATAATCTGACAAAAAGCCATATATCCCCACATCAAACCAAAAAAAAATGGTTGCTGCATAAATACAACTGCCACATCTCAAGTATCACTGAAATATATTTTATTTTTAGGGAGCACAACCATTGACAAAAAAATAATATAAAAAACAGGGCATTACAATTTATATACCCTCAGATTGTCAAAAATATAGTTTTTTGGCAAGATGTTAGGCTGTTAAGAAAGACTTAGATTCGGTAAAACTCCCTGAGCAGCGGCTGTGCAGTGTACTTAGATGTACATAAGCAGTGGCTGGGAAGGGATTTTGCCGAATATCAGACTTTATCAACAGCCTAAAGGCATTAAATTTTGCAATTTACATGCCTGTAAAACATTTATTCAAATATATATGTGGGATACCGTAATCCAAAACCGTTTATGGCAAATCAAAACTTTTGGGTAAACAATATATGTTTCAGCAATAATAGACTTTTTATTTTGCTACCAATAATACATTTGCTTTAAAAACACCATTTTCAAAGCTTAACTGGCAACTGCCACCGTTTTTTTCGGCTATTGATTGTATTGTGGCAATGCCAATACCCTCATTTTCATGTTTGTTTGATAAAAACAATTTTCCTCTTGTGGTAATTATGTCACCATAGCTATTGGTTACAGTAATTGCCAACATACTTTTGCTTATGCTTTTTGTTTTTATATCTATAAACTTATCTCCACTTTTTTGACGCTCACAGCTTTCTATGGCATTTTCAAATAAATTTCCAAATACCAAACAAAGGTCGGTATCCGCCAGCTCAAAATCACCTAAATCTTTTGTAGCTACATTCACCCGTATACCCATGGCTTTGGCTTGGCCAATATAGTGGCGGAGAATTATATCCACAAAATAATTACTGCAAACAGGAGTATCTTCATTGGGAAAACTATCTTTTTGGTATTCATCCAAGTACCGGTTTAAGCCTTCCAAATCCCCGCTTTGGGCATAACCTCTTATGGCTATTAAGTGATGGCGAAAATCATGGCGTAATTTATTGGTTTTAACAATGTTATTTGCCATATCATTATATTGTTTTTTCTGCATCATATTCATTTGCTCAGAAAGATTGGCTTTTTCTGTGGCTTTTAAACTATCGTGAGTTTTTATTAACATTTGCAATACCGCCACATAGGAAAGGAATGAACTTACATTAAGAAAAAATAGTATCAGCAGTAAATTAAAAGGTGTAATTACCTCAATGGGGAAAGCACTTTTTACAGCCAGCCAAGCGAACAGAAAATAGGATAATGGCAAGATAAACAGCTGTTTCCAATAAGCAGCACTAATATCCAAACTAATAGCCCTTTGAAAGAGATTAACGCAAAGATACCACAAAAAAGGTATTATCAAAATTAATATAATTATTGAAGTTAATAAAAACGCAATATTATCACCGGCGATAAAACTTGATAAAATATCTGAAGCAACAATAGCCCTGGAAACCATCATCACATTAAAAGAGATATCAAAAATTGCAAAAACAAAAAATATTAGCTGCATAACGTTGGCTTTAAAATTAATACGAGCAAATAAAATAGATACCACAGCCCACAAAATCATGGCAAAGGGCGCATATATTTTAAAAGGAGCTATATCTTCACAACATAATTCAATGATTGCAACGGAAAAAATAACATAAATACAGGCAAAAATCATGGTAATTTTTTTGTTATATTTAAGATTATGCTCAAAAGCCTTTAAAACAAAAAAAGTGTAAACGGAAAGATTAAAAAACGCTTGACCAATATACAGTAAAACTTCATAATCAAACATTTGCATCTATCTCCATTTCCCCAAAGATGTAATCTATATAGCGATTTTTTATTTCCCTTGCTCTATTACGATTTATGGGCACATATTCACCATTTTTCATTAAAAAAAAGCCTTCTTCTACTTTTTCTATTTTATTCATATTAACTAAAATACAGCGATAGCAGGTTACAAATGATTTGTAATTCAATAATTCTTCTTCAAAATCCCCAAATTTTTTATAGGTGCTTATAACATATTTATCTGTGTGTATTTGTACATAATGATTATGATAATCTGCATATATAATATCTGAAACTAAAATTCTGCGCAGTTCACGTCCTTCTTTTACTATAATAAAATGGGAAGAAGCATTGGTGCTTTTATCCAACAAGCCCATAACCTTATCTATTTTTTCATATGTTATAGGTTTTACCAAATAGTCAAATGCCCGGACTTCATAGCTTTGCACAGCAAAGGATTCAGAGGTAGTGGTAAAAATAATATTGCAGCTTAACCCTTGTTTTCTAATTTCTTGGGCAACCTCCATACCATTTACTTTATCCATATAAATATCCAAAAAAATAGCATCTATCTTTGATAGATTTCCACTGTTTAGAAATTTTTCACCATTTTCAAAACTATTTATTGTGAGTAAAAGTGCATTTTCATTACTATATTTTGTTAAAAAGTTGATTAATTGAAAGCAATCACTATTGGAATCATCCACTATGGCTATATTCACAAAAAATTACCTCCTAAATAACTTTTTTAGCTTTACTTTATATGCACCGTTGATATGATTTATTAATAATAAACTACAAAAATTTTGAAAAAACCTTGGGTTTGTAACTCTACTTTTTATATTAGCTTTATTCTTTAAAATATTATAAGCATTTACTTTATTATAACAAATATCTAAAAAAATACAACTTATTATGACTTTTTTCGAGTTATTTTTTAAATTTATAGTTAATACGATAAAATACATCCCATAAATATAGGGTTTATATTAAATATTATACATTGCGGTAATCAAAGATAAAAAAGTTTTTTTAAAATACACAAAGTACAACTTTGATTTACTGTGATTATTCACCATAATTAAATCTATATTTTGCAAATATTTTATTCTCTGTGCTTAAATTGATATACTTTTACCTATAATTTGTGTTTTCTCTTGACAAATCAATGTATTTTTCATAGTATTATATAGAGAACGCTATATAGCTTTAGCTATGAAATTTGAGAGGTGCAAAATGGAACTTTATGAGATATTAAAAAAAGTACGAGAGGAAATAGGTATGACCCAAATGGAAATTGCCACGGCACTCCATCTTAGTTTTTCCACCATAAATCGCTGGGAAAACCAACGTGCAAAACCAAATCCCTTGGCTTCTGTAACAGTATTTGCCTTGGCAAAAGAAAAAGGAGCCTCAGAAGAACTGTTGCAGGATTTGGAAGCTGCTTTGTTCCACCACAAAGAAAAACAGGAAAAAGGTGATGCTTGTGAGTAATAATTATGATAATTTGCTGGATGAAGTAATTTCGGACAGCTTAATAATACGATATATGGATACAGGCTTTCCATACTACTATATTGGTAAAAAAATGTTAGACTATTTTGGCTATGATTCTGAAGAAGAATTTAAAAATACCATAAATGGTAATATGATAAATTGCATTCACCCCGATGATATTGAATTTATTATAAATAGCATGAATAAACAGTTGGCAGATGCCAAAAAATATACCATTGAATATCGCATTCGCAAAAAAGATGGTAGTTACATATGGGTGCAGGATAGGGGTAAACAAGTAGCTATTCCCGATGGAAAGGATTTCATTCTTTCCACTTATTATGATTTATCCAAACAAAAAGAAAATGAAGAACTTAATAAATACCTCATTGATGCCATTCCCGGTGGCATTTCTGTTTGCCAAGGAATAGACAGAAAAATAAAAACCATATCTTTTACAGTCGGTGTTGCATCTTTATTGGGTTATACCGAAGAAGAATACAGAGAACATATAAAAGATGATACCTTAAACGTAATATATGAAGAAGACAGAGAGAAAATTTTAAATATAATATATGATGAGAATCGGGAAAACCCCGTAAAAACCACCTCTGTTCGTTGTTATTGCCAAGATGGATATGTAACTTGGCTGCAATTAAGTGCTAAAATTATTGGGGAAAAAGATGGTATTCCCCTTTGGTATATAATTTTGGTGGGAATGTCCGATGAATCCCAATTGTATTACGATATTGTACACCATTCAACCAATGGTGTTTATGTGATAGAAGAAAATTCCCACAAGCTATTGTATGCCAATAACGAGATGGAGCAAATTCTGGCAAAGGTTAATATTCATGATTTTATAGGAAAAAAATGCTATCGTGCTTTGAAAAATTTTGATAAGCCCTGTGAAGAATGTATAGCATATCCCAGCAATAATGAAGGTAAAGGCAATGAAATCTATGTTGATTTTTTAGAAAAATATTATTTTGTAGATTCCCATGCCATAAAATGGCGGGGTGTCCCCTCCTACGTTATATACCTTTCAGATATTTCCGAAGAAAAAAAAGCTAACAATGAAATTACACAGATATACAATAATATACCCGGTGCAGTATTTCGCTGTAAATTTGATGAAAACTGGACTGTTATTTCTGCTAATGACGGTCTGTTTGAGTTTTTAGGATATACCCGAGCAGAATTTGCCGCTATGGGCAATAAAATGTCTGCTGTTATTCATCCCCATGATTTGCCCGAAGTTTTTTCAGATATTTCCGCACAGCTGGGCACAGGCACAACATCTGTAAAACATGAACAAAGAGTAATTTGCAAAGATGGAACCATAAAATGGATTTTAATTAATGGACAGCTTTTAGAAAATAAAGCAGAAGGAAATTTTTTCTACTGTGTATTTGTGGATATCAGCGAGCAAAAACGAGCTCAATTTGAGCTTAACAAAACCAGAAAAAAACTAACGGCTGCCATTGATCATGCAGGTCTTGCTTATTGGGAATATGATATTTTAAACAACAGAGCCTATCTGAACTCCATTTCCACAAAGGAATATCCCCTAAATAAAATTATTGAAAATTACCCTACAAGTCTTTATGAATCCGGGGCTATACACCAAGATAGTATAGAGTTGTACGATTCCTTGGTGGAAGCTATAAAACATGGGCAACCCACTGCCATGGCGGATATTAAAACCATTAATGCCAATGGTGATTTAATATGGAAAAGAACCAGATTTACCGCAATATTTGATGAATACGGCAAAGCTGTTTGGGCAGTTGCTACCGCAGAAAGCATCAACGAATATAAAGAACTTGAAAACCGTTTTGCCACGGTTTTAGAACAAAATAAAATTGATTCATGGATGTACGATATTCAAGAGCATACCATCATTCAAAATCATAATACTGAAGATATCTATGGCATTCACAATATGAAAATCCCCAACATACCGGAAACACTTATTGAGCAAAAGTTATGCTACCCCAATGATGCCGAGGCATTTCGTGATTTTTACAAAAAACTTCATAATGGTGAAAACCAAGTATCCACCACAATACGTTTATGGGACGCTCGCACGGAAAAATACGTTTGGAAACGCTGTACCTATACGGTTTTACCAAACCGAGACAGAAAACCTATATATGCGTTGGGTAGTGCCGTTGATGTAACAGACCAAGTGGAAGTAAAGCAAAAGTATAATAATGCCATAAAATATCGTTATAACACATTGGGGGAAAATGTTATTTTAGCGGGACACTGCAATTTAACCCAAAATAAAATCATTGAAATAAACGATAAAACCGGCTTAAACCTGGAAAAACGCTTTGGTATGGTGCGTGAAGATTTTTTTAGGGGTATTGCTTCACTAATTCCCAATAAGGAACAGCAAAAAATATTTTGCAAAACCTTTTTAAACGAAAATATAAAAAGCAGCTTTGATTTGGGCATTAGCCAACAAAACTATGATTGCACCATTAGCCTTGGTAAAAACAAGGGTATCAGCTGGATTTCTACCCATGTTGATACGGTATTACAACCGGAAACCAATGAACTCATTGGCTTTTTAACAGTTACCGATGTTACTGCAAAAAAAATCCAAGAGCAGGTACTGGACTCTGTAATACAATTTGACTATGACTATGTGGCACACTTAAATTTACATTCAAATACCACCGTATTCTATAACAGCAAAATTCAAAATTCGGAACTGCAAGAATATAAAGATGGTGTTCCCTATACTTACACTGACACAATAGCCCTTACCGCAAAAAACTTTATAACAAAAAAAGATAAAGCACTTTACCTACAAAATATGTCCATAAAAAATGTAATGGAACAGCTAAAAAATAAAGATAGCTATGAATTTACCTACCACCTTAAAGAACCAAATGGCGAAATCCGCACCAAGCAAGCTCGCTTTGCCACCCATGATAAAGATGCGGGAATTGTGGTTTTTAGCCGTGCGGATGTAACGGATATACTTGCCCAAGAAGAAAAGCAAAAAATTGCGTTATCCGAATCACTTACCATTGCTCAACAAGCAAACAACTCAAAATCAAAATTTCTTGCCTCCATGAGCCATGATATCAGAACGCCGATGAATGCCATAATTGGTATGTGCAATTTGGCTATTGCCGATGAAAGCAATGCAGAACAAATACATGAAAGCTTAGAGGTAATTCAGCAATCTTCAGGGCTACTGCTTTTCTTAATAAATGATATTTTAGATATGAACAGAATTGAAAGCGGCAAAATGGTACTGGCAAATTCCTCTTTTTCAATTTCAGAACAACTGCAAATTGCCGCAGCCAGGGCACGGGCTTTAGCAAGTAAAAAGCACCAAATTATTGAGATGGATTTAGATATTACCCACGATTGTTGCAGTGGTGATATTATGCGGATTCACAGAATTGTGGATAATATACTTGCCAATGCCCTGAAGTTTACCCCTGAGGGTGGTAAAATTACCTATCATCTTTCAGAATCGGCATTGGAAAACAAAAATATAGGTCTTTATCGCTTTGAAATTTCAGATAATGGTATTGGCATAAGTGCAGAACAACAAAAATATATATTTGAGCCATTTTACCGTGCAGAAAATTCCATGACATCAAATGTGGAAGGAGCAGGACTGGGATTATCCATTGTGAAAAGCATTGTGGACTATATGGGTGGCACCATTTCCCTCAGTAGCATACCGGGAATTGGCACAACTTTTGTAATTGAACTGCCTTTGCGTTTTACGGAAAAACAAGCCCCAAAACAAGCAGATAAAGATATTCCTCCGGAATCTTTAAATTTAGCAGGTATGCGGATACTCCTTTGCGAGGATCACTCGGTAAACCAATTAGTTGCCAAAAGAATTTTAGAAAAACAAGGCATTACTGTTACCATGGCAAATAATGGTGAAACAGGTTTCAATATATTTACCAAAAGTAAGCCGGGCTCCTTTGATGCCATTTTAATGGATATTCAAATGCCTGTTATGAATGGATATGAAGCTACAGATGCCATACGCAAATCCCAACACCCCCAAGGAAAAACCATTCCCATTATCGCCATGACAGCCAATGCCTTTGCGGAAGATGTTCAAAAAAGCATTGCCGCAGGAATGAACGAACACTTGGCAAAACCCATAGAGCCGCAACAGCTATACGCTACTTTGGCAAAATGTATACGATAATTATTTATTACTTTATTTTACAAATACTATTCATAACAGAAGTTCAGTATAAAAAAATGTATCCAAACAATCTGTCAGGCTGTTAAGAAAGCCTTAGATTCGGTAAAACTCCCTGAGCAGCGACTGCTTATGTACATAGACGTACATAAGCAGTCGGTGGGAAGGGATTTTGCCGAATATCAGACTTTATCAACAGCCTATATCCAAACAAATTGTTTTGATAAAGAGGTAAAATAAATGAAACAACCCTACTATGCCCACAAAACCGATGACGGAAGAAAACAAAGGGTAAAAGAACACTGCGAGAATGTAGCTGAAATTGCTAAAAATTATGCCAGTTCCGTAAAAATAGAAAATACAGCATATTTAGCAGGATTATACCATGATATTGGTAAAAATAGTTCGAAATTTCAAAATTATCTTAATCAGAATAATGATATTTTGAGCCAAACTTATAAAAAAATAAACCGTGGCGATATAGACCATAGTTATGCGGGTGCTAAATTTCTATATGAAAACTTAGAAAAAGATACACCTATTAAGATGTTTCTTTGTGAATTATTAGCTATTACCATAGGTTCACATCACGGTCTTTATGATTGGCTTAAATTAGATGGTGAGGATTATTTTTCTAAAAGATTAGCCAAAAACCATTGTTATGAAGAAATTCAGGAAGAATGTCGCAAAAGCTACCTATCCCCGGAAGATTTAACCACAAAATTTTTAGAGGCTGAACAGGAAATAACAAGCTTTACAGAAAAAATAGCAATGTTGGATAAGCACAACAAGCATTTTTATTATGGTATGTTGGTTAGATTATTACTTTCCATACTTATTGATGCAGATAGAAATGATACCATATCTTTTACTCGCCATGAAAATCTACCGGGACAATTAGGCAGCATGGAAATATGGGAACAAATTCAAAAAAATTTGGATATTGCATTAAAAAAATTAAAAAGTGATGATTTCTTATCTCAAAAAAAGCAGGAAATCTCAGATGTATGCTATAATTTTGCCAAAAAGCAAGTGGGAATTTATCAGCTTATTGTACCCACAGGTGGCGGAAAAACCTTATCATCTTTGCGATTTGCCATAGAACATGCTAAAATTCAAAATATGAACCACATATATTACATTGCCCCTTTTAATACTATATTAGAGCAAAACAGTGATGTTTTCAGCAATGTTATTAAAGATAATAATCTATTTTTAGAGCACCATTGCAATGTTGAAAATGACAGTGAAGAATATGAACTGTTAACTCAAACTTGGAATTGCCCGGTAATTGCCACAACTATGGTGCAATTTTTAAATGCACTCTTTTCCGATAAAACTTCCGCCGTGAGAAGAATGCACCAATTAACAAATTCCGTAATTATTGTGGATGAAATACAATCTATACCCATCAAATGTATTGGTTTATTTAATTTGGCAATGAACTTTTTAAGTAAATTAGGTAATTCCACAATTATATTATGCTCTGCCACTCAACCTACTTTAGATAATATTGAACATAGTAATCTTATTTTTTCTGAACCCAAAAGCATTATTGAAAATGTTGATGTGGACTTTGAAAATTTTAAACGAACCATTATTGTGGATTTAACCGCAGAGCCAAAAAATAATGACCAAGCTGCAGATTTTTTATATAAAACAGCAGATGAAAACCACAATGTTTTACTGGTTGTTAATACCAAAAAAGCCGCTAAAGATATTTATGATTTACTATTAGAAAAGCAAAGTGCTGACAAAAATAAAGAAAAGTATCAGCTTATACACTTAAGCACTAATATGTGCCCTGGGCACCGTCAAAAAGTTTTATCCAAAATGATAAAATCTTTAGCTGCAAATGAGCATTTGATATGCGTAACCACTCAACTTATTGAAGCAGGAGTAAATATATCTTTTAATTGTGTGGTGCGGTCTTTGGCCGGTCTTGATAATATTGCCCAAGCTGCAGGTCGCTGCAATCGCAATGGAAAATATAAATGTAAAAATGTTTATGTAATTAAGCTAACAGAGGAAAATATTGGTAAATTACCGGAAATTAAAGAAGCACAAATTGCGACAAATTTATTATTACGCAACACAAAATATTATAAGGATATTTTATCACCCCAAGCTATGGATATGTTTTATGAAAAATACTATCTTACATTGGTTAAAGATGGCAAAATGAACTATACATTACCCCACGAAAAAACCTCAATTATGGAATTACTATCATTCAATAACTATGCAAGAGATGCGTATATAACAAGAACAAATCATAAACCACCTCATATCTTTTGCCAAGGATTTAAAACAGCTGGTGGTAATTTTGATGTGATAGAAAATAATACCATGGCTATTATTGTTCCTTATAATGAAGAAGCCAAAGAGATAATTTCCCAATTATCCTCACAGTATTACCCTTGTAATTTTAAGGCAATTCAAAAATATACAATATCTGTATATCCTCATATATTTGAAAAGTTGAAAAGCACAAACAGTATTTACACACCACTTAATAGTGGTATCTGGATTTTGAGAGAAGAAAACTATGATGAAAAAAGCGGCTTAATAATAGAAGCTAATTTAATGGACTTTGATAGTATTTAAAATTTATAATAATTAAATTATAGAAAGGGGGTTAAATTGTGAAACACAGAAATACCGTAGAATTTAAACTGTATGGGGATATGGCATTATTTACAGACCCACTAACCAAAGGTGGAGAAAAATTTTCCTACCAAATACCAACCTATGAATCGCTAAAAGGTGTTTTAAACAGCATCTACTGGAAACCTACCTTTATTTGGATTATTGACAAAGTGCGTATTATTAAGCCCATACAAACACAAACAAGGGGTATTAGACCCATTAAATACAGTGGCGGTAATGATTTATCTTACTATACCTATTTGTGGGATGTGGAATATCAAATACAAGCACATTTTGAATGGAATTTAAATCGCCCCGAGCTTGAACAAGATCGCAATGAAAATAAACACCACAACATAGCTAAAAGAATGATAGAACGAGGTGGAAGACGAGATATCTTTTTGGGCTGCAGAGAGTGCCAAGGTTATGTGGAACCTTGTATTTATGGCGAAGGTTGCAGCTTTTATGATGAAATAGCTGAACTATCTTTTGGCTTGATATTCCATGGATTTACCTATGCAGATGAGGCAATAAACCAAGAAGACAAAAATCAAATGACTGTGCGTTTTTGGCAGCCAACCATAAAAAAAGGTGAAATTGTATTTATACGACCCGAGGATTGCCAAATAAAACGCCACATTAAACCCATGGAAATAAAACCATTTGGAAAAGATTTGGAAAATTTCAGTGGTTCTGCTGAATTTGAAAGAGGTGATGGCATTGAGCTGGATTGATGAATTATGCCTAATCTATGATAAAAATAAAGATTTGGTTGGCTATGAAGAAACCACCAATGCCATTTTATTACCCATTTATCATTCAACTGCCAATGCTCAAATTGAAGTTAGTATCGATATTCACGGCAATTTTATCCAGGGCAGCATAGTAGATAAAGATGACAAAATCACTATTATACCGGTTTCTATGAATTCTGCCTCACGAGGCAGCAGCCGCAGTACACCACACCCACTTTGCGATAAATTTTTATATGTTGCCGGAGATTATGAAAACTATATTCCTAAAACCAAAAAAAATGTTCTGAAATATTACGATGATTATATGGCACAACTTAAAATGTGGGTTGATTCCCCATATGTTAAACCGCCAATTAAAGCAATTTATGATTATTTATCAAAAAAAAGTTTAATTGGGGATTTAGTAAATTTTAGGGATTCAGTAAATATTGGCATCTTAAAATGTGATGAAAATAATATTTTATTACCTACACCAAAAATAGGCACAGTGGGTCAACTTGATTCTTTTGTAAGATTTCGTGTGGAAGATGATTCTAATATCATTGAAACCAGAGTATGGCAAAATAAAGAACTTTTTCAAAGTTTTATAGACTATAATAATTCATGCTATACCAAAAAAAATCTCTGTTATATTACAGGTAAATCATTGACCTGCACAGAAAAACATGCCAGTAAAATACGCAATACAAACGATAAAGCCAAACTCATATCCGGCAATGATGAAAAAGGCTTTACCTATCGTGGTCGTTTTGCCAATAAAGAGCAGGTTATGTCTGTTGGCTATGAGGTTTCAGAAAAAGCACATAATGCCTTAAAATGGTTGATTAGCCGCCAAGGTTGGCATCATGATTCATTAAATATTGTTTCCTGGGCTAATAATATGGCACCAATACCATCGGTTGTTGGTGATACTGTTGATATATGGTCTATTAATGATTATGAAGATGAAGATGAGGATGCAGTTAGGTATCCTCAAACCGGCAGTGCTTTTGCCAAACAACTAAATTTGGCAATTAGTGGTTATGCCTCAAATTTAACAACTACCTCAAAAGTTATTGTAATGACATTGGATGCAGCCACTAAGGGACGTTTATCTATAACATTATACCGAGAATTAAACGGCTCCCAATTTTTAGAAAATCTACAAAAATGGCACTTAGATATGGCATGGCATTTAAGTAAAGTATTTAACAAGGAAAAAAAATATCTTGTTATGGCTCCCAGTCCCAAAAGAATTGCACAAGCTATTTATGGCACAGAACAAAATGGCATTATAAAAGCTAAAGATGATATAATTAACTCTACAATAGACAGATTACTGCCCTGTATTATTGACGGTAGAAAAATTCCCAAGGATTTAATAAACCGAGCGGTAATCAACGGATCTAATCCTCAAGCTTACGAAAAAAAATATAATTGGCAGGAAGTTCTTGGTATTGCCTGTTCTTTGGTGAAAAAACAAATGATAGAAAATAAGGAGGATATTACTATGGCATTGGATAAAAGTTGCACAGACCGCAGCTATCTTTTTGGCAGATTGTTGGCTGTTGCCGATATAATTGAAAGTTCAACATTTGAAAAAGATGAAAAACGGCAAACAAATGCAAAACGCTATATGAGTGCATTTTCGTCAAATCCCTTTAAAACATGGAAAATGATTGAAGAAAGATTGCAACCATATTTAAATAAAATGGGGCAAGGAAGTCAAGTATTCTATACCAAAATACTTAATGAAATATGTGACAAATTTACAATAGATGATTTTGCCAGTGATGATAAATTAAATGGCAAATATCTATTGGGCTTTCATTGTCAAACCAAAGATTTATTTAATAATAAGGGGGAAAATTAAATGAGTACACTAACTACTAAAATAGACTTTGCCATGATTATTTCTGCAGAAAACGCCAATCCAAATGGTGACCCTTTAAATGGTAACAGACCCAGAGAAAATTACGATGGCTATGGTGAAATATCCGATGTGTGCATAAAAAGGAAAATACGCAACCGTTTACAGGATATGGGTGAATCTATATTTGTACAATCAGATGAACGCAGCAATGATGGATGTACCAGTTTAAAGCAACGACTTGATAAAACTGAGAAAGTTAAAAAATTTTCCGATGGTAAAAATACAAATAAAAATGATTTTGCCAAGGCTGCCTGCGAAGAATGGATAGATGTGCGTAGTTTTGGACAAGTTTTTGCTTTTAAAAGCGATGAAGTTTCAGTTGGTGTTCGTGGTCCTGTTTCCATTCACCAAGGCGTAAGCATTTCACCTGTGGATATTATAAGTATGCAAATTACCAAAAGCGTTAACAGTGAAAGTAAAAAAGGTTCAGAAAAAGCTTCTGATACCATGGGTATGAAACATAGAGTTGCTTTTGGCTTATATCTTATAAAGGGCAGTATAAACTGCCAGTTAGCCGAAAAAACCGGTTTTACCGATGAAGATGCGGAAAAAATAAAAAAAGCCATGATTTCTTTATTTGAAAATGATTCATCCTCAGCCAGACCCGATGGCAGCATGGAAGTTTGCCGTGTTTACTGGTGGAAACACGCAGCCAAAACACCTAAATATTCTTCTGCCGAAGTGCATAGAAGTTTGAAAATAAAAGCCAAAGAAGGAATAACTCCCAAGTCATTTAAGGATTATGATATAAGCATTGAGGACTTAGATGGTTTATCTCCGGAAATCTATCAATTAATATAATGTACACAGAAGATGATTATTTGATGATATCCGGTTTGCAACATTATTATTTTTGCAAACGTCAATGGGGGTTAATTCATATTTCCCAAGCATGGGCAGATAATGGGCTAACCTCTGCAGGAAACATACTCCACGAAAAAGCCGATAATCCCTTTATTACAGAAACCCGCAAAAATGTATTTATCTCCCGTGCTATGGCTGTTTCCTCCAAAACCCTGGGCTTTTCCGGTATTTTAGATGTAGTGGAATTTAAACAAAATGAAAACGGTATCGCAATACCGGGGCGTGAAGGAAAATGGTTGCCCAATATTGTGGAATATAAACATGGCAAGCCCAAAAAAAACAAATGTGACCTTATGCAGCTTACTGCCCAGGTTATTTGTTTAGAAGAAATGTTGGGTTGTTCCATAGAGTCCGCAGATTTATTCTATGCTGCCACCAATAGCCGATATACTGTGGCTATGGAACAACCTCTCCGTCAAGAATTAATTTTACTTGCAGAAGAATTGCACACAATGTTTAAAAGTGCAATTATACCAAAAGCTGAAACTAATCATAATTGCAAAAAATGCTCGCTATATGATATCTGTATGCCAAAAATAACCAAAAAACAGCTTAATATTGACCACTATATAGCTAAATATTTGGAGGATGAGAATGCGCAAATTACTTAATACGTTATATATCACCACGCCCGAAGCATATTTATCCAGAGATGGCGATAACATTGTTGTAAAAATTGAGGATAAAGAGGTGGGAAGAAGACCCATACATATTATAGAAAACATTGTGTGTTTTAACTATACAGGTATGAATGGCGCCCTAATACGCCTATGCGCAGAACATGGTGTGGCAATTAGCTTTATGGATAAAAATGGAGGTTTTTGCGGACGTTTTCATGGCAAAACCAATGGCAATGTTTTATTAAGACGCACCCAATACCGCATTGCCGATGATAAAGAGCAATCACTTTTAATTGCTAAAAATATGATTTTAGCAAAGTTGGCAAATAGTAAAAAAACGTTAAATAGAGCCATTCGTGACCATAAAAAAGAACTTGATATTACACCTTTAGAATCAGTAATATGTAGCTTATCCACATCAATAAATAGCGTTCAAAAAGCAGAAAATGAAGATACACTCCGAGGTATAGAAGGTGATGCTGCAAAACGATATTTTTCTGTTATTGATAGCTTGATTTTACAGCAAAAAGAAGATTTTAGTTTTATAGAAAGAAATAAACGACCACCACTTGATCCTTTCAATGCCTTACTTTCCTATGTTTACACTATTCTTGCCATTGATTGCCAAAATGCTTTGGAATCTGTGGGCTTAGATTCGTACGTGGGATTTTTTCATAAAGATAGACCGGGCAGAGCAAGCCTTGGTTTAGATATGATGGAGGAATTGCGTTCATATTTAGGTGATAGATTCGTTCTATCCTTAATAAATCGCAAACAAATTCATAAAAATGATTTTCATCAAAAAGAAAATGGCGCCGTATTGTTAACAGATGATGGTAAAAAAATATTACTGGCTGCTTGGCAAAAACGTAAACAGGATGTAGTGGAACATCCATATTTAAAAGAAAAGGTGGAAATAGGGCTTATACCCTACACCCAAGCAATGCTAATGGCAGGGTTTTTACGAGGCGATTTTTCTGCTTATCCACCATTTTTTGTACAATAGGAGAATATCTAAAATGATGATTCTTGTTACTTATGATGTTAATACCGAATCTCCCGGAGGACAAAAGCGTTTACGTAAAGTTGCAAAATGTTGTGTAAATTGCGGACAACGTGTGCAAAATTCCGTATTTGAATGTGATTTGGAACCAGCTAAATTTATTACCTTAAAAGCAGATTTGGCAAAAATTATAGATATGAAATTGGATAGCCTACGGTTTTATTTATTGGGTAAAAATTGGGAAAACAGAGTAGAAACCATGGGAAAAGATTTAAGCTATCATCCTCAAAAAGATACATTCATTTTTTAGCATAAATTTTCATTTACTTACTGCGAACATATAGGTAACATAATATTGCCTATGCTTTCGCAGATAATTTCCACTTAAAACAGTAAAAAGAAAACTATTTTTTGACGAAAAATACAGTATAATTGTATAATAATGCAAAAAAATAGAGTCGCACCTTCACAGGTGCGTGGATTGAAATGCCAAAGTTCGGTATCCTTGTTTTATCTGAAAAAGGTCGCACCTTCACAGGTGCGTGGATTGAAATAACTTTTCATATGTGGTAAATTCGTAATTATCCCAGTCGCACCTTCACAGGTGCGTGGATTGAAATATTTTTCAAAACCCCTGAACGTCTGCCGATGTAAGTCGCACCTTCACAGGTGCGTGGATTGAAATCCAAACCTGCCATTGATGAAGTTGGCTGCATATCGTCGCACCTTCACAGGTGCGTGGATTGAAATACGATTATTTTTTTGGTAAGTCTTTGGATAAAGTAGTCGCACCTTCACAGGTGCGTGGATTGAAATTAACCGAATAAAAGTTTTTGAATCCCCCATTGATGCGTCGCACCTTCACAGGTGCGTGGATTGAAATTAAATGGTATTTACAACAAATGGGAGAAATTAGACAGTCGCACCTTCACAGGTGCGTGGATTGAAATAACTGTAAAGCCTGCCTTAGATATCTATATACACGTCGCACCTTCACAGGTGCGTGGATTGAAATCCAGAATTTTAAATCACTAATTGACGAACGGGAAACCGTCGCACCTTCACAGGTGCGTGGATTGAAATAATGTTGTCGTAAACACGATATATGGCAGGGTCAGTCGCACCTTCACAGGTGCGTGGATTGAAATTATATGGTCAAAGTTGGAAGTAGATTACACTTTGTAGTCGCACCTTCACAGGTGCGTGGATTGAAATCTTTTTGTCAAAATTTAAAGGTGGAGATTTTCGCAAGTCGCACCTTCACAGGTGCGTGGATTGAAATATTGTGTGGGAGAGTTTGATAAAAAAGATAATACGTCGCACCTTCACAGGTGCGTGGATTTAAATATTGATTGGTATGATTTTCTCACCGGGGGATTTTGGGTCGCACCTTCACAGGTGCGTGGATTGAAATTCTGCCGCAGGGGCTGACGTGTTTAAATCGCTTTATCAAAGTTCATATCTACACCACAATATTTAGTATAAAACCAATATTTTACAGGGTATGTAAATTAAAAAATTTAATGCCCTGTTTTTTATATTTCACTTTTAATGAGTAAAGTATTTGTTAATAATGTTTTATTTTATCTTCATACTTTTATACAAAATAAGAAAGTGTAGTACATCAACGGTTCATAAATAAAACTTTTTCTTGTATGGAAAATAGATGTGTTATATTTGTGTAAAAAAAATACGAAATAAGTAAAAATCAGCTTAATGTTGTCGAAAGATGATATTATAATATAAAGTTTATGGATGTAAGGTGCTCCTAAAAGCCCCATATAACAAAATATTTTATTTTGCTATAAAAAATAATAGGGAGTTAAATAACAGTTATATTATTCTGTTTATTGGTGCAGCAAACAGAATTTATAAAATAAGATTAAAAGGAGAAAAAATATGGAAGCAAAAGGAAAGAAATATCTTAAAATTGTTGGCATTTTGTTAGTAATTTTTGGGATTATTGGTGCAATTATTTATGCTATTGCTTTATTCGGAGGAGAAGCTGTGCTTCTTTTAGGCACCAATACTTCGGCTGCGGGAACATTGCCCTTTGTTTTAGTTTTTGGGGCAGGATTAATTTGGTCCATTTTATCAATAGTAAGCGGTATTTTTGGTATTAAAAAATGTGATAAACCCGGTGAATCCGTAATTTGTTTTAAACTTGGTTGTGTGCTTATGGCACTATCATTGTTTAGCTCAATTATGGGAATGTGGCAGCAAGGCTTAAGCGTATCAGGGGTTTGCTCGCTGTTATTTGGTTTGTTATTGCCGATATTATTTTGCTATGGTGCTGTATTAAATCAAAAATCAGTAAATTAGTATACCATTTTTATTATTAATTATATTGAAATTTAACATTTATTTTATGCTGCACTTATTGGGGATATTTTGGTAAAGTTACTGTTAATTAAGTTGTTTAAATAATAATTATTTAAAACATTATTTCTGCAAGGGAAAGCATTATTTTTTTAGATTAATCACCCTGAGGTTTAAAAAGTGAATATAAGGAGGAACTTTATGAAAAAATATTTTGCGGAATTTATAGGAACTTTTGTTTTGGTGCTTTTTGGTTGCGGCAGTGCCGTTGCGGCCAATACATTAATTGGCAAGTTTGATTTAGGTGGAGCCAGTGCCCTGGCTTTTACTACACTTTTAATAGCTTTTGCTTTTGGACTTTCCATTGTGGCAATGGCTTATTCCATTGGCAACATATCCGGTTGCCATATTAATCCTGCAGTTTCATTATCTATGCTTATTTCCGGAAAAATGAGTGTAACAGATTTTATCGGCTATGTTGTGGCACAATTTGCCGGTGGCATAGTTGCAGCAGGTGTTCTTGTTTATTTATTTGGCAAAGCCAATGGCTTGGGTCAAAATGGATTTGGAGCAGCCAGTGCTTTGGGTATAAATCTGGGACAAGCAATGGTGGTTGAAATTATCTTAACATTTGTGTTTGTAATTGCCATTTTAGGTGTTACTTCCAAGGTTGAAAATAATAATGTAGTTGGCTTGGTTATTGGTTTATCTTTAACATTGGTGCATATTTTAGGTATTCCTTTCACCGGTACATCGGTAAACCCTGCCAGAAGCTTCGGACCTGCTCTTTTAATGGGTGGCGAAGCCCTCTCCCAAGTTTGGGTATTTATTGTTGCACCTTTGGTGGGTGCTGCAATAGCTGCACTGGTTTACAAATTTCTTACAAGTGAAACAGCAAAAGCGGGGAAATAATTTTCCTAAATATTTCTTTGATATTATTTAAAGGACTTTAATTACAGTTGAAAAACCATAAAGTATTAAATGCAAAGTTTTATTTATTTTAAATATCAAATCTTTAAATATATTTTGTTGATTTTCGGATTTTAAAATATCCCGATATAAAATACTAAAAAGTTATTATGTCGGGATGTTTTTCTTTTTTGGATAATTATTTATTTGGAAAAGATATATTATTTTAGCATAAATGATGTTATCATTAATGTATTGAATAAAAATGGATAGAGAGGCACTGGATTTTATGAAAAAAAGAACTTTGATTGCAATAAATATAATAGTGTGCCTGATTATATTTACAGGTTTTGTGGTTATCAATCTCTTACATAATGATAATTTTAATAAAATAGTTGAAAACGATATAGAAAATATTTCAAAATTATCTTCATCTACTATTTATGGCCAGATAGATAATAGTCTTACCAAGCCTATTTTTGTGGGTCAAACCATGGCAAATGATACGTTTTTGAAAAACTGGTTAAATAAGGAAAACCCCAATGAAGTACAGCTGGAACAGCAACAGTTAATTCAGGAATATTTATCCGCATATCAAAATAAATATAACTATGATTCGGTATTTTTGGTTTCGGCTAATAGTGAGGTTTATTATCATTATGAGGGAATAAATAAAATTGTCAGCCCTGAAAACCCCCACGATATTTGGTATTACGATTTTGTGGAGAGCAGAAAACCATACGATTTGGATGTGGATGCCGATGAAGTTAAAAACAACCAATTAACAATATTTGTTAATTGCCGAATAGAAGGTAGCGATGGCTCTTTACTGGGTGTTGTGGGTGTGGGTGTTAAAATGGACCATCTACAAGGATTATTAAAAAGCTTTGAAAACGACTACGACTTAAATGCCTGTTTAATAAACAACCAAGGTGTTGTTCAAATAGATTCTGATGTAAAAAATATTGAAACTGCCAATTTCTTTGATAATAAAGCCAGCTTGGCTTTGAAAGATAAAATTTTAAATAATAAACAATCCATGGAAATTTTCTGGTATCCCAATGGTGCTGTGGAAAATTGTGTTATTACGCAATATGTGGAAAATTTAGATTGGTATATTGTTATCCATAAAGATACATCAACAATACGT
Organism: Clostridiales bacterium; assembly: GCA_036644995.1. Lineage (GTDB taxonomy): Bacteria > Bacillota > Dehalobacteriia > UBA7702 > UBA7702 > Cryptoclostridium. The sequence goes on along the minus strand of JAVXOZ010000008.1, from coordinate 5,791 downwards.
TCTATGCTTACTACTCAATTTAAAAAAGATTTGCTTTTAATAGCCATAATCATTGTTATGGTATTACTCCTTAGTTCCTTCCTTATTTGTAGATATAATCGTTTATTGGTTAAAACAGCAGCCACAGATGAAGTAACTAATTTGCCCAATATGAAAATGTTCCATGAGATTTATAGGCGCAATAGCAAAAAAAATGGCTGTAAAGAGGGTACTCTTTTTATATTTGATATTGACCATTTTAAAAAAGTTAACGATTTATACGGACATATGTTTGGTAATACCGTATTATACCAAATTAGTTCTATGGCAAATCAGGTTATTGGGAATAAAGGGATAATTGCCCGTTTCGGCGGCGATGAATTTGTGGGTGCAATTTATGCACCACCCGATGAAGCAGATGTTATTTTAAAGGATATCATTGCTAAAGTATGCAAAAGTCCGCAAATGGAAGATATCGCCAGAATAACCATTAGTATAGGCGCAACCCGTATTGTTTCCGGTAATAAGTTGGATGCTTTGATTAAAGAAGCTGATGTGGCATTGTATCGCTCCAAAACCAAAGGACGCAACCAAGTAACTTATTACGAATAAGCGGCGTGTAATAAATATTAATACTTAAAAAAATATTTAAAAATAAAAGTGCACATAAAATCTTAGGCTTTTCTAAGATTTTATGTGCACTTTAGTTTAGCGCTATTTATCAGTTGTTATTCAATGCCTTTTTTACTGCTTTTGTCCAACCGTAAATGAGGTTTTCTCTGGTTTCTGTTGATATATTTGGTTGGTAAGATTTATCAATCTGCCAGTTTTCAGATATTTCCTGCAAATCCTCCCAATATCCCAAAGCCAAACCTCCAAGATATGCAGCCCCTAAAGCTGTGGTTTCAATACAGCGTGGTCTTTCCACTTTAGTATTGATAATATCGGATTGAAATTGTAAAAGAAAATTATTGGCAGATGCTCCCCCATCTACTTTTAAAGCAATTAAATCCAAATGTGAATCCTCTATCATCGCCTTAAGAACATCATTGGTTTGATATGCTAAAGATTCTAAAGCAGCCCTAACTATATGGTTTTTATTGCAGCCTCTGGTAAGCCCTGTTATTATGCCCCTGGCATCGGAATCCCAATAAGGTGCCCCCATGCCTACAAAGGCAGGAACAAAGTAAACTCCGGCGGTGTCAGGTACTTTAGCGGCTAAATCCTCACTATCTGCGGCATTGTCTATAAGGTTCATTTCATCTCGCAACCATTGCAAAGCTGCACCTGCAATAAAAACAGAGCCTTCCAGTGCATAATTCACTTTGCCATTGTAACCCCAAGCAATGGTGGTTAACAAACCATGGTGGGAATATACGGGTTTTTCACCTGTGTTTAGCAGTAAAAAGCAGCCGGTGCCGTAGGTGTTTTTTGCCATGCCTTTTTCAAAGCAAGTTTGTCCAAAAAGTGCTGCTTGTTGATCTCCTGCTATGCCGCCAATGGGTATGGAACCGCCAAAAATTTCAGGGTCGGTATCGCCGTAATAATAGCTTGAAGGCATAGGGTTTGGCATCATGGCAATGGGAATACCCAGCAATTTTAAAAGGTCTTTATCCCATTCTAAGGTATTAATATTAAATAACATGGTGCGTGAGGCATTGGAATAATCCGTGCAGTGAACTTTGCCCTTGGTTAATTTCCACACCAGCCAAGTATCAATGGTGCCAAAGAGCAACTCACCTTTTTTGGCTTTTTCCATAGCACCCGGTGTGTTTTCCAATATCCACTTTATTTTTGTACCGGAAAAATAAGCATCTATCAGTAAGCCTGTTTTTTCTCGCACCATATCATTGTAGCCATCTGTGATTAGCTGTTCGCAGTATTTAGCAGTGCGCCTGCATTGCCAAACAATGGCAGGGGCAATGGGTTCACCTGTGGCTTTATCCCAAACCACCGTGGTTTCCCTTTGGTTGGTTATACCTATGGCGGTAATATTTTTAGAGGATAAACCACCATGTTGCAGTGCTTCATGGGCTACCCCTATTTGGGTACTCCATATATCTATGGCATCATGCTCCACCCAACCGGGTTTGGGATAGTGTTGTTTAAATTCTTTTTGGGCTTTAGCGATGATTTTTCCTTTTTTGTCAAAAATAATACAGCGGGAACTGGTGGTTCCTTGATCTAAAGCCATAATATATTTTTCCATATTCTGCTCCTCTTAAAAAAATTGTATTCATATCCTTGGTTTTGGTTATAATAATATTGCAAAAGGAGGTGGTTTTTATGTGTAATACCAAAGATTATAAATTTGCTGACCTTAAAGATTGTTGCAAATCACCAATTAGCGATTTGGAACAAAAGATTAGCAGAGAAAGTGGCAAAGAAACAGTTTTGATTGCTTTTGCCAAAGAAAACTAATAACACTAAATGAAAATATGCCGCAGAATGAAATATTCTCGGCATATTTTTTATATATCGGAAATTTTAGCCATACAAAAACGACATAACGAATCAGGCTGATTCATATAGAATTTTTTTGCCGAGCAGTAATAGTCCTTACCCTTTTTTGTTACATTGCCTTTTTCTAAGCTCATACCCACAGGGTGCATGGGGATTTTTAAAATAAAAGTGCGATAGCAATTTAAAATGCGAATATAATCTTTAAAATCACCATCTCCCGGTGCGTGTACATCCATAAAGTTATTAATTGCATCTTCAAATTTTAAAAGATAGCGTTGATTTACTTGTTCACTAAAAAAGTTACCTTGGTTTTCTTTTAGGGAAATCAATGTTTCTAAATTAAACTTTTTGTTCATATTGTCATAATCATCGGATGATAGAGGTGAATCTGTGTTATAGTGCTCATATTCTTTTTTTAATGCAGCTAAATCATAGTTAGCTGTTTGTTCCTGAAGTTGAATTAGTAATGCTTTAGTATCCATAATAGCCTCATTTCTCGGGGTGATAATTACCCACAAGTCCTAAAAAATCATCAATTATCTCTAAATTGCTGCGTTCTTCAATGGGTACGTTTATTTTTTTACATAAATCTGAAATTCTATTTTTTATACCTTCTTTTCTGATAATTAACAGGCGTGGCCTGCCGATTTCTCTAAATGAATCCGTAAGAAAGGTTAAAAGCTCATCCACTTCGTTGGCTTCTTCATCTAATATTATTTGGTTTTCCACGGTACCCTCATCATGATTGGCAACAATAATTATTCTGGGGAAAATGGGTCGTGCGCTGAGTTTGCCTGCCACGGGATTGGTAAGGTATGCCAAATCCACTTCCATTGCCAGTGAGGAGCGAGGTAATTTTTTTAACTTAGCTATATATAGCTCGTCTTTTATTTCCAGAACTTTTTCTTCCAAGGTAAATGAAGGTAAAGGAGTTAGAGAAAGCTCATAATTATCATAGTCTACTTGGGTAATTAAAAGGGTTTCTCCCTTGTGCATACTAAGGTTTTGATTTTCTGCTTTTTTTAATCCTTGATAAAGGGATTCCAGGGCATCTATTAAAATTTGCGATTCTTGGGCATCAATATACCAAGGGGCCAGTCCCGGTTCATAGGTGCGAAAAAATATTTGGTTCATTAATCCTGTTCGTGGTACATATTCGCAATATTCCATGGCACCAAAATCACCTTGACCCATAAGTTTCTTTTCGCCGAAATAGGCTGTAAGGCATTGTTGATTGCCAATTACTGTATGAAAAGGTGGGTCAATCCCTGCCCTTAAAATGTTAAAAAGCCCACTTAAACTTTGATAGCCATTGTAAACAGAAATGCCACAACATTCATCTTGAGTACCGGAAATAGAACAAAAAAGCGGTTCTTCGCTGTTTTTGTTTTTAATTGTAATAATTTCTGTATTTTTATAATGTTTCCAAGGTTCCATAATGCGAAGTTTCTCGGAAATTCCAAATAATGTTTTCCATTGTACAACACTTGGTAGTTCAAACATAATTTCACCTCACAAATATACTTACTTACTATTTTAAAACAAAATCCGCAAATTATCAATGATTTTGCGAATTTTGTTTAAAATTTTAACTAAATATCAAGTAATAAGGCATTATTTAGAAAAAATATAGTAAATTATGTGCCTATATTTTAACTGCCATTATTGTTGCGGATTAAATTTATAATTTTAGGTTTAAAAGTTCCGTGTTAAATGGTTGTGCTCTACTGAAAACAAAATATATTTCAGCGATCATTACATTTTGTAATTCTATATAAAAACGGAGTAAAATCAGTATATAGAATATTGGTTCTCCTTGGAAATTGGTGTTTAATCAATTTCATTTACAGGATTTTTTCCAATATGCTCTACTGTTTTTTTAATCTTTTACATAATATATATTTTATACCACAACATTTAGCATAGAACCTAAAATAGTAAGTTACAAGTTAGATATAGTAGCTGCCATATCTGACTTGGAACCTGCATTTATTTTTTTTTGGATAACACAGCAAGCTACATCTTGCCAATAAATTTAGCGTTTTCGGCAAATTGCAGCGGTAAGGGAAATTCCTAAAAAACTACCGAACCAATCTTTGCAGAGATCTATTAGCTGAAAACCACGACCATCTACAAAAAAACCTTGGTGACATTCATCAAATATCGCATATAGGATACAGAATAAAAGTGACCAAAGCAAGGTATATTTCAAACCATAGCTACTTATCAGTGCGCAAACACAAATACCCAGTACGAAAAATACAAACATATGTGCCAAGCTGCGAACAACTTCATCTGCGGTTTCAATAAAAGCGGTTTGTTTTTCTCGTTCCATGGACTGATAGAAAGAAAATGTTTGCATTATTTCTTTGGTGAAAGATTTACTTAACCCACCTGATTGAGGGGCAGGCTGTGCCGAAAACATAAATATACCCCCCACACAACAGATAGTTAAAATCCACAAAATTATTTTTTCGGTTAATTGTAAAATCAAATTGAACACGTAAAAAAAGATAAAAAAATCACCGTATCTCAGTAAATAGGTCAAGGGCGATTTATGCCTTTTGAACGGTTTTTGGCGTTTTTCACTTGGGGATAGGTCAACGTGATTTTTGGAGCAGGGATTTATTCTTGTGGGAACAGGCAATTATATATATGTTTACATTTTGATTGCTTCTTTCATCCATTTATCTAAAAAGGCTATTTGCTCGTCAGTATGAAACCAATGCTCTCCGTTTTTCATAATCGCCACATTAGCATGATGGCTTTTAGCAAAAGCATTTACTGTATTGTGAGAGGTCAGATTATCATTTTCACCATAAAGGATTTCCGTAGGAATATCCCAAGCAATAGGGTTTGCTCGAACAAATTTTAAATAATTCCATGATAATATTTCTCCAAAGTCAGTTTGGATTTCTCGTCTTTCACACAATTCTTTTTCATTTGCATTTGCCCATGATAACATATCTAAAATTAAGCGCTCCATGTCTAGTACAGGTGATATAAACAAAGCCTTCTTTATGCACCGTTCCTGCAATGTAAGCATTGAAAAATAAGCGCCTATGCTCGTAGCAATAAGATAAACCTCATCGTATTTTTCTATCAAGTTATCATACTCTGCTTTAATCTGATTTTGTACCACCCACGGTAAATAGTCATTGTAGTCTACTCCGAATATGTCAAAGCCATCACAATTTTTCTTGTATTGTTCCGCTTCCAAATAGCTTCCACCTTTTCCGTGGACATATAATATGGCTTTCATTAAAATATCACCTCTATAACTTCTATTTTTTTCAATTCCACAAACCGAGATTTTGTATATTATTGCAATGTTTGCATCAGTTCTTGA
>JAVXOZ010000007.1:0-80517 GCA_036644995.1 Clostridiales bacterium | reverse complement strand
TACATAAGCAGCCGATGGGAAGGGATTTTGCCGAATATCAGACTTTATCAACAGCTTAAAAACCACTCTGCATTGTAAATGTAGGGTGGTTTTAATTTAATGTATGGTGGTTTTAAATTCAGTATCTATCTAAACTCATTTAACAAACATAAATGGGTTTTATTTTATTTCTTCCTCTCCATATTTATTGAACCAACCACGGTTGGGCAATATTTTGGATTTTACGGGATTTGCCTGAGGCTCTTCAGCCACACCCAAGGGCAAATAAACTGCTAAATTTACATTTTGCGGCAAATTTAAAAGAGCTTCCAATTTTTCGTTTACCCCATCGGCATGAATTTGTCCTTCTATCCAACAGGTTGCATAGCCTAAATCCACTATGGTAAGGAGCATATTCTCTATTGCCGCCGCATAATCTTGGGCAGCATAGGATTTGCCATCCACCGCAGGTTTAGGGCAACTAACCACGCATATAGCCGCTGTGGCTGTGGCTGTTTTGGGTAAACCTATAATCTTTGCAAATTCAGCTATTAAATTTTTATCATCCAAAGCAATAAATTGCGGAGTTTGGCGATTACATCCCGAAGGAGCAGCTAAACCCGCTTTAACAATTTTAACTAAATCACAGCGAGGAACTATGGCATCGGTAAATTTTCCACGATAGCTATATCTTTTATTGATTGCTTGTGATAATTCCATAATAAAACATCTCCTAATCTACTTTATAGTGGTAAGACTGTAAAGAAAGTCTGATAAGAATCACCATATCTCCTACCTATTATGTATGAGCACACTGCAATTACCCAGCTTAGGTTGATTACCTGCTCTAAGACTTTTTCCAAAGCCTATAATCTTGCCAAAAAATTAAATTTTCCCTACAATCTATCTATTAATGTTTTAATTATAGCACAAAAACAGAAAATCGAAAAGATTTATTATCCGTTATTCCAGTAAACCTGCAATAAATTCTTCCACAGTTTCACAAGGTATTACCCCGGTTTTGGCTATTAAAGCAGAAACATCCTGAGGCTCAGATTCCTCACCGATGATGCCATTGAGTTTGCCACCCATATAAATGCGGTATTCCTTGCCCCTATCTTTGCCAAGATATTCCAACTGTTTGGCATAATCCAAGCCCTGACCATTGTGAACACTAACGCAGATTTTGGTAATATTTTCTTCATCGGCAATATCCAAGGTTTCCACAGGCTCCATTCCCACGCCGCCTTCAACCACCTTAACACCTAAACCATTGAGCACACCGCTTAAAACAAAAATGCCATAGCGATGTACATCACCGGATAGCACTAATATTTCTGTATTTTTTAATTTTTCTATATCCGGAAATTTTTTCACCTTGACTATAATTTCCTCACACTCCGCCATGGAACGCCGAGCCATGGATGTGGGCACATAGGGCTTTATATGGTCACCGCTATGGCACAAGGATGGGTGAAACATTTCTTCTAATGCTCCGGGATTTATGCGTTTTAAAACCACCATAAGTTCCAAAGGATTTTCAATATCTATACCCGCAGTTTTGAATCCATCTAAAATATTTTCAAAAAATTTAGTACCTTGGACTACGAGTATATCTCGAATTTTTTCTATTTTACTAAAATCTATTAAATCACGCCATTCCTCAGCTTTTTCCTCTACCCTTCTGGCCGCTGCGTGAATATTGGCAATACCTTCAGGGGTGGGCACCGCTACTTTTTCCGTAATGGGAATAGGCAAAATAGAAGCACCTGTTTTGTATTTTTTTTCTGCCAAAATTTCTAACAGCAATTCCGTGCATAAAACACCGTAATTTGCCTCTAAATCGTGGTCCCAATGGTCTATGCAATTACTGAAAACAAAGGAAACACCGGGTTGGTCCTTCTCCTTTAGAACTTGGGAAAGTCCAAGCCATAAAGCAACTTTGGGCACTGTTTCATCCATTAGCTGACCAAAGCTGCAAGCATATCTGGCACCGCAAAGGGTGGAAACTATATATTTTTCTAATTTGGCATAACCCAAAAATGAAGCTAAATCTAAAAAATAAGATGGTAAACCGTCATCCATATAGGTATCCACCACGAATTTTTCATCATATTTTGCCGCTACCATGGAAATTGCCTTTAAATTATCACAAAGGTTAGCAATATCGTCATTACAATTTGGATAATCCCACACAAATTGGGAAAATATTCCCGAATAGGAAGAATCTGCCTTTAAGGCATTTTCCGTATTAAAAGAGGCATTGGCAGAGCCTATATGAAAATCACAAAAAGCAGTGTGTATATGGGAAGATTGGGATAGTAGCTGCCAATCTTCAGACTTTTCTAAAATAAAACTGGTACCTTTGGGCACATTTTTTCTTTTTTCATCGGGTATACCCGTTAGCATATTGGGGATTATCATTGCCGCATCAATTACAACACCTGTTTTGTTGGCAAATTCCTCTAAATATTCCAGTCCTTCTTTTTGATCCTTTAAGGTGGCAAGTCCCATAATGGTACGCCAAGTAATTTTGCCTTGGGCGGCTTTATCCAACCGCATATCCACTTCGCTTTTATAGCCGCTGTTTTTCAAAGCTAAAGAGGGAACAACTTTTATGGCTTTACCTATGGCATAGCCCTCTTTGGCAATATCCTGCCAATTTGGTAAATCTTTGGGGATTAAGCTTTGTAAATATTCTTTTTCAATTTGATTCATAATCTTCACCCCTTTTAAAATTTATATCACAAATATTTATAATTATAACATATATTTTAAGGGTTTTGAAACATAATTTATTTATTTTATTTTAAAACTCACAACCATAAATAAAAAACATAATATCTTCTTTCCATTGTGGTTTTAAACTAAATTTCTTTTCCCCCAACCGCTTTAAGCCCATGGCTTCATAAAAACCATAATTGCAGGTAGTATCCGTAAACAGGTAAAAATTCTTGGTTTTTTCTCCCTGCATATAAGCTTTAAATTTTTCAAATAAAACTTTGCCTACACCGTTGCCTCTTTGGTCTGAACGTACAGCAAAAAAAGCAAGCTCTCCATCAAATTCCGTACCACTGCCCGCAAGTAATTCTTTATCTATTTTATCAATATTTTTATATACCCCTGCGGTTTGGCGTCCTTCTTTAGATAAAATCATACCTACCACAGAAGTAATCAATCTTAATTGATATTTAAGTTTACTGCGATGTTTTTTTTCATTTTTACCCAAAATAACCCCCACAGGCACTTGATTATTTAAAGCCACCAAGGTAAAGGTTTGGTTGGTTAGGCAACTGGCAAGAAAAACCCGAGAAAGTTTTTTAGCTGTTTTAGGGGTACAAAACCTTTCATAACCCCAAGTATCTTTAATAATTTCTTCCAAATATTTATAATCCGCTTTTTCAATAGGTCTAAATTCAATATTATTTTCTGCCATTATTTTTTCCTCCGTATTCTTGACTTATTATCTTCTATTACCTATAATAAAGTATACAGTAACTGTAATGTCAATAAGGAAATGTAAATTATGGATAATAATAAAATATTATTTACCGCCGGGCAATTTGCCAAGCTACACAATATAAATAAACGCACCTTACTTTATTACGATGAAATTGGGTTATTATCACCCGAGCTAAAAGGTGAAAATGGCTATCGCTATTACACATATCACCAAAGCCAAATTTTGGAGATGCTTTTAACCCTGCGTGAGCTGGATATGTCTATAAAAGATATTATGAAATATATAAAAAAGCCTTCTCCTGAAAAGTTTAGAAATCTAATAAGCACCAAAACTGCGGAAATAGATGAAACCATAAAACGTTTAAAAGAAATAAGAAAACTACTTACAGAAAAAGAAAAACAACTTGCCATGTGCGAAAACAGCGATTTGAATAAAATTGAACTTGTGGAATGCAATGCGGAATATTTATTGCTCAGTCCATCTATAAGCGGTACTTATGATGATAACGATATGGGGATATTTATGGAGCACAACCAAAGATTAAGCGATTATAGGCTATATAATAAAAGCTATGGCAGCATGATTTTAACAGATAAAATCAGCCACCACAATTTTGATGATTACGATTGTTTTTTTATCCAAGTGAAAAACCCCGCCTCGAAAAAAGGCTTATTTTTAAAGGAAAAAGGCACTTATATCCGTGGTTTTTCTGTGGGAGATTGGGATAAAATACCCCAAATATATTTAAAAATGCTGGCTTTTGCGGATGAAAACAATTTAAAAATCAGCGGTTATTGCTATGAGGAAGGCATAAATGAAATGGCTATAAGCTCTATGGAGCAATATATTACCCAAATTTTAATGCCCTGCCACAAAGAAAAATAAATATTATAGCACTTAAAAAATCATTGAAAAAGAGCCTTAAAATCTACAAAACTGCACTTTTGTTTCAAAAAAAACAGCGGTATCATGCCGCTGCCGTATCTTACTTATTAATATATCATTTTCAAAAAAACACAATATACCGCAATCACTGAAAACCAGTAAAATAATGTTAAAATAAACAGTTAAATAAATACAAAGAAAGCACCCGTATAATACAGGTGCTTTCTTTGGTGCCGGAGACCGGGGTCGAACCGGTACGGGTATCGCTACCCACGGGATTTTAAGTCCCGGGCGTCTGCCAGTTCCGCCACTCCGGCACTGAAGAATATGTTATCATATCTTTTTACAATTTGCAAGTGTTTTTTTAAACTTTTTAGTATTTTTTTTAATTTTATTAAAAAAAGTTTTATAAGGTCAATGTTCCCTTATCTGTGGTAACAAGGGTGAGGATATTTTCCTCCCTGCCTGTGGTAGCATTAATATATATCAAATACTCATGATTGTTTTCTTTAATCTTATATTCGTAGCACAGTGCTTCCTTGCCACTTTTAAGAGGGATTATTACAATTTGTTCGGAAAATGTTTCAATATTTGCACCCAATTTGCTCCGTGCTTCTTCCGGGGAAATAATCATCTCTTTATAATCCCTTTCTTTATGATTTTTTAAATAGGTTTTACAGTCAAACCCTGCTATTTTTTTGTTTGTAAGATCCACAGATACCTTTATCATATCCGGATAAACCGAAACATTATTTTCATTATAGAGAAAATTCAGTGTTAAAATATTATCCTCCACAATATAATAAGAAGATACCATGTTTTTATAACAGGTTTTTTTGATAAATTCTTCTGCCAAAGAAATCCCTTGATTGATAGTAATTTTTTCATTACCTCTGGGCTCGTTGGCTGTGTATTGCACAGGGAAACCACCGCTGCGAGAGATATCCAAATAACCGATATTTACACCTTTTTTGTTTGCCACAGAAACTGAATATACGGTTATTCCTGCATTTTCACTGCTTTTGCCGTAGGCTTTATAAACGTATTCACTACCCAATAAAGTTTTAGCAGTGTCTAAAGCGGTGTGCCATTCCACAATTTCACCATCTAATTTCAAAGTACCCACATTTTCCAGTTCATCGGAAAAAGGACCATCATATGTTAAACTCGGCACTTCTTCTAAATCCGTGGATATTGAAGATAAGGTGGTGTATGCCGCACCGGATTGGCTGAGTTTGTTTTTGGCTATTTGCTTTGCCCCTGCTTTCACCGCTGCTTGGGAAAATGGATTTTCGTTATTATTGGCAAGGGAATGTAGGGAAACAGAAAGTTTTTCAACTTCTTTATTTAAAGAAATCAGGGAATTTATTTCCTCAGGAGTAATTTCTTTATTATCCGCAGCTTTATTATGCAGGGCAAAAGAAAAATTCCCCATTTGGTTTAAGAATTTTTCCGTACGCAAAAGTGAATTGTGGTAAATGGGTAATTGGCATAAATTCTCCTGTGCCACATATGCTTCAGTATTAAGCTCTGAAAATAATTGAGCTTTTATACTATCATCATGGGAAACCAAGGTTTTGGCGGATAGCACCGAGAGTTTTTCCACGGAATCTATGAGGTCGTAAAAAGCTCTGCTTCTTATATTTTCCAAAGTAGCTTCACTGTGCTGATTTCCCGATGCTTGATAAAACCCCCAGCCAAAGCCAATTACCGTAAGAATAACCAAAAAAGCCATTAAATTATTTTTTTTCATATCTTACTCCTTATTTGGCAAAAACGTGCTTGCCATATTGCACCGTAATTTCACGGGTCCAAACCCATTTGTTAACTTTTTTATAGGGGTTCCAAAAAAATAGTGAACCATAGGTGGGGTCCCAACCGTTAATAGCAGCCTGTGCCGCTTTTTTAGAATCCTGCCCTGCTGTGCTGTTCATTCTGCCATTGCTTACAGATTCCAAAGCACTGGCTTCATAAACCACACCGCTTAGAGTTTTGGGAAATTGGGAATTATCCACTCTGTTTAAAAGCACTGCACCCACTGCCACTTTGCCCACATAAGGCTCAGCCTCTGCTTCAGCATGAATAGCACGAGCCAAAAGTGATACTTGGTCATTATATGACATACTCTGACCCGATGCCGCTGTGGCGCTGATTTCCTCTTGGGCATTGGCTTTTTCTTGGATTACAATATCATCAAAACAAATATAAACCGCTAAAATAAGAAAAAGCGAAAGGCAAATAATTAGCTTTATGGGTTTTATCATAAAAACCTCCTCAAAGATTTATTTTCATTATTTTTGCCTATATTACAAAAAATATACAGATTAAAAAAATAAATTTAAAAAAAATGAAATTAAGACTTGAAATCTCATTTAGTTTATGTTATTATATTAAAGCGGCTGGTTAAGCCGAGTAACTTAAAAATGGCGCTGTAGCCAAGCGGTAAGGCAGAGGACTGCAAATCCTTTATGCTCCGGTTCAAATCCGGACAGCGCCTCCAAACAAAACACCTGTTAAACTTCGGTTTAACAGGTGTTTTACTTTATCCAAATTTTTAATTATCATGGCAATTTATAGGTATTTACTGGTATTTATAGGTTTTAAATTGTAAAACCATTGTAAAATGCCAATTTATTTTAGACTACCACGTTTGTATATATAGAAAACAAGAGTAATATGTAATAATTCAGATTCTAAAAAAACATAGTTTTTTACCAAGATGTTAGGCTGTTAAGAAAGGTTTAGATTCGGTAAAACTACCTGAGTTGCGGCTGCTTATGTACCTATATGAACATAAGCAATCCATGGGAAGGTATTTTGCCGAATATCAGACTTTATCAACAGCCTAAATAATTATTTAAAAGTTTATTTGAACAAATTGGCAAAATTTCTTATACACTTACTCTAATAATATAGTTCCCTGCTAAAGTTGAGGATTTTTTTGCAATAATTTGGGGATTCTTGGAGAATAAATTAAACGGCGATAGATTATCAACGCTACTGCTGCCAAAAACCAAGTTAAGGGATACGTTGCGGCAACAGAGGTTAGCTTATGACTAAAAGATAAAAACCACAGCAATAGTGATATCCGAATTAGGCAAAAGCTTACCAAGGTAATTACCATGGGAGCAAAAGCCCTTGCTATGCCCCGCAATTCCCCACTTACACATTCCAAAATTACATAAAGAAAATAAAAAGGAAAAGTTATTGTCATTACCTCAATACCCATGGCAATAACCTTTTCATTGGATGAGAAAAGTCCAAAAACATATTCTCCACCTATTAGCAAAACACCGCTTAAAACCAAGGTTTCCAAGGTGCCGAAAACCATAGAAAGCAGCACTCCTTTTTTTATCCTGCCAATTTGCCCTGCACCGTAATTTTGCCCCACAAAAGAAACCACACCTTGACCCAAGGCAAGAATAGGCAAATACAAAATCATTTCAATTTTAAAGTATCCGGCAAATGCCGCAATGGCATCAACACCGAAACCATTTATTTTAACTTGAATTAAAATATTTGAAAGGGTAATTAATATTGACTGAACACCTGCGGGAATCCCAATTTGTAAAATCTTTCTAAATAACGCTTTTTCAAAGTACTTGGGTATCAGAGCCAAGGATACTGAAGATGGAAAATGGTGAAAATGTCTCAAAAGCAAAAACAAAGCAAGGGATTGAGAAAGAAAAGTTACAAATGCCACAGCTTCAATCCCCATATTTAATACACCCACCAATAGTAAACCTGCTCCCACGTTAAAAAGACCACCTGCCAGTTGAAAATACATTGGATATTTGCCATCACCCATGGCTCTTAAAATCCCCGAACCAAGATTATAAACCACAATGGGAACCATGCTGAGCATATAAATTCGCAGGTATCTTACGGCAATGGCTAAAATGGAATCAGGTGTACCCATAAATGTTAAAATTGTAGGAGCAAGAAAAAACCCTATGAGCATCAGGATAATGCCACCTACAAAGCCTAAAATTACCACTGTTTCAATGAGTTTTTTCAGTTTTCCTTGAGCATTTTCCCCTATGAGATGGGCTGCCACTACATTGGCACCTACCGCCATGCCGTAAAAAAAACCAATAAGGCAAGTAATAATTAAATCACTTGCCCCCACCGCTGCACAGGATTTTGTGCCTAAAAATTTTCCTACAATAATTAAATTAACCGTACCGTAAAGCTGCTGAATCAGACTGCTCAACAATAGGGGTAATGTAAAGAAAAAAAGGTTTTTGCCAATTTTGCCTTGGGTGAAATCAGTTCCCATTATTATTTTCTCCATTAAATAAATGACACGCCACTTTGTGCCGCCCATTAACGGTTTGCAAAGTTGGTTTTTTTTGATGGCAAATTTCCAAACAACTTTCGCAGCGATTCACAAAGGGGCAGCCATATACCATATCTAAACCATTGGGAACTTCACCTTTAAGGCTTTTTATCTCTTGACTAAAATCCATATTTAGATGAAAAATAGAATCAATTAAAGCCTTGGTATAAGGATGCAAGGCATTTTTTTTAAAATTATTTCCCGATAATATTTCCACAATATTGCCAAGATACATCACCGCAACTTCATGGGAAACTTGGGTAATCAAGGCAATATCATGGCAAATAAAACCCATGGCAATATTTTTTTCTCGTTGAATTTTTGTAATCAATTCTATTATGTTTTTTTGCACCGAAACATCCAAAGCCGAAGTAGCCTCATCGCAAATGATTATTTTCGGCTCCAATGTCAGTGCTCTGGCTATGCCCACCCTTTGCCTTTCACCGCCACTCATATTATGGGGATAGCGATTGAGAAAATCTCCGGGCAGTTCCACCATTTTTAAATACTCCCTTGCCACGGCTTCAACCTCACCTTTGGTAATTAAGCCGAAATTTAACAAAGGCTCGGAAATTATATCACGCACCTTCATTTTAGGATTAAAAGACCCCGTAGGGTCTTGAAAAACCATTTGAATATTGCGACAATTTAAGCGTTTTGCCTCGCCCTTGAGATTTAAAATATTCCCACCACGATAAAGAGCCTCACCTTGGGTTGGGGTTTCCAAACCCACTAAAATCCGCATAAAGGTACTTTTGCCGCAACCGCTCTCCCCCACCACTCCCAAGGTTTGTCCTTTAAAAAACTCCAGAGAAACATTATCACAGGCAGTTAATATTCCATGGTGAGCACTATGATATTCCTTGGTAATATTTTTTGTTTCTAAAACTAAGTTTTCCTGTTCAAACATAGCGTTCTCCATCCAATGTTGGCACAGAAGCCAATAATTCCTTGGTGTATTCATTACAGGGATTGTGAAGGATTTCCTCGGCTGTGCCACAATCTACAATTCGCCCTTCTTTCATCACCACTATTTTATCAGCCATATAGGCGGCTACCCCTAAATTGTGAGTTACCACAATAATGGAGGTATTGAAATCACGGCGTAAAGCCATCATCTGTTTCACTATTTGAGCCTGGGTGGTAACGTCTAAGGCACTGGTGGGTTCATCTGCTAAAAGAATGCGTGGCTGAAAGGTCATAGCCATGGCTATACCCACACGCTGGCGCATACCGCCGCTTAATTGAAAAGAATAGCAATTCATAATATTTTCCCCATTGGGCAGTTGCATTTTTTCCAGCATTTCCACTGCTTTTGTAAAAGCAGCTTTTTTGGATATTTTTTCGTGGGTACGGATATATTCAATATATTGGCTTTTAATACGCCTAATAGGATTTATTATAGCACCGGAATCTTGAAATATCATAGAGATTTCTGTGCCCCGAAATTTTCGCCATTCCTCATGGGAAAAAGCCTTCAGAGATTTATCACCCAATAAAATATCCCCATGAACTATTTTTCCACCTGAGGATAAAAGACCCATGATACCTCTGATTACCGAAGTTTTACCACTGCCGCTTTCCCCCACAATACCAACAATTTCCCCGGGGTTTACATCTAAGGAAAAATCCCACACCGCAGGTTTATTTTGCTTATATTGAATTTCAAGATTCCTAATACTCAACATGATTATCTCCGTTTTTAATTTGCTTTTTTAACTAATTATTTTGCGGGTTTAATATTTGTGGTAAGCCAATAATAATCCGCAGTGGGAATAGATGCACCTTCAATGTTCTTATTTGAACACATATTGCTGTGATAATAGCCATGAACCAAAACAGCTGCATCATTAATTAAAATTTGTTGAAGCTTTTCAATAATGCCACTGCGAGCATCACTTTCTGTTTCATTTGCCAATTCTTCATACAAAGTATCATATTCATTGTTGGCATAACCGCAGTAATTGGCTTTGGATTTACTGTACCAGTTATCTAAATAGCTGTATGGATCACCAACGGGAACTGTCATCCAATTATTTGCCAATAAATCGTATTCACCGCTGGTTAGCATATTCCATTCGGTATCGGCATCTGTGGTTTTGATGGTGGCTTTAATGCCAATTTTATCCAAATAGGAAACCACAGCTTCGGTGAAATCAATTAAATTGCGACTATCGTAAGTTAAATAACTCAAATTGATATTTTTGCCGTTCAATTCACGGTAGCCATCGCCATCGCCATCCACAATATTAGCTTTATCTAAAATACTTTTTGCTTCTTTAACATTATAGGGAGTAGCATCGGTTAAATTTTTATAGCCATAATCCAAAGCTGAAGGCAATACGGAATAACCTGCTGTGTACATTCCGCCCACAGTAACATCGCACATGGTTTTATCATCCAATGCCATTAAAATTGCTTTTCTTAAGTCTTCATTGCCAAGAACGCCCTTTTGGTTCATGTATGAAAAACCACAGCGAATACCCACAGCTTCAGCAATTTTATAATCTTCATTCTTTTTAAGTTTTTGCAAATCACCCGGGGTGGTGATGTTTTCCACCACATCAACATCGCCATTTTCCAAAGCCATGGCTTTAGTGGTGCTATCGCTGATGAAAATTATATTTACGGTTTTATAGGGCACTTCACCGTTCCAATAGTTTTCATTGGCTTTCATTCCCAAGGAAACACCTGTATCGTATTTTTCAATGGCATAAGGGCCTGTACCAATGGGGTTTTCGCCCATATTTTCACCAGATTTAACATCTAAAATTGAAAAATAGGGATGTGCTAAAACCGAACAAAGATCAGTAATGGGTTTCTTTGTAACAATAGTTACATTGCCTGTATTGTCATCTCCTTTGATACTTTCCATATCCATATACATAGAAGGGGTTGAATTGCCCTGAGCACCGGCTTCTTGGTCATACATATATTGAATAGATGCCTGAACTGCGCAAGGGGTCAATTCTTTGCCGTTGGAAAATTTTACACCTTCACGAATATGAAAAGTCCAAGTAGTCTTAGAATCATCTACGGTATATTTATCACAAAGATTGTTCTGAGCACTCATATCATCATCAAATTTAAACAAGCACTCCCCAATGCCAAACCGAGTTACACACCATGAGGCATTGATCATAGCTGAAGGATCCAAAGAATCGGAGTAATTAATACAGCCAAAGTTTAAATTCTCACTTGAAGGGGCTTTTTCAGAGCCGCACCCCGTTAAAGCTCCCCCCACCAGGATTGCCCCTAAAACAACAGCGGCAATTTTTTTAATTAGTTTCATTTTCTTCTCCATTCCGTGGCTTTTACCACTAAATAATTAATATTTTATTTTTAATGTATTTACATACAAAATCAGCATCTTTACTATTCATCTTTGGGATCTAAAATATCTCGCAAAGAGTCCCCAAAGAGGTTAAAAATCACCACCACAAAGCAGATGGCAAGCCCGGGAAAAATCATCAGCCAAGGGGCTGTGAGCATATAGCTGCGACCTTCATTTAACATTAAACCCCATTCAGGCATCGGTGGTTGAGCACCAAAACCCAAGAATGAAAGACCTGCCAGTTCCAAAATCATTGTACCTAAATCCATGGTAGCGGTAATTATTAAAGTATGGAGCACATTGGGCAGCATATGGCGAGTGAGAATATGCCCTGTTTTAGACCCCAAAACCTCAGCCGCACAAACGTAATCCTTATGGCGAATTTTCAAAACTAAACTTCTGGCTAAACGAGCGTACTTTGTCCAGCTTACCACCATTAAAGCAATCATGGCATTAACAATACTTGCCCCTAAAATACCTGCCACGGCAATGGCTAAAACCATACCGGGAAAGGAAATCATCATATCGGATATCCGCATGATAACATCATCCACTGCTTTTCCGAAATAACCCGCAATAATACCCAAGGTGTTGCCTATAACAAAAACTGCTGATACCAAAATCAAGGCCGCAGAAAGGGAAATTCGAGTTCCGTAAATAACACGGGAAAACACATCTCTGCCCAATTTATCTGTGCCAAACCAATGATCACCATTGGGAGCTTTAAAAGCATTTTCCAAATGTGCCTCAAAGGGGTTATAAGGAATGATGAAGGGTGCAAAGATTGTGACCAAAAGAATTATTGCCAAAAATATAACAAGAACAGAAAACAGCTTATTATTTTTACTGAATAATAATATTTTTTTCATTTTTACCTGCTTTCTCTGACTCCGGGATCTATAAATTCATAAGAAATATCCACAATCAAGTTAATTGCCATGTAGATTAAGGCAATCCACAACACATAACCCTGAATCAGAGGATAATCATAAGCGGTGATGGCACAAACTGCCATATTCCCAAGACCGGGATAAGAAAACACCACTTCCACCACGGCGGTGCCGCCCAAAAGCGAACCTAAGGATAAACCCAACAAGGTAACTAAGGGCAGCAAAGTATTGGGAAAAACGTGTCGCCACAATATGGTTTTTTCCGCAATACCCCGTGCTCTGGCACCCATCACATAATCTTGGTGCAGTTCCTCTAAAACAGCAGTACGCACCTGTCTTGTATATTTTGCCGACATAGCAAAAGATAAAGTCACAGCAGGAAGAATTAATTTTTCCCAGCCATTACCCGTGGATACCACAGGCAATAAGCCCAACTTTAAACCAAAGAAATACAAAAGCAATAGCCCCACCCAAAAATTTGGTACGGAAATGCCCAAAAAAGTAGTGCTGCGAACTAAATAATCAACAAATTTATTTTTTTTCACAGCAGCCAAAATACCAAAGGGCACAGATACCGCAATCATAAGCAATAGGGATACAAAAGCCAGCTTTAAAGTGGGAAACAGCTTTGTAATCATGATTTCTAAAACCGGCTTATTCATGGAATAGGACGTGCCGAAATCTCCATGGAAACAATTAAAAAGCCAGGTTCCGTATTGCACCAAAAAAGGTTTATTTAAGCCTAATTCTTCCCGAGCTTGGTCTAAAACATCTTCACTGGGGATTACTCCAGATGCTGCATACATAGTTCTTACAGGGTCACC
The DNA here is from genome assembly GCA_036644995.1 of Clostridiales bacterium. Lineage (GTDB taxonomy): Bacteria > Bacillota > Dehalobacteriia > UBA7702 > UBA7702 > Cryptoclostridium. Next base: position 66,803 of record JAVXOZ010000007.1, on the reverse strand, counting down.
GGGAGCAAGATACGTTAAACAAAAAGTCAAAAAGCTGATTCCCATCAAAACCATAAGAATTTGCAAAATTCTTTTAATTAAGTTCTTTTTCACCATATATTGTTCCTTAAATATCCTCTCCTTCTCCATCACATACGCCATAGGCAATGAGCGGATCGTTTTTAAGCACATTTAAACTAACTGTTTGAAATAAAACAATGCCATTTTTTTTAGCAAAACAGGTGCTTATTATATTACCAAAGTAATCCCTTACTTCACCTAAAACACTGCCTTTTAAAATAACATCCCCAACCTCATGCTTTGGATACCAACAACCAATTGAAGAAGAAAAATCGTAAATTGTCTGGGTAAAAATCTTAGGATCTTCATAAATTTTCGGCTCCCCTGTCAATACCCCAATGGTACGTAAAACATTTTTTACATCAGCTTTATATTTATCTACCTCATCCCAAGACCACAGACCTACGCCGCCTCTTTCCATTAAAATACCGGGAATACCACAAGCTCCTGCGTAATTATAAGCTCCTCCGCTATCAAGTTGAGATTTTACAATATAAGGAACATTAACAGCCTTTGCCATGGATAAAGAACTGCGGCAAACCTCTTTGGTGGCTTTGCCTTGGCAGTAAACAAAGGGAGTTAAGGCTTCAAAGCCGTCACCACAGTGTAAATCAATATAATAATCCGCCAAGGTAAAAAGCTCATTTTCAATGAACAAACTTATTTTTTCTGCAAGAGTACCCTCAATATTACCGGGAAATTGGCGATTTAGGTTTTTTCCGTCCTCATAAACAAGGCTCATTGTTCTGTTTTCAAAACCAGAACGGTTGGTTAAAGGTACAATAATTAGGTTTCCCCGTAAATCTTGGGGTGATATTTCTTTGGCAATATCAATAGCTGTTTGGATTCCCACATATTCCGCATTATGAATGCCCCCGGTTATTAAAACGGTTTTCCCCTCATCCTCTCCACAAATTACCGTAGCAGGTAAAAGAGAGTTTGTGCCACAAATATTTAGATAGCCCGAAGATTTTTTTCCCGATACCGTCTTTAAGCTTTGCAATATTATTTTTCCCATATTATAAGTCTCCGATTTCATATTGGTTTTCCAAATATTTTAGAAATATTCTTGTTATTGGCGAGAAAGAATGTAGTTTTCTTTTTAAATAACCAAAGGAAACACATTGACCACAAGATTCAATGGGGATTGCTCTCAATCCCGAAATTTCATCGCTATCTTTAAACAGGTTACTGCTTATGGTGCAGTAATCTGTATTACGCAATAATTGCAATAAAAAATGGTCACTATTGGTGGATGCAATTTTAGCCTCGTAACTATGATTAAATACACCTTTTTGCAAATGACCTAAATGATTAAATAAAGAGTACTGCTCCTCATGGTGCTGGATAAATTTCATTTTATGGATTACATCTTCGCTAATGGATTCAAAACCATAGTAGGGATTATTTTTACCTAAATAGAGATATAGGGGTGTTTTTTTTAGCTCAATAAATTCCAAACCTTTAGACCGTACTTGATTTTGAAAAATAGTAACATTGCGGTCTGAAATGTAAACAAACCCTAATTCCGATTCCCTACGGTGAATTCTGGTAATTATTTTTTCCACGCTACCTTCCCAAAATTCCATTTTTATCTCATGATTTTTAGATAAGTCTTTATAAAACTTAGCTAAAATTGAAGCAAGCATATTACTGGGAACACTGGAAATGGATAAAACTTCAATATCTTTGCATTTCTTATATTTTTCAATATTATTCATATTTTTCAGTACTTCAATGGCATAATTATAGATTTCTTGCCCCACAGCGGTAATCTCAACCCCACGGTGGTTTCTTTGCAAAAGCACCATATCCAATTCTTCTTCCAGTGCTTTCACGGTTTTACTTACATTGGGCTGAGTTGTGAGCAATGAACGGGCGGCACCGTGAAAACTACCCATATCCACACTAACCACAAAATACTGTAATTGTTTTATTTCCAATTTTTACTCCTTATTATCTTGATAAATAAAAAAAGCACTACCCTAAGGTGTGCTTTTATGAAATATCCGTATTAAAATACTTTTATAAACGCTCCTATTCACCGTAGGTTTCATTATGACTTTATAAAAGCAGGTCTACTGGCTAAAAAGCATTATCGATTTCGCCTTCCCAAGCTTAAGCTCAGTGGCATATGAAACCAATCCTTTATCACAGTGACGGGATCGCGTTGGATTTGAACCAACTTCCCTATTAATCCGCAAGGAACTCTTATAATTATTAAATTGTTAAGTCATTATAACATAAAAAATCCCATAATTCCTCAAATAATTTATCACAATCAATGCCAATTTGTTATCACTGATTTTTTTAATTATACCAAAAAACCTTGGTTTTATAGATAATAATGCTCTAAAAACTCATTTTAATATTATTTTTAACATTTAACCCTATAAAATAGATAACAAAACGGAATCACCTGAGCTAAAAACCCACTCAATAGGCAAATAATGTAAATATGGGTAATTTTAACTTTGCTATATTTTGCTAAGAATTATTGAGGTGATTTTTGTGAGAATACTCTCACTATCTAAAAAAAAGAGAAAAAACCAATCTTTACACCCAATATTATAACACCCAAAGAATCAAAACATTTTAAAGAAATTTTCCTTATTGCACTGTTAAAAATTTAGATTTAGATAAAGTTAAAATATGGAAATATGCTACAAAATACCAGTATAAATATGATTAATTTTATATATAATAATACTATTAAAAACCAGTGTAGTTGGAGGATATTTTATGATTAATTTTAACAGCAGTGAAACCAAGGTGAATTTATTACGTGCCTTTGCCGGTGAAAGCCAAGCCAGAAATCGCTATACATTTGCTGCTTCTGCATCAAAAAGTGCTAATTTACAGGTGATTTCCGAGGTTTTTACATTCACCGCCAATCAGGAAAAAGAACACGCTAAAGTTTTTTACAATCATTTAATTAAAGGCGGCAGCGGCAGCTTGGAAATTGACGCCGCTTACCCCGTTGATGCCGAAAAGGATATTCTTTCTATTTTAAGATCTTCACAAAATAACGAATTTGAGGAATTTGAAAACATCTATCCCATATTTGGCAATATCGCCGCCGATGAAGGGTTTGAGGAAATTGCCAAGGATTTTCACATGATTGCAGAAATAGAAAAAACCCACGGCAACCGTTTTGGTATCTTTGCAGAGCTTATTGCAGAAGGCAAACTTTTTACCTGCGAGGTGGAAACAGGCTGGATGTGTTTGAACTGTGGACATATTTTAAAATCCACCCAAGCACCACTGATGTGCCCTGTTTGTCAACACAACCAAGGATTTTTTATCCGAATTTCCATGGCGCCTTATACAGGGCATTGCCAATAAGTATTTATTAAATTTATTTTTAAATTTCCACATAAAAAACATCCGAATTTACAGACACAAATTGTAAATTCGGATATTTTTATACTTGGATTTATTTATAAAATTTGTTAATTGTTTCAAACACAAAACTTATTTTTGCAAATTTTCCGGCCCAAAACCATGGGGCAATAATTCTTTTAAGGTGTAAACAGAGTAATCATCTTTATTTTTTGCCACAATAATCTGAAAATCAGCTTGACAAAATTCGTAAAATACTTGACGGCACACACCGCAAGGGAAGCAAAAGTCCAAATCTTTTTCCGCAGAATCTTCACTGCCGCCCACAATGGCTATGGCAATAAAGCTACGTTCACTTTGGGCAATAGCGGTGTATAAAGCTGCCCTTTCACCGCAAATAGAAGGGGTAAACCCTGCATTTTCCACATTGCAGCCGGTGTATATTTTTTCACTTTTTCCAAGCAATGCCGCACCTACGGTAAAATTGGAATATGGTGCATATGCCGCTTTTCGTGCTTCAATAGCTGCGTTAATTAAATTTTCTATATTCATTATTTTTCACCTTTATTTTCAATTTTATCTACTTTATCTACTTATTTTTTACTCCGCATCCGTAGACTTAAGAGAGCTTGCCCCAATACGCAATGCTCCGTTTTCTATAAATTTTTCCGCATCTGCCATGGTTTTAATGCCACCTGCGGCTTTTATTTTTACCCCTTTACCTATGTGTTCTTTAAATAATTTTATATCTATAAGCTCTGCTCCACCTGTGCCGAATCCTGTTGAGGTTTTAATAAAATCTGCACCACCTGTAGTTACAGCATGGCACATTTTTATTTTTTCCCCTTCTGTTAGATAGCAGGTTTCCACAATAATTTTCAAAATTTTATCACCGCAAACATTTTTTAAAGCTTTTATTTCCTCTGTAATTTTAGGAAAATCCTGATTTTTTACATCACCTAAATTTACCACGGCATCAATTTCCAAAGCTCCATTTTCAATAGCATTTTTCGTTTCAAAAACCTTGGTTTCGGTGGTTTGATACCCCAAAGGAAAACCAATTACCGTACAAATATTCAAATCTGCAAATTCCTTTTTAACCCTTTTTACATAGGCTGGGGGAATGCACACAGAGGCTGTTTTATTTGCCACAGATTCCCTGCACAGCTTTTTTATAGCTTCCCAATCAGCGATAGGTTTTAAAAGTGTATAATCCACATGAGATAAGATATCTATTTTATTCATATTTTCACCTTTATGTTTTTTTAAATTATAACACATTTTTTTTATTATAGCATAAAGATTAATAAATTAAAGGTAAAAATATTTATTTTTTAGATTGCCAAAAAAGCCTTATATTCGATAAAACCCCATGAACAGCGTCTGAGCAGTGTACCTATATGTACATAAGCAGTTGGTGGGAAGGAATTTTACCCAATGTCAGACTTTATCCACAGCCTAAAAAATATTTATTTTTGTTGGGTTGTTTCCGCATTAAAGCCCTCACCCAAAACCTCGGTAGCAGCGGTTACCACCACAAAAGCACTTTCATCCACACTATAAACCACATCTTTTAACTTAGCTATTTCATAAGTTCCCACCACAGAAAAAAGAATTTCCCTCATTTCCTCATGGAAACCACCACTGCCATGAAAAACAGTAACTCCCCTTGCCACATTTTCATAAATAGCATTTTTTACCGCTTCGGGATATTTAGTAATAACAAAAACAGTTTTTGCCGAAGCAGTACCACTTTGTATAATATCCACAACTCTGGTGCATATAAACACAGTTAATATACCATATAAAATTAAATCCATTGCAAAAACCAGCCCTGAAAGCAAAATGATGAATCCATCGGCAATAAATAGACCGGTGCCCAATTTCCAATGAAAATAACGGCGAAAAATAGCCGCAATTAAATCTGTGCCGCCACTGGTAGCGCCAAACCTAAAAATAATCCCCATACCTGCACCTGTAATTATACCGCCGTAAATAGCAGATAATAAAGGATCCGGTGAAAAGGCATTTGGTATAAGTAAATTAAAGATTTGCAAAAATAACGCCAAAAACATTGCTACCATAAAAGTTTTTGCTAAAAATTTAAAACCAAAAACTTTAAATGCCCACAAAAACAGCGGAATATCTATAACAAAAACCAAAATCCCGATAGGAAACAAGGTTAAATGATAAATAATTGTTGCCAAACCACTGGTGCCACCTGCCACTATGCGGTGAGGAACCAAAAAACCAGCCAAACCAAAAGCCACCACTGTACTCCCCAATATTAAGGCACAGTAGCGAAAAACCGTATTTTGTTCTATTTTCATCATAATTAAATCTCTCATATTATTATTATGGTGATAAAACTATTATTTATTCATAAATTTGGCAAAAAATTCATTTTTACATCTTTACAGTTTACAAAATATGTGCTAAAATTAGAAACTGTAAATAAGAATTATTTAAGGAGATTTGAAAAATGGCAGATAAAGTAATTTTAGCTTATTCCGGTGGCTTGGATACCACCGCTATTATCCCTTGGTTAAAAGAAAACTACAACTATGAAGTGGTTTGTGTTTGCATTGATGTGGGTCAGGAAAGTGAACTTGATGGCTTGGAAGAAAGAGCCAATCTTTCCGGTGCCACTAAATTATATGTTTTGGATGTGGTTGACGAATTCATTGATGATTACGCCATACCCTGCGTAAAAGCAAATGCCATCTATGAAAACAAATACCTTTTGGGCACATCTATGGCTCGCCCCATTATCGCTAAAAAGCTGGTGGAAATAGCCAAAAAAGAAGGTGCAGTGGCAATTTGTCACGGTGCAACAGGCAAAGGTAACGACCAAGTTCGCTTTGAACTGGGAATAAAAGCACTGGCTCCGGAGCTGGAAATCATCGCCCCTTGGCGTTGTAACGAAACTTGGAAAATGGATTCCCGTGAAGATGAAATTGCCTATTGCAAGGCACACGGCATTGATTTGCCCTTCTCTGCGGATAACAGTTATAGCCGTGACCGCAACCTTTGGCACATTAGCCACGAAGGCTTAGAACTTGAAGATCCTGCCGCTGAACCGAATTTTGACCACCTACTCACCTTGGGCGTTACCCCTGAAAAAGCACCCAATGAAGGTGAATATGTAAGCATTACTTTTGAAAAAGGACATCCCATGTCCATCAATGGCAAAGCGATGAAGGCATCTGATATTCTCCGTGAATTAAACCGCTTAGGCGGCAAACACGGCATCGGCATTATAGATATTGTGGAAAATAGGGTTGTTGGCATGAAATCACGTGGGGTTTACGAAACTCCCGGAGGTACTATTTTAATGGAAGCCCACACCCAATTAGAAGAACTGATTTTAGATCGTGCCACTTTAAATGTTAAAAAAGACATCGCCAATAAATTTGCCGATGTGGTTTATGAAGGCAAATGGTTTACACCATTGCGTGAAGCCTTGCAGGCTTTTATAGAATCTACCCAACAATATGTTACCGGGGAAGTGAAATTTAAGCTTTATAAAGGCAATATTATTAAAGCAGGAACCACCTCACCCTACTCCTTATACAGCGAATCTTTAGCCAGCTTTACCACAGGAGAACTTTACGACCACCACGATGCTGAAGGCTTTATTAACCTTTTTGGCTTACCGTTAAAAGTACGTGCTATGGTTATGGAAAATAACGATAAATAAAATTATTTATAAAATAGCTGCAAATAAAACCGTAATTTAAGTAAAAAATCAAACAATATTTTTGTAAGGGGTTTTTAAATCTACATAAAAAAACCCCTTGCATTTTTTATAAAACTATGTTAAATTATGCTTAGTTATACGACTGACGGAAGTGGAAGATAAACCACATGGAGTATAACAGTTTAATGCCGACCGTCTGGGCGAACACCCAGTCTGCGGCTATTTTTTTATCTAAAATTTGCTAATTCTATTAAATTTTAGATAAAACCAAGGCTTGGGTGTTTAACAACCTATCCACAAAATAGGAGAGGAGAAACGCCTATGTTAGACCCCAGAGAAATGAAAGACTGGCAAATTGCCGCAGAATCCCAGAGCCGTTTACCCGATGTGGAATCATTTAGAGAACGTTTGGGTTTACTGCCTGAGGAAATTATCCCCTATGGGAAAACCCCAAAATTGGACTTCTTAAAAATCATGAAACGCTTAAAAGACCGCCCCGATGGTAAATATATCGAAGTAACAGCCATCACCCCTACCCCTTTGGGTGAAGGAAAATCCACCACTGCCTTGGGACTTATTCAAGGCTTGGGCAAACGTGGTGTAAATGTAGGTGGCTGCTTGCGGCAACCTTCAGGTGGGCCTACTATGAATATCAAAGGCACAGCCGCAGGTGGTGGCAACGCTCTTTTAATACCCATGACCGAATTTTCACTGGGTTTAACCGGAGATATAAATGATATTACCAATGCCCACAATTTAGCCATGGTGGCACTTACCGCCAGAATGCAGCACGAAAATAATTATAATGATGAGGAGCTTTTAGAACGTGGCTTAAAACCCTTAAACATAGACCCTAAAAATGTAGAAATGGGCTGGGTAATGGATTTTGCCGCCCAAGCTTTACGCAACATCGTTATTGGCATGGGTGGCCCCAAAGATGGATTTTTAATGGAATCTAAATTTGGTATCACCGTAAGCTCGGAATTAATGGCAATTTTATCCATATCCAAAGATTTGGCAGATTTGCGAAAACGCATGGGTGAAATAGTGGTGGCATACGATAAAAATAAAAATCCCATTACCACCGCAGATTTAGAAGTGGACGGCGCCATGACCGCCTGGATGCGTAATACCATCAACCCCACCATGTGCTATACCACGGAGCACCAGCCTTGCTTGGTTCATGCCGGTCCTTTTGCTAATATAGCCATTGGTCAAAGCTCCATAATTGGGGATAGATTGGCTTTAAAACTATATGATTATAATGTAACCGAAAGCGGTTTTGCCGCTGATATCGGCTTTGAAAAATTTTGGAATGTAAAGTGTCGTTTATCGGGATTGAAACCCGATGTTTCGGTTTTGGTCTGCACCATTCGTGCTTTAAAAATGCACGGTGGCGGCCCTGAAGTGCAGCCGGGGAAAGGATTGCCCGCTGAATATACCAAAGAAAACCTTGGTTTATTGGAAAATGGGATAAAAAATCTTATCCACCATATTCACACAGTTCAAAAATCCGGGATAACACCGGTGGTTTGTATTAACGCTTTTGCCACGGATACCAAAGCAGAAATTGAATTTATTCGCCGCACCTGTGATGCCATGGGAGTACGCTGTGCTCTTTCGGAGCATTGGCAATATGGTGGCGATGGAGCATTGGAATTAGCAGATGCGGTGAAAGAAGCCGCCGAGGAAAAAAGTGAAATTAAATTCCTCTATCCCTCCACAATGCCTTTACGCCAAAGAGTTGAAGCCATTGCCACCCAAGTTTATGGTGCAGATGGTGTGGATTGGAGCGATTTGGCAGCAGCAAAAGCCAAGGTTTTTGAAGCTGACAAAAAATACGATGAATATTCAACTATGATGGTGAAAACCCACTTGAGCTTAAGCCACGAACCCACACTTAAAGGTGTGCCCAAAAACTGGCGTTTACCCATTCGGGATATTTTAATTTATGGGGGAGCAAAATTCCTTTGCCCCGTGGCAGGAGCTATCAGTTTAATGCCAGGCACATGCTCCGACCCTGCATATCGCCGTATAGATGTGGATACAGACACAGGGGAAGTAAGTGGTTTATTTTAAATTTTATAATTGGTGTTTAGAATAAATATATCAACACCAGTGAAATTAAATATTCAGTGAACCTAACACATATAAATATGTTGATTATAGATTGGGCATTATTTACTTATAAATTTATTTAGAAATTCCTACCTCTAAATTATTACCGAGAAATTACTATTACCTATGAAAATTAGTAACACGGAATTTAATTAACTCTCTCACCGGCTCTCACCGGTTAATAAAAAAGCCAAGCCTTGGATTTTACAGTGCATAAAATCCGGGTTTGGCTTTTTATATTGAAAATTGATGGTTTAAAACATATTAAAAAATTAAAACACCGTGGAAAACCACGGTGTTTCTCTATTTAATCTTATTCAATAAATTCAATTGGTGGTCTGCCATCATCATTGGTGAAAGGTGGTCTGGTTACTATCATGAGATAACAGCACAATAATTTCATGACCTCACAGCGTTTAATATTGTCTTTGGGGCGAAAATTATGGTTTTCATCACCAAAAAACAAGCCGGTTTCTCTTAAAAATTTCACTGCTGCCTGAGCATCGGGGCTAACATCGCCTTCATCCCCAAATGGTTTGCTGCCCTCTATCATATAAGGGCGCACATACCCATCTTCGATGAATTGTTCACCATCTACGAAGCGATAAAGCATAATAGCCGATTCCTCACGGGTAATAAAATCCTCGGGATAAAATGCAGTTGGAGTTTTGCCGATAATCACACCATTATCAAATGCCCATTGAACATATGCTGCGTACCAAGCACTGGAAGGTACATCTAAAAAGGGATTGGAGATAACGATTTTATCGCTGTAAGAAGTTTTAACAGTTGCCAAAAACTTGGCAAATTCACCACGGGTTACATCTTGCTCCGGAGCAAAAGATGTGGGTGAAACCCCATTGATAGTGCCTAATTTATCAAAATAGCTGATAAACAGGTAATACCAAGCACTCTTTTCTACATCTTTGTAAGGCATATCACGACGTTGTAATTCTTGAGTATTCACTTCAGGCAAATACTTTAGCTCGCTCTTTTCCACACTTAATTTTGCATCATCTGCCAATGCTCCCGCTGATATACACAAAACCAGCGCCAAGCTTAAGCAAAAAACCAAAATTGTTTTAATTTTTTTCATTTCATCCTCCTTTTTTGTCACTCTTTTATCTATTTTTATTTTGAAGTTTAAATCAATAGAATAGGTAAAAAACATATAATTAAATTCGGATTACGTGATTATATTGTATTTATATTATCATGTTTATAACAATATAGCAATGTATTTTTAATGGCTACGCACAGTTTTTTTAGCTTAATAGGTGCTTAAAGAGGTATAGCCTAAAAAAAATGACGTTCCCTCAGCGGAAATCGTCATTTTTTTAATTCAAGTTTAAGCAATTAAAAGTGCCATGATGGCTTTTTGAGCGTGAAGGCGGTTTTCTGCTTCATCAAAAACTACGCTGTGTTTGCCTTCCATAACTTCATCTGTAATTTCCTCACCACGATGAGCAGGTAAGCAATGGAGCACGATGGAATCGGATTTTGCCACAGATAATAAATCATCATTTATTTGATAAATGCCACCAAATACTTTTTGGCGTTCTTGGGCTTCCCCTTCTTGCCCCATACTTGCCCATACGTCGGTGTAGAGCACATCTGCACCTTCAGCGGCTTCTTTGGGATTTTCATAAACCCGCACAATGCTGCCACTATCTTGGGCAAATTCCTCAGCTTCTTTTACCACCGTGGCATCTGGCTCATATCCTTTAGGGCAAGCTAAAGTAATATCTACACCCATTTTAGCACAGCCATACATTAAGGAATGTGCCATATTATTACCATCACCCACATAGGTTAATTTTAAACCCTTTAAGGTTTTTTTATGCTCCCGAATAGTGAGCAAATCTGCCATAACTTGACAGGGGTGTAATAAATCCGTTAAGCCATTGATAATGGGAATATCTGCATATTTTGCCAGCTCAACCACATCGCTATGGTCAAATGTACGTATCATAATTGCATCTAAATAACGAGATAAAACACGGGCGGTATCTTTAATTGGCTCGCCTCTGCCTATTTGCAAATCATTGCCGCTTAAAAATAAGCCTGTGCCACCAAGCTGATAAATCCCTGTTTGAAACGAAACCCTGGTTCTGGTGGAACTTTTGGTAAAGAGCATTCCCAAGGTTCTACCGGGCAAATAACCCATAGTGCCCTCATCTTTTTGCTCCAACTTTAAGCCCTCTGCCACATCAAGAAAATAATGCAAATCTTCTCCGGTGTAATCTTTGAGAGATAAAAAATCTCTGCCTTCAAATTTTTTGGTTATTTCCATTTTACTCATCCTCCATAATAGCTTTTTCTAAAATTTTAACTGCCTCATCTATCTGTGTTTTTGTGCAATTTAATGGGGGCAAAAGCCGCACAACATCGGCTCCTGCGGCTAAAACCAATAAGCCATTATTAAAACAACATTGCACAATAGAGCCTGAACCACAAGAAACTTCTATGCCGATAAGTAAACCCATACCACGCACATCTACTATTTTGGTTGAAGGGATTTTTTTCAGCTTTTCCTGTAAATATTTGCTCATTATCTTTACATTATCTATAATATTTTCTTTTTCTAAAATTGTCAAGTATTGATTTCCCGCTGCGGCGGCAATGGGGTTACCCCCAAAAGTGGAGCCGTGGGTGCCGTTACCGAAAGAAGCTGCAACCTCATCAGTGGCAATAAATGCTCCCATGGGAATGCCACCGCCCAAAGCCTTTGCCAAGGTAACAATATCCGGGAGCACTCCATAATTTTCATAGCAAAATAATGCTCCGCAACGACCCAAGCCACACTGAATTTCATCAAAAATAAGCAATATTTCCTTTTCATCACAAAGAGTGCGAACTTTTTTTAGGTATTCCCCATCACCTGGGTGCACACCACCTTCACCTTGAACAGGCTCCAGCATAATACCTGCAACATCCGGAGTTATGGCTTTTTTTAAGGCTTCAAAATCATTAAAGGGTACGTATTTAAAGCCCGGCATTAACGGAGAAAAACCCACTTTTACTTTATCCTGCCCCGTGGCAGTTAACGTTGCCAAAGTACGACCATGAAACGATTTATCCATGGTGATTATGGTATTTTTAGACTCTTTTCCTTGGTCAAAAAAGTATTTTCTGGCAAGTTTTATTGCGCCTTCATTGGCTTCTGCCCCACTATTTGCAAAAAATACTTTACCCAAGCCACTTTTTGCCACCAGTTTTTCTGCTAAATTTAGCTGAGGTTCAGACCAAAAAAGGTTGGAGCAATGGAGCATAGAAGCGGCTTGGTTTTGCACCGCCGCCACAATATCAGGGTGGCAATGTCCCAAATTATTTACAGAAATACCACTGATAAAATCTAAATATTTATTACCGTCTTCATCAAAAACATAGCTACCCTGCCCCTTTACCAAGGCTATGGGATACCGTGCGTAAGTGTTCATTATTACGTTTTTACTTTTTTCGGGTATATTCATTATTTCACCACCATAGTTCCGATACCGCTATCGGTAAATAGCTCTAAAAGTATGCTGTGGGCAACCCTGCCATCTATAATATGCACACTGCCAACCCCTTCGTTTATCGCATCTGTGCAGCTTTCCACCTTAGGTATCATGCCTTTATTTATAACTTTATCTTCAATTAATTGGGGAACATCAGCTATGGGTAAAACCGAAATTAAGGACTCTTTATCGTTAAAATCCCGAAAAATTCCTTCAACATCTGTTAGTAAAAATAATTTTTCTGCTCCTAATGCTCCTGCTATTTTACCTGCTGCATAATCCGCATTTACATTGTAGGTGCCACCGTTTTCATCAGTGCCGATAGGGGCAATAACAGGGATATAATCATCTGCCAAAAGGTCGTTAATTAAGGAGCAATCCACAGATTCCACCTCACCAACCATGCCGATATCCACTTTGGTTATATCTACCCCATCCCGAACATTGGCGTATTTTTTTGAGCATTTTAACATGGTGCCGTCTTTTCCCGAAAGCCCCACGGCTTTGCCGCCTTTGCCATTGATACCGGAAACCACGTTTTGGTTCACTTTTCCTACCAAAACCATGGCAACGGTTTCCATCACAGCTTCATCTGTAACCCGTAAGCCGCTTTTAAAATCGCTTTTAATATCCAGTCTTTTTAAATAATCCTCAATATCCGGCCCACCGCCGTGCACTAAAACCGTGCGAATACCGATGAGGTTCATCAAAACCAAATCTTTAAAAACTGCCTCTTTCAGTTCTTCATTTATCATGGCATTGCCGCCGTATTTCACCACCACGGTTTTACCGTGAAAGGCTTTTACATAGGGTAAACACTCTATGAAAACCCGTGCTTTTTCTAAATTTTTATCTAAATTTGTAGTCATTTTTTCTTCCTATTTTATATTAGTTTATAAAATTACAATGCAAAGCTATTCATTAAAATTATGGTATTGTTTGGAAATTACTTTAAAATTAATTAATTATGTAGATTTTAAAAGACTTACATAATTGAGGATTTTAATAATATTTTAGAAATTTTATCATTAAAAAACTTCTGAATAACATATATTTTAGCCAAATGTTTTGGTTAAAATTGTTAATAAATAATTATAAATTACCAATAAAATTCTAAAGATAAATTATTACTTAATACGAAAATCAAGTGCGATAATCCGCATTTATTTTCACATAATCATAGCTTAAATCGCAGCCCCAAGCTGTTCCCACGGCTTCGCCTTCCTGTAATTCTATAACTGCTTTAATATTTTCTTTTTCCATAACTTCAGCGGCGTAATCCTCGTTAAATTCCAAACCGCCACCATCTTTAGCCACAAAAAGCCTGCCTTTTTCGCTTTCAATATAAATGCTTACTTTGGTGGGGTCAAAATCCACCCCTGCATAACCCACGGCACAAATTATCCGCCCCCAATTTGCATCTTTACCAAAAACAGCTGCTTTAACTAAATTGGAAGATACTACGGATTTTGCTATTTTTCGGGCATCAACCACAGTTGCCGCACCTCTCACCTCTGCTTCAAAAAGGTGATTGGCACCTTCACCATCACGGGCTATTTTTTTTGCCAAATAAACAGAAATTCTGGTTAAATTTTCTACAAAAATTGTGTAATTTTTGCTGCCTTCTTTAATTTTTGCATTACCTGCCAAGCCGTTTGCCAATATTAAAACCGTATCATTGGTGCTCATATCCCCATCCACAGAAATTTGGTTAAAACTTTGGGCAACCGCATCGTTTAAAGCACATTGCAAAACATCTCCGTCAATAGCGGCATCTGTTGTAATAAATCCCAGCATAGTAGCCATATTTGGGCATATCATCCCTGAGCCTTTTGCCATGCCGCCTATGGTAACGGAAATACCATCCAATTCCATGGTAAGAGCCATTTCCTTAGCATGAATATCCGTGGTTAAAATTGCCTGAGCAGCACAATGTCCACCATCTACACTCAATTCCCCATAGGCTTTTGTAATACCATCGCTAATTTTTGCCATGGGTAAATTATGCCCAATAACTCCGGTGGAAGCCACTAAAACCATATCCCCATCTACACCTAAAAGCTCTGCTGTTTTTTTTGCCATTGTTTTGGCATCTTCAAGACCTTGCTGTCCTGTGCAGGCATTGGCATTACCTGAATTGATAATTACACCTTGAGCAACACCTTTTTTAAGAATTTCCATATCGTATTGAACCGGAGCTGCCTTCATCACATTGGTGGTAAACATTGCCCCAATTACACAAGGAACCGAAGATGAAATCATTGCCATATCTTTTTTTTCTTTATTGGATGCCTTAATACCCACGTGGACACCGGATGCTTTAAAACCTTGGGCAGCGGTAACTGCCCCTGCAAATTTTGTCATAATTATATACCTCCTTATATATAGGTAGACTTAGGGAAAAACAGGTAACATATTTAGCCCTGTATCCTCCAAAAAGCCCCACATTAAATTCATGTTTTGCACACCTTGCCCTGCTGCACCTTTTACCAAATTATCTATGGCGGTGGAAACAATTACCCTATTTGTTCTTTTATCCACGGTAAATCCCAAAAATACAAAATTAGTACCTTGAACCCATTTTGTTTCAGGAAAAGTTCCATAATCCAGCAATCGCATAAAGTATTCATTGCCATAATATTTATTAAAAATAGCGGATAAATCTGCTTTTAATCCCTGTTCATTAAGGGTGCCATAAGCGGTGGTTAAAATTCCACGGTTCATAGGGGTGAGATGGGGAGTGAAATTAACAAGTAAATTTTCACCTGCTGCCTCGCTTAAATTTTGTTCAATTTCCGGGGTGTGGCGATGGGTGGCAACGGCATATGCCTTAATATTTTCTGAAGATTCACAGTATAAAGAACCTTCTTTTAAACCTCTCCCTGCACCGCTAATCCCGCTTTTGCTATCTATAATAATGGAATCTGTTTTCAAAAGACCTTCTTTAAGCAAGGGATATAAAGCCAAAGTAGCACCGGTAGGGTAACACCCGGGGTTAGCCACAAAATCACTGCCTGTAATTTTATCTCTATAAATTTCCGCCAAGCCATAGGGAGTTCTTTTGCAAATTTCCTTGTAGGGGTGCTCCCCATACCATTGCTCGTAGATTTTACTATCTCTAAAGCGAAAATCCGCACCCAAATCCACAACTTTTTTACCTGCGGCTAAAATCTTTTTAACGTGAAGTGCAGATTTACCATGAGGTAATGCCAAAAAAACCATATCAGTATCATCTAAATAATTATCAGATTCTAAATCTTCCATTATCATTGAACCAAGAGGTCCAAAAAAAGGAAATATTTCCCCAAAAGTTTTGCCGCTATTACTGTGAGCCAGTAAATGTTTAACCCGACAATAAGGGTGGTTTGCTAAAATACGCACCAATTCACCACCTGCGTAACCCGATGCACCCAAAACTGCAACATTAAGCACAATATTATCCTCCCTATTTTCACTATGCTATAACTATACAACATTTTTTATAAATATTCAAGTATATTTGTTGGATTTTTTTACTCTTTAAAGTAATTTTTTTGTTTAAAAAAATGAGAAAATACGCATATAGCCTATTTTAGTGCTATCTGAACATTTTCTCATTTTGCTGATTTTTATTGGTTATTATTTATCTGTAATTGGTAAACTGTAATTCTACCCCATAATCTTTTTCACGGAGCAACGCCATCACAGCTTGTAAATCGTCTTTTACTTTGCCGGAAACACGGAGCTGATCCCCTTGGATAGCTGCCTGAACCTTGAGTTTGGCGGCTTTAATATCTTTAACCATGGCTTTGGCTTTATCCGTGGCTATGCCTTGGTTAATGGTAACAATTTGGCGCACAGTGCCACCGGCGGCATCTTCAACTTTGCCATATTGCAGGTTTTTAATGGCAACTTTTCTGGTTACCAATCTGGTTTTTAACACATCCACAACACTGTTTAAGCGAAATTCATCTTCTGTTGTAATTTTAATGGTGGCTTCATCCAAATCTATTTCGGTTTTGCTGCCTTTAAAATCATAACGTTGAGAAATTTCCTTTCTTGCCTGGTTCACAGCGTTGGTAACTTCTTGCATATCCACTTCGGAAACCACATCAAATGAGCTGTCCTTTGCCATAATTAATACCTCCAATTTATATTTTATACATTTTATATGCAGTATTTGTACTATTTTTTAGATTTACCATAATTTTTACTTAAATAATATTTTTTTAACTTAGGTTTAACTTAAAATTAGCTTCACGTTAACTTCAATTTACCTTCAATCATCTTAAATTAAGTTGTCTGCAAAGATGCTTTGCTTATTCCATCTTAAATTAGCTTATTTGCCAAGATGCTTTGTTTGTTACCATATTAAATTAAGTGTAGCTTAAAATACGCTTTTCTACCTTAAGTCTACTTTGATTTAGTAAAAAATTACTAAAATATTACTAAGTCTATTTTGATTTAACATATTATTTCAATATTTACCCAAGTCTATTCTGATTTACCTCATTTTTTTGTACATTACACTCAAGTCTATTTTGATTTACTTTAGGTAATTTCTCCAATAATGGCAATCACCTTTATTAAACCTAAGTAAATTTAAACCACTATTTTGCCTTGGTCTATGATTAAAATATCATCAAGATAAAGGGTAGCATTTTTTAAAACGCAATCTAAATGGCAGTTTGAATCCACTCTGCCACCATAATTAAGGTTATCTCCCAAGGCAATGTGGGCGGTGCCCACCACTTTTTCATCGTTTAAAGTGTCACCCACAAGAACCGCACCTTCATTGGTGCCCAAGCCCAATTCTGCAATGTTTCCCGCACCTTTTCCTGCTTTATACAGCACTTTTTCCAAAGCTTTTGCCTCAGCACCACCTTTAATGGTGGTAACTATGCCATGTTCTACTTTTAGGGTTACAGGTTCACTGATTTTGCCAATTTCTGTGATGGAGCCATCCAAAACTATAATGCCATTGGCTGTGCCTTCTTGGGGTGCAATATAGGCTTCACCTGCAGGTAAATTCCCGCAATCACCTTTTTCTCGGTAAATGCCCAAGTCTGCAAAGCCTGCTCTTTCATCTAAAGACATGGTTAATTCTGTACCGCTTTCCCCCAACAAATAGGCAGTTTGGGCACTATCCAAAAATCCACTTAATTTTTCTGTGAGTTTTCCCATTTTTTCGTAATCCACCATCATAGGTCCTGCCAACATTTGCCTGGTAAATCCCGGTAAAGAAGCAATACGAGTACCCCTTTTACTGGCTTTTTCCCGTGCTCTGGTATGAGAAAGGGAATGTTGAGTAAGAAGCACCGCCACATCTGCCGCCCTTAAAGCACTGCCGAAAAAGCTGCCGGGCTCAGTGCCGGACATTTCCAAGCCGGTCATCTTTAAAACAGCCACATTAATACCGTGGTCACGGGCTACCTCAAAAAACAAATCGCAAAGATGTGCTTTTATTTCATCGGTAACCAATAGCAGGTTCTCGTGTTTTTGTAAGCCTAAGCAGTAAAACAAAGCTTCTTCTATACCTTTGGTGATTTTTTCCATATTATTTACCTTTATTAAAGCTATCCTTTAAGGAAACTATACGGTTAAAAATAGGTTTACCTTCTTCATTTACTCCATCAGCCACAAAATAACCTTGACGGAGAAATTGAAAACGGCTACCTTTTTCCACTGTTTCCAAGCTCTTTTCCAATTTGGCATTTTTAACTATTACTAAAGATTCGGGATTGAGATTATCCCTAAGTTCCCCATCTTCAGGATTTTCTTTGATAAAAAGACGGTCATATAAACGAATTTCGCCTTCTACACAATCATGGGCTGCCACCCAGTGGGCAGTGCCTTTTACCTTGCGGCCATCTTCACACCAGCCGCCACGGCTGTTGGGATCATAAGTACAAAGCAGCTCTATTACATTGCCCGCTTCATCGGTGATAAATTCCTCACATTTAATATAATAAGCATGGAGCAAGCGCAATTCCCTACCCGGTGAGAGCCGATGGAATTTTTTTACGGGATTTTCCATAAAATCGCTACGTTCAATATAAATTTCTCTGCCAAAAGTAATAGGGCGAGTTCCGTCCTCCTCACGCTCTTGGTTATTTACCGCATCAAAAGTTTCGTATTTACCCTGGGGATAATTGGTGATAGTTACCTTTAGGGGGTCTAAAACCGCCATAACCCTTTGAGCGTTATAGTTTAGGTTATCACGTACAAAAAACTCTAATTGAGCCATATCCACGGTGCTGTTTGCTTTGGCAACACCTACACTTTCGCAAAATGCTCTAATAGCTGCCCCTGGATAACCACGATGACGCATACCGGAAATAGTGAGCATTCTGGGGTCGTCCCAACCTGCCACAATTCCTTCATCCACCATTTTTTTAAGTTTTCGTTTAGACATTAAAGCATAATTTACATTTAATCTGGCAAATTCAATTTGCCTGCTTTGGGTAGGCATATTCAAATTCTGCAAAAACCAATCATAAAGGGGGCGATGTGCCTCAAATTCCACAGTGCAAATGGAAAAAGTAACACCCTCAATGGAATCGGATAAGGGGTGAGCAAAATCATACATGGGATAAATGCACCATGTATCCCCTGTGCGATGATGATGCCCACGTTGAATTCTATAAATAATAGGGTCACGCATATTGAGGTTTGGTGAAGTCATATCTATTTTTGCACGGAGAGTGCGGCTGCCATCAGGAAACTCCCCTGCTTTCATCCGCCTAAAAAGGTCTAAATTTTCTTCAATGCTGCGATTGCGATAAGGACTATCTTTCCCCGGCTCTTTTAAGGTACCACGATATTCCCGCATTTCCTCGGCATTTAAGTCACAGACAAATGCCTTACCCATTTTTATTAATTCCTCTGCTAAATTGTATAAACAGGGAAAATAATCCGATGTGTAAAATAGCTCATTCCACTTAAAACCCAACCAAGCAATGTCCTCTTTAATGGAATCCACATATTCCACATCTTCTTTTTCAGGATTAGTATCATCTAAGCGTAAATTGCAAACACCCTTATATTTTTCTGCCAAGCCAAAATTTAAGCAAATGGCTTTGGCATGACCCAAATGCAAATAGCCATTTGGCTCAGGGGGAAATCTGGTTTGCACAGTATCAAAACGCTGAGATTCCAAATCTTCATCTATAAAATGTTCAATAAAATTCTTTTTTTCCTGTTCCGCCACTGCCACTGCCACAGGTGTATTATCGGGGCTAATCTTTTCCATATGTTCTCCTTTTATATATACCTTATAATATGTGCTATTTTAATACTAAATTATACCATACCACGGCTTCCATATGCAAGATATACCCAAGATAAATAGTAAAACTTTGATAATAAAAGTTTAAAATAAGGTGGATTTTTGTATTTCCTATTGCATCTTATGACTTTACTTTTTACGACAAATTTCTATTATTTAATTCATTTATTTTGATTGAAATAGGTAAAATTATTTGTTATACTGTTAAATATTAGTAAAGGTGAATTTATGAACTTTAACGTTTTTAAAAGAAATAAAGATAAAGTTATTCAATTATGCTGGCTATTTGGGCTTTTGGCTTTAATGTGCGTAGCATTCTATTTGTTTACTTTGGAAAGTTCAGATTATACCAAAAAAACTTGTGAATCCAGACTTTATGAAATAACCAACCAAAATGCAGCCGAAGTAAATTCACAATTAGCCGGCTATTTATCCATTGTGGAAAGAGCCGCTATTCTTTTTGCCAATTATGATGATTTAACTTCTTCTGCGGTATTATCAGATTTACAGGAAATCGAAAAAAAAACACCCTTTGAACCCATGGCACTTACGGATACAAAGGGCAATTCCATGCGATGCGATGGCTCTATTAAAAATATTTCCCAACGTGATTATTACCAAAAAGCTATGATGGGTAAAAGCGGCATTGATAATATTTTGGAAAAAACCTATAGCACTGAAATGTATTTTATATTTTATGCCCCCATTGAAAAAAATGGTAAAATTTGCGGCATGATTTCTGCTGTTTTAGAATCTAAGCAACTTGCTAAAACAGCCAATATTACCACCTTTAATGGTTATGGTTATGCACTTTTGGTAGATAGCCAAGGCTTTGTTATTTTATCTCAAAACAACAATGGCTCCATCTACAATGGTAAGAAATGGAACTTTTTTGAAAACTCCAGTTTTGAAGATAATGAAGCCGCAATAGATATTAAGGCTACCATGAAAAAAGATAGTAACGGCGAAATTGTAGCTTTTCACAACCAAAAAGGAAATCGCATCATGCTATACGTGCCCATAGGTGTAAATAATTGGTATTTAATCCAAGTGATACCCAAAGATGTAATATATGAATATGCCAAACCAATTAATGAAATTGCCCTAAAATTGATGATTGAATTGCTCCTAATCTCACTGACAGGTGCAGGTATTATAGTTTATTACGGAAGAAAATACAGAGAGCAGGCAGTAAAAAACAATAAGGAATTAAGCATTGCCAATGAGCGTTTTGCCATTGCCATGGAATCCAGCGAAAAAAATATATTTGAATATGATATTAAGAATAATACAATTACCCACATTACTAAAATGAATGAGCTTTTTGGCTTACCTAAGGTTTTAAACGACCCCATAGAGACACTGGCAAAAAAAATAGTCTATAAAGATGATGAAGAAATATTCTACAAAGCCTATAAAGCCATGAGGAACGGTGAAAAAAATTATATTACGGAATTTCGCTGTTTTACAGTTCAAGGTAAAAAGATTTGGTTAAGATTAACATTTACAAATATTTTTGATAATAAAAACAGACCCGCAAAAGCTGTGGGAATTTTGGATAATATTACCGCTGAAAAAGAAGCTCAAGAAAGATATGATAACGAAAGGCAATTCCGTTCTACCATCATGCCGGATTTGCTATCCACCATCACAGTTAACCTTACCAAAGACTTAATTGTGGAGCGATTTTATAAAGACAGGATAGATGAAAGCAAAATCCCCTATTCTTGTTTTATTGAAGAAAATCTTAATCGGGATATCTATAACGACGACCGAGATTCCGTACGTAAAAGCGTTTTACCTCAAAATCTTTTAGCTGCTTATTACAACGGCAAAAAAGAAATAATTGTAGAATTTCGCTATATGAAAGATAATAAAATTACTTGGGCAAAAAATCTTACCCATATTATGAAAAATCCCGATACCAATGAAATAATTTGTTACATCTACACCCATAATATCAACGAACAAAAAGAAAAAGAAATACAGTTGCAAAAAAGAGTATGCCAAGATCCTTTAACCGGACTATATAACCGCAGTGCTGCTGAAGCATTTGTTAATATTGCTTTGCAATCTCAGGCAGAAGGTGTTTTTATGATGCTGGATATTGATGATTTTAAAAATGTTAACGATACCTTGGGGCACAATATCGGTGATGAATTACTTATAGATGTGGGTGCAAAGCTTAAGTCTGTTTTAAGAGAACAAGATTTGGTGGCACGAATGGGCGGCGATGAATTTGCCATATTTATGCCGGGTAATTATACATTAGAAATAATTAGAAGAAAAACTGTAAAAGTTCTGGAGGAAATTCGTGGATTAAACGAAAATTATGAGGTACGGATAAGTTGCAGTATTGGGATTGCCATTGCCCCCCAAAATGGCATTAGTTTTTCCATATTATACGATAATGCAGATAAAGCACTGTATAACTCAAAACGCTTAGGAAAAAATCAATTTACCATTTTTAACAATTAATTTTTATTACCTTTTGGTATCCAATAATGCTATTGTATCCCATGGTACTTCATATATAGTTTCCGACACTGTATCCCATGGTGATTACTATAATGCTATGCTACTAAATAATGTTGCACTGTATATGGAAATTCCGTGTTAAAACTCATGTTAATTGGTAACAAAAATATTTAATTACTTTGCTTGTTTTATATAATTGCTTTACAAAAAGGTGCTAATGCCATTAATATTTTAAAATTAAATTTTATTGATAACCAGTATTAAATAATTTACAAAACGTATTCTGCACATTTTGTATCATCAAATACGCAAATGTATTTCAACTGCACAAAAAATTTACCGCCAAATTGTATAAAAATATAATTTTTGCATTGGTGAGTTTAATTTATATTTGCTTTATTAAACCTAAGGGGGCATTGGTAATGAAGATCTGGATGTAACGGCAAGACCGTTATAAAAAAATTGGGCTTGCTGTATATATAGAAAATAAAAACTTATATAAACAGGAGGGCTATTATGGCTTACTTTAATTATGAATCGCACAATATTTATTATGAAGAAATTGGAACTGGCGCACCACTTTTGATGCTACATGGAAATACCGCATCGTCTGTTATGTTTTCTGGAATTGCCGAGAAATATAATGATAGCTTCAAAGTGATTTTAATAGATTTCTTAGGGTATGGTCAATCAGACCGACTTACAGAGTTCCCTGTGGACTTATGGTTTGATGAGGCACAGCAGGTTATTGCGTTTCTAAAATTAAAAAATTATAAAAACGTAAATATTATGGGCAGTAGTGGTGGTGCATTAGTAGCTATCAATGTAGCCTTAGAAGCTCCGGAGCTTTTGTCAAAAGTAATTGCGGACAGCTTCGAGGGAGAAACACCGCTTAAAGAATTTACAGCAAATATTGTAGCGGACAGGGAGCTTTCAAAGCATAATGAAAATGCGAAAATGTTCTACCAATATATGCAAGGGAATGGATGGGAAAAAGTAGTGGACAACGATACACTTGCTATTGTTAGGCATGAAAAAGAAATTGGCAAGTTTTTTCATAAGGATTTATCGGTACTTAAGACGGATATTCTTATGACAGGCAGTAAACAAGATGAATTTGTCAGCAGTATTTCGCCCACGTATTTTGAAAAAATTTATGGAGAAATGCTTCTCAAAATTGGGCACGGAACAATGCACTTGTTTGAAACAGGCGGTCATCCTGGAATGCTGTCAAATCAAGATGAATTTATTTCAATAAGCAGGAACTTTTTGGAAAAGTAGGAGTATGAGCAACACACTCACAAGCCAAATAAACCGTAGGCTTCACAAAAGTCCGGTAATCTCCCATCAAAGCAACTTTGTCATTGCTGGTAGTATATAAATAGTACAAATTAAAAGTGGAAAATTTCTAAAAAATAGTTATAATATAACCATATAAAAGTAAGGATATCTTTCCATTAGAAACCAGTACGAAAACAAGTTAAAGAGAATGCGGTAAAGTATTATGCTATGACCATAAGTATTTAGGCTTAGCAAAATGCCCAGAGAATTTATGTACAAGTAAAACAGCTTTGACTACTTAGGTAAAAGTAGCTAATTAAACAGGGTCATCACAAATTTTGTGTAAACTTTTAAAAGTTATGTAAATTAGAATAGTATTTTTATGGGGAATGGTCAGAAGATCATTCCCATTTATTATATTAAGTTTTAAGCAAATTTTCTTTAGTTCGGTATCCGTTCTCAAAATAGATAGATAATTGAGCATAGATTAAGCTCCAACCTTGTCCCTTGCCATTCCATTTTTTCTTATATCCATCATCGCTAAATATAACATTTTAAAAAGGCTTTCAATAGTAGGAAATACCGATTTTCACTTTGTAACCTTTGGTAATCGGCTATTAAAACCTTCAATGTCATTTGTGGTATATATTAGCCTCGGAACATCCTTACCTCTTTGAGATATTTAAAATATGTACCAATATTTGCTCGTTTTTTCTGGGATGAAGCTGAGATTAAGGAGTATTTTTCTGCCAATTTTCTTTAAATATATCCAAGGCTTCCAAGGCTGAAAATTCAACTACCACAGAATAAGCAGACTTTAAGTCTGCCATCAAGGCTTTCATGTCCTTATAGAAAACGTATGTTAGATATATTTCAGAATAAAATTACACATATTTCAAAATAAAACTCAAAAAAAATGGCAGTTGCATAAATAAACTGTCACATCTAAATTATCACTCAAATATATTGTATTTTCAGAATGCCACTGCCATTAACTAAAAGCCATATGTTTCAAATTAAATTCATAAATATGGTATCTGCATAAATTCAACCGCTACATCTCAATTATTAATCAAATATACTGTATTTTCAGGATGCCACAGCCATTAATAAAAGCCATATGTTTCAAATTAAATTCATAAAATATGGCATCTACATAAATTCAACCGCCACATCTAAATTATTAATCAAATATATTGTATTTTCAGGATGCCACAGCCATTAACTAAAAGCCATATGTTTCAAATTAAATTCATAAAATATGGCATCTACATAAATTCAACCGCCACATCTCAATTATCACTCAAATATATTGTATTTTCAGGATGCAGAACCGTTGACAAAGAGCCATATGTTTCAAAATTAAATTCATAAAATATGGCATCTACATAAATTCAACCGCCACATCTCAATTATTACTCAAATATATTGTATTTTCAGAATGCCACAGCCATTAATAAAAGCCTAAATTTAGTATGGAAGCTATTTTACTATATAGCCCTATTAATAAATAATAATAACTGCTCTAAACATACTAAAAGACCTTGAACATAAATGTTCAAGGTCTTTTATTTGCTTTATTAAAATCTTATTTGTTCTTTTCGCGATATACTTTTACGTAAGAATCAGCATAGATTTTTTTGTTCAAGAGAACTTCGGTAGAAGCAGCAACTTCCATCAAAGCATCATCACAAGGATCAGCAATAACTACGTCTAAGCCGCAGGATGCACCCATTGCAAGATATGTTCTGTTGAGCAAAGAACGGTCAGGTGATTTTTGGGAAACGTTAGAAAGACCCAAAACGGTGTTAGGAGCAGGTTCTGCCAAGGTTTTGATTTGAGCTAAAGCTTTCAAAACTTCAGGGCAATGGAACTGTGCAACGTTGCAAGGGAGAATCAAGGGATCGATATAAAGATCGTCCGAAGGAACGCCATATGCATCGGCATTAGCAACTAATTCCATAGCAAGTGCTACACGGCTATCGGCTTCTTGAGGAACGCCTTTGGCATCCATTGTTAAGCAAACAACTTTTGCGCCATATTCAGCAGCCATTGCGAAAACTCTGTCCATTTTATCTTGTTCTGCAGGAACAGAATTAATTAAAGCATTATGAGGATCTTTGCAAATCTTCAAACCGGCTTCAATAGCATCATAATTTGTAGAGTCAAGAGCTAAAGGAAGATTAGTAACTTCTTGAACAACTTCAACCATCCATATCATGGCGGCGATACGTTCTTCTTCGTTAGCACAAGCGGGACCGGCATTCAAGTCAATCCAATCAGCGCCTACTTCTTCTTGTTTTTTAGCCCATTCTTGTATAGCTTTGGGATCTCTGTTCATGATAGATTCACGTACATCTAAGAACATCCCATTACATCTTTCACCAATAATTTTCATGTAAGAGGCCTCCGTTCATTTAAATTTTTAAGAAATTCCTTATTTTACCATTAAAGAATCAATATGTTTTTTGGTAGCTTTTACAGCTTCAGGATGTCTCATTAAAATAATATCGGCTCCGCCTTGCAAGCAAGCAGCAGCTGTGGTTGATTCCCAAGCAGCGCCACGTTCGGCTTGTTCGCCCCAACCGGGGAATTCTTCAGTTTCGCCCCAGGCTTCTTTTTGACGCCAGGATTCAAAACCGCAAGAAACGATAAGAGGCATAGCAAGTTCTTTATCGCCTTGGAGTCCGCCCATGCGGCCACGTTCCATGATGGTGTAAGCATATTCAATACCATAACCAACACTGGATACCAAGGGGTCGATAACGATTTTGTCTGCGGGCATATTCATTTCTTTAATCAAAATGTTTAACTGTTTGCAGATGTTGATGTCCAAAGGTGATTTAGCAATAATGCTATGACCATTGGCCAAGCAAGCAGCAACTAAAGATTTATAATTTTCTGTTTCGGCTTCACCGATAAGAAGATTTTCGCCTTTAGCAGCTTCAGCAACAGCCATCAAAAGTTCTTGGTCTATTTCAGCGTTGCCGCAACCTACAACAATCATAGGAAGATCAACAGCAGCTAAAACATCTTTAACTAATTGAGCCAATTTTTCAACAGAATCTCCACCGTTATCAGGATCAGCAGAATCTAATTTCAAGTAGATAGCGTCAGCACCTACTTCTTTATTATATTTTGCCCAAGCGATAGGATCAGCGAGATCAACTTCGATAGCATCAATTAAATTTTTGTTCCAGTTAGGATTCATGGAATTAACTTCCATTGCAACTATAGGACGATTGGGGTTTACACCTTCATAATGTTGGAAAGGAAGTGTTCCTTCGCCGCCAACAGTAAGGCTAACACCACGAGTGCCGCCTTCTTCAGCAGTAGCACCGAGTTTTACGGCACCAACAGCGCTGGAATATCTTTCCTTCATAATTTGTACAGCCATTTTTACGCTCCTTTCAATATTTGAAATTATAGATTTATTTTATCCATTAAGGAAAAGGAAGATTTTACCAAGAGAGAATCTTCGGGTAATTCAGCCAAAGCCCGACCTTGAGAGTCGTACTTCAAAACTTCTTCATCAAAAGGAATATACCCTAAAAATTCAACTCCGGTTTTGTCAATTTCGGGTTTCAACTCCGCTATCAACTCTTCCGATGCTTTTGTAATTACCAAATATATAGCACCAACTTTAGATTTCATCGATTCAACCAATTTTTTAATTCTGGTTACTGTACGAACACCACGAGCCGAGGCATCACTAACGATAAACATTACATCTACGTCTTGGATGGTTCTGCGGCTAATATGTTCCATACCAGCTTCACTGTCTATAACAAGGTAGTCATAGTTTTTATCCAAATCTTCAATATGCTTACGCAATAAATCATTGGCATAACAATAGCAACCGGGACCCTGGGGTCCACCCATAATTAATAAATCAAGATTATCAGTTTCAACTAAAGACTGGAACAATCTATATTCAATATATTTTTCTTTGGACATGCCATCCGGGACTGTGCCGGGACGTTTCATCTCTTCTATAATATCAGAGATACATACAGTCTCTTCTAAGCCCAAAGCTTCGTTTAAGTTAGCATTGGGATCAGCATCTACCGCCAATATAGTTCCTTTGTTTCTTTCTATCAAGTAGCGGCAAATCATAGTTGTTAATGTTGTTTTACCAACGCCACCTTTACCAACTAAGGCAATATGCTTAGACATAAACCAACGTCCTTTCTAATCTACTACGGAAGGGAATAAATTCATATCAGTATGCGGCAAGAACATAGCTTGAACATACTCATCATAAAAGTCATTTCCATCAGACAGTTCCAAATAGGTAAGACTCTTTCCGAGCTCTACACTATGGTTAAAAGTATTTCTGGAAAGCAATGCTTTATATGCACCCTTTAAAGAGCTGTTACCAATGAAATCGTATTGTTCACTGGGCATATCAGGCAAAAGCCCAATACGGATGGAATCACTCAAATTGAGATAATTACCAAAACCGCCGCCGATGAGAATTTTACTGATTACTTCAATAGGTAACTGCATTTTATTAAGCATTACACGTATACCTGCATATACAGCAGCTTTTGCACGGATAAGATTTTGAACATCTGCTTCGGTAATGAGTACATCTTGATCGATGCCGGATTCAGTGGCACTTGCCAAAACAAATTCCGGACCATCACTACCTTTTCTCATACGCCAAGTGTCAACTTCTTGCATTTTGCCTTGACGGTCAATTATGCCTGCTTTTCTTAATTTAGAAAGGCAGTCAATTAAACCGGATCCGCAAATACCCACAGGGTCAGCATTGTTAACCGTTGCATAAGAAACGCTAAAGTCATTATCTTTATCTATTTCAACCTTCTCAATAGCTCCATCCATAGCACGCATCCCAAATGTGATACCGCCACCTTCAAAAGCAGGCCCCGCAGAACAAGCACAGCACATAAGCCACTCATTGTTCCCTAAAACCATTTCACCATTGGTTCCGATATCAATAAATAACCAGATTTCTTCTTGTTTTTCAATACCGGTGAGCAATGCACCGGAGACAATATCGCCGCCAACATAACTCGCAACAGCAGGAAAACAAGTAACTCCGGCATTGGTATTCATATGTAAACCAAGTTCTTTGGCTTTAATAACAGGAACATAAGCAGCACCGGGAATATACGGTTCACGGCGAATAAACGAAGATTCAATTCCCAAAAAGAGATGAATCATAGTTGTATTTGCTGCTACCATCATCACAGATAATTCATCTGCTAAGATGCCTTCTCCCTCGCATACTTCATCAATCAGGTCATTAACAGTTTCAAGAATAACATCTTGAATTTTTTGCAAACCGTCTTTTTCCTCTTCTGTATATACGATACGAGAAATAACATCATCACCCATATTTGCTTGGCGGTTAAATGTGCCGGCTTGGCGTAACATTTTACCACTTGCTAAATCAACCAAGGCTGCTACCACAGTGGTAGTACCAATATCCAGGGCAATGCCATAAGGGGGAGTATCAAGATGGCCGGCTTCCACTAAAACAATTTCAGCGGAATTATCCTGCATTAAGCAAGTAACCGTGATTTTCCAATTTTGCTCTCTCACCTTTTTAGGCAAAGTTTTCAGAGTCTCATAAGAAATGGTGATTTCATCGACACTCAAATTATTTTTTAACTCAGTAGAAAGTCTGCTAAAATCACTTGCATTTTCCGTTAAAGTAGGCTCTGACAAAGTCAGTTGAACCTTTTTCACCATAGGCGCATCATCGGAACCTAAGTCATCGAGAGTGCTCTCTTTGAGAACACCTTCTGCACTGTCATCAAGAAGTACTTGATGTTCATGAAGGCGAGAAGATTCGGGAATATCAACGGTAATAGGGGTTTCAATAACCGCTGTACAACCAAGGATATAACCTTCATCTTTTTTTGCTTTGGATAAGTTACCTTCTCCGCCACTAACTTTACCTTCAAGAATTTTAACGGCACATCTGCCACAAGTCCCTTGACCACCACAAGAACTTTTAATAGAAATACCCGCAACTTGTGCAGCTTCTAAAATAGTACTACCTTTTTCAACTTCAACTTGAAGATTTTCAGGCATTATATTAACTTGAATTTTTTCCACAAAATCACCTGTTTCTTTATGTTATAAATTATGCAAAGTTTGCTTTTGCAAAACCAGAGATGCCAGAAGCTTCTTTAGGTCCTACAATAACTTCCCAACCGGTTTCATCTTTAAGTTTTGCAGCAATAACGGCTACGAAACCAGGGATGATAACTTTCTTATGATTAACTTTCGATTCAATATCATATTCTTTCATGGCTGCAGCAATATGTTCGCCGCCGAATTTGCCGGCTGCCCATGCAGTCAATACAGAAGTACCATCTGTGTCGATGGGGATGATATAGGAAGGAATACGGCTGGCTTCTACTTCGCCTTCTACACTGTAGTAAGACAAGGAGAAGTTGGTCGTAATATACAAGGGAGAATTTTCGTTAACTGCGCCTATTTCATAGAGTTTAGGAACAACAGCAACTGGTTTTTGAGGATCGGTGTAAACATTTTGTCTCCAAGAGAGGATAGGCATAATGTCTGCTTTGTTGGTCCCCTTCATTACACAAATGCTGGCATATTTTGCAACATAAGCGTTAGCTTGCATGGTTTCAGCCAATCCGGGTTCTTCGCTGGTGAAAGCGATAGTAGGATAGCCAAAAGGACGATGGCGTTTTTTAACAGCCAATCTTCTGATCTGGGTTAAGTCAGCGAGAACTTTTACAGTTTCACGACTACCAGCATCAAGAACCAATTCTTTGTAACCCAAGCCATGAATTTTTTCTACCAAAGCATCTAATGCTTCGAGTCCTTCAGCATAAACAGCTAAAGCAACTTCATATTTTTTGGCAACTTCTACCATTGCTTCATAGTTAGCTTCGGTAGCAGCGTATACCAAGGGTTTTTCAGCAGCGATTTTGTCCAAAGCAGCACTTTGGGCAGCAGCATCGTCTGCCATTAAGATTACAGCCATTTTTGCGGCAGCTTTTTCAGCAGCAGCAGCAAATGTAGCAGCGTCACCAGAAGCATTCTTCAAGGCAACAAACTGAACGGTGTAATGTTGTCCAACACGATCAAATTGCAAATCTGCAATAGCATCGATTTGAGCATCTAAGTCAGCGGCATTGTCTTCTACATAGAAGCCCATGCCTGTGGGATGGAAGAAAGTTTTGTCATGACGGAACAATTCTGTTTCATCACCTAATTCAACCTCTTTCTCACCAGTACCAATTTTCACTAACTTGATGGGAGGAGCAGAAGCAGAATCCAACGCTTCTCTCGCTTCATCAGTTACGTAAGGGCATGCATCTAAAGATGCTTTGCCGGATGCCAAAGCCATAGCGAATGCTAAGCAAGTAGGTACGCCGCATTCATTACAGTTTTTCTTAGGCAAGTTTTTGTAAATAGCCAAACCTGTCAATCCCATTCAATACACAACTCCTTTCAAAAATTGTTTTCTATCATTACTCTAGCGGGAGGTAATTTTACCTCCCGCTGGAGCGGGGAACATATTAAATTTTTTACTTATTTATTATTTTAGGCAAATTCAGTAAAATTATTCACCCATAATGAAGTCCATAGTTAAAGCAGGATGACCCTGTTCTTCCAACCATGGTAAAATTTCTTCGGAAGATTCACCGATGGTTTCATCAGCAATCTTATCAATGAAATTAGCACCTAAACCTTCTTCTTCGCAAAGAGCGTTGAAGGGTTCACGAATTTCTTCTTTTAATTCTGTAGGCATCCAAATGATACGTGCATGTCCGCCATCAGCAGGTAAGAATTTACCACTGGTGAGGTAAGAACGACCAATACCCATAAACCCGGGTGTTTGAACACCACCGCCGCAAGAACCGGCTAATGTGGAGAAGGACATACCGCAAGGTGTTAAGCCTGAGTGATTACGAGTAGCAATCATGATGCCATTGGCTTCAGGAATAACAGCCATAATGGATTCAAAGCAACCGCATGAAGACATGGGGCGATCCATCATTGTATATAAGTTAACTTCTTCCAAAGTTTGATGTGATTCTTTATAGAAGTAGTCATTACAGGTTTGCCACATACCTTTTTCTTCATCAATGGCTTCGCCTTTAAGAACAGGTTGGTTAGGACCGGTAGGATCGATTTCGTATGCTGCTTTAGCATCCAACCAACTAACAGCACCGCAAAGACCAACACGTTCAGGAGTTACAATACATACATGGTTTGGTGCGAAAGATTGACAAAGCAAGCAGCTATAGAATGTATCAACTTTTTCATCACGCAGTTCTTTCAAACGTGCATCACGATGAACATATTGTTCTTTAGCAACTTTATGCATTTCTGCAACTTCTTTTTCACCGGTGTAAATTGTTACTTGAACACGGTCAACGATGGCGGGATATTCGTTTTTGAATTTAGCAACCAAAATTTCGCCATAGTCATGGAATTTAAAGCCCTTTGCAATAGCATCTTTACTTACACGCATCCAAACGGTATCACGTTGGTTTACATGCCAAAGACCTTCACCATAGTTAACGAAATAGTGAACACGACGTTCTAAAACGCCTTCAAAGTCTTCTTGCATTTTGCGGCCGTAAATATCAATTACTAAACCAATAGGAACTTTATCGCCTTCGTTGTAGGCATCGGTTTCAGGTCCAACAACAGTAATTTTGCCATCTTCGATATGGTCTGCATCAACCATGCGAACCAATTCAAAGGCTTCACTCTTATTATTACCCATTTCATAGTACATATCTGCTTTACGGATTGTTTCGCCTTCAAAAGCAGGACCTTGATTAATGGGGATGTCAATATCAATGTTTGTAAGTTTAACGCCACGGATTTCCATAGCCAAGTTGATAATTTTATCATAATCGGGTTCAGATACATACCAATCGGTAAGTTCTTCACCTTCAGCCAAGATTTGGTCGGTAACAACGGGGAAACCGCAGTAAATACAACCAAATTCAGCAGCTGTTTTAACGTCGTCTCTTTCACCAAGATGAACAACGAAAGCCATGATTCTCTTTCTTTGATACTCTCTTTGAGCATCAGTTTTACCGGGTGTGATGTTACCAAACATCATGCCGGCACGGAGAGCATAGTTAGCTGCGTGAACAACTTGAGTAAAGTTGCCAAGAGGATAAGCGATATAGTCAAGACCCAATTTTACGTTTTCTTCATATAATTGTTCAACAATTTCATCACTTAAGAACATCATCATGCCTTGACCCATCAATTTGCTGACAATTTTGGCAGCAGCTTTGGAATCTTTAGCACGACCGAGGATAACGGCTTCACCGGGAATAGTCCAGTCAACCATTTTAATCCCATATTTACGAACAACGGGGTCGGAGATGAATCCCAACCAAGGTTCTTCATAGGGTTTATCTGTATCAAGATATTTGAGGCACTCAATGATTTCAGCAGCATAGAGAGTTGCTTCCCCAGCCAAGAGAGCATTTTCCAATGTGAGTTTTTCAAATATTTGTGCACGTTTTTTATTTAAAATAGCAGGTAACTGACCAATGGTAGTTACATCTTCGCCACTTAAAGCACGAATAACCGGAAGATAATAAGCAGTATCGGGATATCTAACTTCCTTGGAATCACCGTGCTTTTTGATAGCTTGTGTCAAAAGAATTTCTGCATAACTGGTAGCAATAACAGCACCGTCATATACTTGTTTAAAAAGCTTTTTCGGTTCTTTGCCTTCTTCTACTGCACCTTCATAAATTTCATTAAAAGACATTAGTAATCCTCCTTCCTTCCTTATATTAATAGTTTTTGGTCAAGGTAGATTCAAAGCGTTCTGCTACGGCTTTATGAATACCAAGTTTCCAAGTACGATATTCAAGAGCAGCAAGCATTTTTTCAGATGCTTTTTCATAATCTGTTTCGAGAATGAAATAACCGCCATAAACATCAGCAGCAATACGGCAAGCAATGCCGTAAACCAGAGAGCTACCTTCTAATGGAGGCATAGTACCAACATGGGTAGGTACGCCATCAGCAACCAAGCCGGCACCAATAGAAATAGCTTTTTCACTCATGGCTTCAGGAGCAGAAGCTACATAAGGAACTTTAGGAGTATCAACACCCATGGTGTTAGCCATTAAGGTGAGGAAGTCATGACAACGAGAGTTATCAACACAAGAGCCCATATGGAATGCAGGGGGAAGACCATCAGTGAGTTTGTCCCCGGCAGCTGCTTCTAATTTATGAAGGAAAGCGGCCAATTCAGCGCCACAATATTCATCAACATTAGCAGGATCCATTAAGCCGGCTTTAGCCATAGCCTGAGCCGAGCAACCGGTTGCGATAAGAAATACGTTGTTTTTCAACATACTCTTGGCAATTTCCAAATGGTTTTGTGTATGAACAGATTCTAAGTTGTTGCAGCCGCAAAGATGGGCAACACCTTTAATACGACCGGCATCAATTTCATCAACAAGAGCTTTCATAGGAGCTTCGGCATTGATTCCGCCAAAGATATCCAAAATAGCTTCTAAGCTGAAACCGGCAACAACTTTGCTTTTGATTTGAGGAATAGAGACGGGAAGTCCCTTTCTCTTTTTATATGTATCAATGGCTAAACGAATAACTTCTTTGGCACTGTCAATAGCATGATTTTCATCAAATGCGATATGATAAGAACCGGGGATTTTAGAGTTAGCCATGGTTGTTACGATAGAAGTATGGAAACATTCTGCAACCGCACGGATAGAGGGCATGATGCATTGAACGTCAACTACCATTACATCGGCAGCACCGGTCATAATAGCCAATTCTTGAGCAGCAAAGTCAGTTGCGATGGGAACACCACTACGCATCAAAACTTCATTACCTGTGCAGCAAATACCGGAAAGTTGAATGCCTGTTGCACCTGCAGCTATGGCTTCTTCTTCCATTTCGGAAGCTACATCAACAATGGTTTGGCTTAAAAGAGGATTATGACCATGAAGGATAATATTAACTTTATCTTCTTTAATAACACCGAGGTTGGCTTCGGAAACACAAGGTGTAGGGGTTCCGAATAAAATATCGGACATATCAGTAGATACATGCATACCGGTGTAGTCAGCGAGTCCGCATTTTAAGCCTGAAAAGATAATATTTACAGGATCGGCGTCAACGCCCATATGGGTTTGATGTAACATACCAACAACAGTTCTATCAATAGAAGAAGGAGTGATATTACACTCTTCAAATTTTTGTTTTCTGCCTTCGGTAATATATGAGGTTAACCAACGGCAAGGTTCAGAAGTAATGTTACCAAATTCATTCAAAGCCGCCAATGCAACTTCTTCAGCTAATTCGTTAACAGTTTTACCTTCTGCACTGATGCCAACTGCGGCAGCAACACTACGTAATTTCTTTTCATCTTTAACTTTGAAATCGTCGGTTTCACCTTTAGCAGCAGCTAATAAAGTGTAAACAATTTCACGACCGTGGTCAGAGTGAGCAGAAGCACCGCCCGCCATCATTCTGGCAGCATTACGTGCAACAATGGTATAACCGTGTGCACCGCAAACGCCTTTGCTGTTGGGTCCTTCAATGCCTTTTACACGGCAAGGTCCTTGGATACAAATTCTGCAGCAAACACCTTCGTAACCGAAAGCGCACTGAGGCTGTTGGGCAGCATAACGGTCAAAACCGGTAACGATGCCTTCATCTTTGTATTTGGCCAACATTTCCAATGCGGCCGGATCCACAGAACGCATAATGTTCTTGGGATCTTTTACCCGTTCCTTACGAGGCACTGAGGGAGCTAAGTTTAAGTCCGTATCTCTAAATCTGGGCATAGTTTACCTCCTTGGTAAAATTTATTATATATATAGCAACATGTATAACATTGTGACCTTGATAATAGTGGGGTAACCCCTACTTATTAGGGAAGTTAAGCATCCCCGTGTCTTGCAACAATACTATCAAATATGGCATCTATCTCTTTTTTAAATCTTTTGGCATCATCGGAATCTTCATTAAGTTCAATTCCCATAGCTTGGTCTAAAAGATAGTCGTTATAGCTAATGGTACCCAAAATATTCTCTTGGGGTAATCTTGATTTTAAAAATTCGATTTCTTCAGGTCTGCGAATTTTATTTCCTACATAGTATATATGTTTAATACCAATTTCTTCGGCTAATTTTCTTGTTACTTTAGCGGTATCTGTGCTAACCACTGAAGGCTCTGTAACGATAACAAGGCAATCCACGCACCTGGATGTACCACGGGTAAGATGTTCAATACCTGCACCCATATCCAATAAAACAGCTTCTTTGCGTTTAATAACTATGGCACTAACCAAGGAATTAAGAAATGTATTTTCCAAGCAATAGCAGGAGCTACCCCCTGTTTTTATGGCACCCATTTTTAAAAACTTAATACCATTTACATCTATGGAAAAATCATCTAAAATATCATCAACTTCAGGGTTTAATACATAAAAGGAGCCATCACCCTGGGTTCTGTCTGTAATCATTTGGCGCATTTCAACTATGGGCTGTAATTTATTGATTTCTTCTTCAGGAATACCTAACACCGTACCTAAACTTAAATCAGGATCGGCATCAATGGCAAATACTTGGTACCCTCTGTCTTTCATGCGAAAAGCAAGATTTGCAGATAGTGTTGTTTTCCCTACGCCACCTTTACCTGATACGGCAAATTTCATATTTTCCTCCTAAAGTTCTTACACTTTTATTATAATTTTTTTTGGGCAGTTAATATATAGAAAGATATTGCTTTACGTTTGTTTTGTTGCTTGGTTTCTATATTTTGCTTAGATTGATGCCACTAATATTATAACCTTTGTGGCAACGAAATTCAATGAAAAAAATTTTGATAAATAAATCAGTTTCGCAAATATTTATAATACTTTGGGGCTATTATTAAAACATAGTCCTAATATTAGTGTTTTGCTGGGTTTTTTCATTTAATAAATGTATTTACCCCTTAGTTTTAAAAATCCGTTTTATACCTAAAAAGTGCCTTTCGTAATAACAAAAGGCACTATGTTTTATACTTTATTTAATTACTTGTTTTTGCTGTAATAGCAATCACCGCATGCTCTGCCAACACAGGTATAGGCATCGTGATTTTTTGGTTCGAAATTATAGCAGTCGCCGCCTTCTTTAGGTGCAACCTCTTTATTATTGTAATAACTGCAAACTAAAGCTTTTTCACTTACATTTTTCTTCTCTGCCATTGTAATACCTCCTTTACTAATTTATATTAAATTCATTAGGTAAAACATACATATGCAAAGAACGGTTTATAAAAACCGCTCTTGCCATTGGCAGGGGTGGCTGGATTCGAACCAACGAATAACGGATCCAGAAACCGTTGCCTTGCCACTTGGCGACACCCCTATCACTTACTTTATTTTGATAGTTAAGAAAACTACTGGTCGGGACGACAGGATTTGAACCTGCGGCCTCCTGATCCCAAATCAGGTGCGCTACCAAACTGCGCTACGTCCCGAGCTGTGAAATGATAAGTAGAAAACTTAACACATCAACGAGTGATAGTATAACAATTTAAGAAACAGTTGTCAAGTGTTTATAGTTCCTTTAACTTACGGTAGGCAATATTTAATAAAGATTTATCCTGGCTATATGTTACCTTATCAAAAGCATCAATAATATTGTAATAGCCGCCTTCAAGGATTTTTTTATCCTCGGTATTAATTTTGTAATCATCGTTACTTGCTTGCATTAAAAACCAAACTATGCGATTGCAAACAGGAGCATTCCTGGTTATGGAATAAAATTCGTAATTAGTTTCCCCAACAGCACTTAAAATTTTTGCATCAATGCCTGCTTCTGCTTGGACTCTATCCACAGCAACGCCCGCAGAGGTTTTTCCATGTTTAATAATACCTTTTGGAAATACCCATTCACCTTTTTCGTTACAGATAAGAAAAACCTTATCACCGTTAAAAACAATTCCACCTGCACATTCTCTAAAAAGCACTTAAATTCCCCCTTAATTGTACGTTAATATACTGTACGTTATCATTTTAATTTCGAGCGAAGCTCGTTCAACTCTTCCACGAGGTAGTCGTTGATGATTTTGATATGCGTGCCTTTAACACCTAAAGAACTCACCTCAATCACAGCGGCACTCTCTAATTTTCGCAAGGCATTTACAATTACAGAGCGAGTAATACCTGCTTTGGTAGCCACCTTGCTTGCTATAATAATTCCTTCTCCGGAATCCAGCTCTGTAAAAATATGAACTAAAGCTTCTACTTCAGAATATGACAATGCCTTAGTGGCAATGGAAACAGAAGATTTTTTTCTGGCTATCTTAGTTATTTCAGCAATTTTGGAATGCATAATTTCTATGCCCACAACAGTAGCGCAATATTCTGCTAAAACAATGTCGTCATCATAAAATGCACTGAGTTTTGATAAAACCAAAGTACCAAGACGATCACCACCACCGATAATGGGAATAATGGCTGAATATTTATTGCCCAAATGGCACTTTATATCAGGATAAAAAGTACATATGCCCTGACGTTGAATATTCACCGTTGTTTCTTTGGATAAAAGTAATTCTTCGTTATATTTTTCAGGAAATTCACCACCATGTTCCACAATATCTGTCATTGTATCACAAATTTGAGAATCGTCCATGGAATGACCTAAAAGTTTACCGGAATTACTGAGAATATAAGTATTGGACTCAACACATTTACACACCACCTTAGCTAACTCATTAAAGCTCAGGGGCAAATCTGTGTTACGTTGTATCAGTAAATTTACCATTCGTATCTTTTTCAGTAATTCTTTCACGGTAAAGTCCTTACTACATTCTTAAATGCGATAATTGGGAGCTTCTTTGGTTACATGCACATCATGGGGGTGGCTTTCTATTAAGCCGGCATTGGTGATACGCACAAATTGTCCATTTTCTTGAAGATCGGGTATGGTTTTTGTACCACAATAACCCATGCAGGACCTTAAGCCACCAATAAGTTGGAAAGTGGTATCAGCCAAAGGTCCTTTAAAAGGCACACGCCCCTCAATTCCTTCGGCAACTAATTTATTGGCATCATTTTCATCTTGAAAATAACGGTCTTTACTACCATCTTTCATGGCGGCGATGGAACCCATGCCACGATATACTTTAAAACTGCGACCCTGATAAATTTCAACTTCACCGGGGCTTTCTTCAGTGCCTGCCAACAAGCTGCCCATCATCACAACATTGGCACCTGCGGCAATAGCTTTACCTAAATCTCCAGAGTATTTAATACCGCCATCAGCAATGATGGGGATACCATATTTTTTTCCTACTTGAGCACAATCATAAATAGCTGTAATTTGCGGTACACCAATACCTGCAATTACCCTGGTGGTGCAAATAGAACCGGGACCAATACCAACTTTAACTGCACTTGCCCCTGCTTTTATCAAGGCTTCGGTTGCTGAGGCTGTTGCCACATTGCCGCCGATAATATCCAAATCCGGATATGCGGTTTTAATTCTTTCCACCATATTTAAAACACCTCGGGAATGACCGTGGGCAGTATCAACCACAATAACATCCACAGATGAAGCCACCAAAGCGGCAACTCTATCCATGGTATTTGCGGCAATACCAACTGCGGCACCAACCAAAAGTCTACCCCTGCTATCTTTGGCAGCATTGGGGTATTTTTTAGCTTTTTGAATATCCTTAATTGTAATAAGTCCTCTTAATTCCCCTTTTTCATCTACTATGGGTAATTTTTCAACTTTACAATTTTTCAGTATTTCCTGAGCTTTTTCCAAACCTGTGCCCTCAGGGGCAGTTATTAAACCTTCAGTGGTCATAAGTTCAGATATTTTTTTGGTGAAATCCGTTTCAAAACGTAAATCACGGTTTGTTAAAATACCTACCAAAATATTATCCACAGTGATAGGAACACCGGAGATGCGGTATCTTTCCATTATTGTTAAGGCTTCCTGAATGGTTTTATCCGGTCCTAAACAAATAGGATCAATAATAACACCATTTTCGGAACGTTTAACACGGTCAACTTCCATCGCTTGGTCTTCAATAGACATATTTTTATGAATGATACCGATGCCACCTTCTCTTGCCATTGCAATAGCCATGTGGCTTTCTGTTACAGTATCCATACCTGCGCTCATAAGCGGTATATTTAATTTTATTTTTTTCGTAAGCCATGCAGCTAATTCTGCATCTTTAGGTATAATTTCTGAAGCTGCCGGAATCAATAAAACGTCATCAAAAGTCAAGCCTTCTTTAGAAAACTTATCCATTTCAGAATTTCCTCCAATTTTTAATATATTACATTATATAATAGCATATAATAGTCGTTTTGAACAGATAAATATTAAGTTATTTTATAACAAATTTACATAATTGTATAAAATATTATTACGGTAAATAAAAATAATGCTTCACTGATTTCACTCATAGCCCCAATTACGTCACCGGTAATGCCACCCAAAAATTTATTTATGGAATAAGTAATTCCCAAAATAATTCCCAAGGAAATAATAAATGCAGGTAATAAACACCATGCACCGCTTACCCCTATGATAAAGCAAATAATTACCAAGCCTAAAATTAAGGCATACTTATTAACATATTTTTGCACAGTAACAGCTAATCCCTCTGTTCTTGCACAGGTAAAAAGCAATAAACAGCAAACCTGCACAAAACGAGAAAAGGTTAATGCCGCCAATATTGCAAAAATAAACAAAGGAGAAACCACCAAGGCATCATATAAAAGATATTTCAAAAAGAGCAGGAGAATAACGCCAATAACAGAAAACGAGCCTACCCTACTATCTTTCATAATTTCCAAAGCACGTTCAGGGCCACGGGATGCCAAAAGACCATCACACATATCCATAAATCCATCTAAATGCAAGCCCCCACTAAGAACTATGGATGTTACCAGTCCCGCAAAAGCCGCAATGTGATAAAAACCCGTTAATTTTAAAAGAGCAATTACCCCTATGGTTATTAAACCTATAATTAAACCAACAACAGGGTAAAATATGGTAGCACGGGAAAATGTTTTTTCGTCCCATTCCCCTTTATATTTTAATGGTAATGTTGTTAAAAATGAAACAGCAACTCGAAATTCTTTCCACATCTGCGTTTTCCTCCGTCAAAAATTATGATATCATTTGAATTTACTGAAAATATTATCCGTTTCAATAAATTTAGTGCCTAAATTGCCGTGTCCTTTATCATCTAAACTGTGAAAGTCCGAGCCGCCTGTAATTTCCAAACCCAAATTTTCCGCCAATTCTTTTAGTTTTCTCTCAACTACCACGCTGTGAGAGCTATGAAAAACCTCTAAGCCCCACAAACCGCCATCTTTTAATTTTTCTGCTAATTTATAGGTATCATCTATGCCGGAATGTGCCAAAACACCAAAGCCGCCATCTGATTTTATCAATTTTACACATTCAAAGGGTGAAACTTTTTTTCTGGGCACATAAGCTAAAGACCCCCGTGAAATATATTTTTCAAATACCTCTTTTTCAGTTTTTGCATATCCTTTTTGCACCATTAATTTTGCAATATGGGGACGACCAGGTGAGCCTTGTCCGGATATGGCAAAAACATCTTTTGCCTCGATATCAAAACCCAAACTTCGAAGTTTTTCCACCATTAATTCAGTGCGATGAAATCGGGAATTATATAATTCGCCAAGTAAATCCAAGGTATTTTTGCTTTCTAAAGTTAAACCATAGGCTAAAATATGCACATCGGTATCATTAAATTCCGTACTGATTTCCACACCGGGTATTATGATAATACCGTGTTTTGCCCTGAGATTTTCAATTTCTGCCCACCCTGCCACAGTATCGTGGTCGGTTATGGCAAAGCCGCCCAAATTGTTTTTTTTTGCCAAAATAGAAAGCTCATCCATGGTGAAATCACCATCTGAATAATTACTGTGAACATGAAGGTCATACTTCATTATCAACACTCCAATATTTTTTCAAGGTAATTTTTTAAATTATTACCCATAATATCATCTATTTCATCATTTGAAAAATCACGTTTTAGCATTTGCTCTTTTAATTTTCCAATATCTTTTTGTCCGCACATATCGTATGGTAAATTTGCACCATCAAAATCAGAACCCAAACACACATTTTTTAAACCCATAATATCCGCAGCATAAATAATGTGGTCCACAATTCGGTCTATGGTAGCATTGCCACCTTCTTTGAGAAAAGAATCCACAAAGGTAATACCAAAAAGCCCCTTGGCTCCTGCCAATAATTTCATGGCATCATCGGTTAAATTGCGTCTATGGGCACAAAGGCTGTAACAGCAGCCGTGGGTAACAATGGGCGGTTTTTCCAAAATTTCCATAGAATCGAAAAAACTTTTTTTATTCATATGAGCCAAATCCACCAGTACAGGTAGTTTATTCATGGCTCTCAGTAAATTTCTGCCCAAATCTTTTAGTCCCGTATCGGTGTTTGCACCACCGCCAAAGGAATTATCATTGCTCCAAGTAATGCCAAAAGAACGGTATCCCTTATCAATAAATCGAAAAATAGCTTCACTATCCGTTGCCAGCGGCTCTGAATTTTCCATTGCTAAAATAGAACCAACCTGACCTATTTTTAATTCATTTATATCTTTTGCGGATAATATTGGCACTATTTTTTCATATTTTTCCAATATTTCCCGATAATACGAATAATATTCTTCATTTTCCTGCACTGCATTATTGGTATCATTTTCGTTTTTAATATAAATTGCAAAAAATTGCAAATCCGTAAAGTTTTCAATATTTTCTAAATCAATATGTTTGGCTTTACCGTTTTTTAGGGCGGCAACAGTATCGCAATGCCCATCTACTCTTAAAGAAATAGAGCCCGAAACAGATAGGCTCCCATGGTTATTCTTCATACTAATCCCCCACCGAGGCAAAAACAGTAAACAGGGCATATTTTTATGTTAATTATTTTAATATTGTCCATCATTGCCCTCCTTAAACCTAATCAATTAAATATATATTTCCCTATTCATATCATTATTCCTGCTAAATTAATAGTCCCCGGGAAATACTTTGTTAATTCTATATATTTCTTTGGTTTTATTGGTATTATCATCAATTTTTAAAACCACAGCGTTAATTTGTCTTTCACCTTCCGCAGGAAAAAGACGACTGTTAACAGTTTGGGTAAAACGACTTATAGCAGCCTCTTTATCCATACCCAAGCTGGAATCATAGCCACCTGTCATCCCAACATCGCTGATATATCCCGTACCTCTGGGCAATATTTTTTCATCTGCTGTTTGAATATGGGTATGGGTACCCAAAACCGCAGTAACTTTACCATCCAGATAGTGCCCAAGGCACACTTTTTCCGATGTGGCATCTGCATGAAAATCTAAAATAATAATTTCATCTGCTAAATTATGCTCTTGGAGAATTTTATCCATGGTTTTAAAGGGGCAATCAACATTATTATTACTATAAACACGCCCCAACATATTAACAATAGTTAATTTTTTACCATTTGCCAAATCCAAGGTACGCACACCTTTTCCCGGAGTATCGCCGGTAAGATTTAAAGGTCTTATGATATTGGGGCTATCAATAAAATCTATAATTTTTTTATTGTCAAAGGTGTGATTTCCCATGGTAAAGGCATCAACACCACTCATAGACATGGAATCGTAACCTTTTTTATTCATACCAAAGCCACCGGAAGAATTTTCGCCGTTGGCAATGGTAAAGGAAATATTTTCCTCATTTTCTATTACCGAAAGATTATTTTCCAAAACCGAGCGACCGGGATTCCCCACAATATCGCCTATAAAAAGTACATTCATTTATTACCTCTGTTAGGAATTGCTAAATACTAACACTTTGCCTTCTTCTCTGCATACTAATATATTATTGCCAATACTTTTTTCGTCGTATTTGATTCTCTTTTTTTCCGGTGCAACTTCATTTGTTTCCTGTTGAAATTCGGCTTCATGGGAATCTTGAAAAAACCAATGATAGTCGCTATCTTGTTCTTGATCCACCAATTCCATAAGCAAATTATCCAAAAACT
This sequence comes from Clostridiales bacterium, assembly GCA_036644995.1. Classification (GTDB taxonomy): domain Bacteria; phylum Bacillota; class Dehalobacteriia; order UBA7702; family UBA7702; genus Cryptoclostridium. The sequence goes on along the minus strand of JAVXOZ010000007.1, from coordinate 22,985 downwards.
GTGTTCTGAAAAGCTCAATTAAAAAGGAAATTTCCGGTCTGTTTATGGATTTCATATCTCTATGAACTTCCAAAACCGCATATTCACCTGTTTTTTTCACTTTTACACCGTATTCATAATGCTTTGTAGATTCCAAACGGTGGTAACCTTTTAACGCTTCATCAATGGCATTAAGTGATTTTTTTATATTTTTTATGGATTTAACATCTTTTAATATAAAGTTAAAATATATTTCATCACTATCTCTATCATATTTTATGGTCGTTACCTCGGGAAAGCAAATAATAACAGATACAAAAAGATTTACAAAATTAGTTATTTCTTCATTATCATAGAATCGCATAAGGTCACCTCCTTTAATATTTTAAACCGGCAAAGAAAAAACTTTGCCGGTTTATTTATTTATTTTGCGTAGTCCACAGCTCTGGTTTCTCTGATTACAACTACTTTGATTTGACCCGGATATTCCATTTCTGTGGAAATACGTTTTACGATATCTCTTGCCAAACTATAAGACATTACATCGTCAACTTTATCGGGTTTTACTATTATGCGTACTTCTCTACCGGCTTGAATGGCAAAGCTTTTTTCAACACCGTTAAAGGATTCGGCAATTTCTTCTAATTGTTCCAAACGTTTAATATAGGTTTCCAAGGTTTCCCTTCTGGCACCGGGACGAGCAGCAGAAATAGCATCTGCAGCTTGAATTAAAACAGCTTCCACGGTAATTGGGTCTGTATCCCCATGGTGAGCGGCAATGGCATTAACCACATTTTTGCTTTCACCATATTTTTTAGCAATATCCGCACCGAGGAAAGCGTGTTGCCCTTCCATTTCACGGTCAACTGCTTTACCCAAATCGTGGAGAAGCCCCGCACGTTTTGCCAATGTAACATCAAGACCCAGCTCCGCAGCCATAACCGCAGCTAAATGTGCTACTTCTATGGAATGCTTTAAAACATTTTGGCCATAACTTGTGCGATAACGCAAACGACCCAAAACCTTAATTAATTCAGGGTGAATACCGTGAACCCCAACACTAAAGGTGGCTTGTTCGCCTTCTTCTTTGATTTTTTGGTCAACTTCTTTTTGAGCTTTTTCAACCATTTCTTCGATGCGAGCAGGATGAATACGACCATCTTGAATCAATTTTTCCAAAGCAATTCTGGCAACTTCACGCCGCACAGGGTCAAATCCGGAAATAATTACGGCTTCAGGAGTATCATCAATAATCAAATCTATACCGGTTAATGTTTCTAAAGTGCGGATATTACGACCTTCACGACCAATAATTCTGCCCTTCATTTCATCATTTGGCAAAACCACAACTGAAACTGTGGTTTCGGAAACATGGTCTGCAGCCACACGCTGAATAGCTTGGGAAACTATTTCTCTGGCGGTTCTGTCTGCATTTTCTTTGGCTTCTGTTTCAATTTCCTTAATCATCAACGCAGCATCGTATTTAACTTCTTCTTCAACACCTGATAGGAGTATTTGTTTGGCTTCCTCAGCACTTAAACCACTGATTTTTTCCAGTTCACCTTGTTTTTTGGCTTGTAATTCTTCCACATTTGCCATTTGAGCTTCAATATCACGCTCTTTTTTACTTAATTTGTTTTCTTTGTGTTCTAAATTTTCTGTTTTTTTATCCAGGTTTTCTTCTTTTTGCAGAACACGACGCTCCATTCTGGTAACTTCGTTGCGTCTTTCTTTAGCTTCTTTTTCGCTGTCGCTTTTCATTTTGAGGATTTCTTCTTTAGCTTCAACCAAAGCTTCACGTTTCTTTGCATCTGCCTCTTTGTAGGCATCTTCTAAAATTTTCTTGGTTGCTTCCTCGGCGGATGATATTTTGGCTTCAGCTATACGTTTTCTGACGAAATAGCCAAGGACAAAGGTTACCGCTACGGCAACTACCAAGATGACAATAAATATTACGATACTCATTATATTAAACCCTCCATAAAAAAGTAAAGCCAAGTTAAACTTGGCTTTTTCGGCTGGTAAACCTGATGTGATATAGTTTTTTTTCATAAAAAATCGAGAAAACCCCAATTTTACGCATATTAAAATAATCTATAATTATCCCAATGATTAATGAAATTTTATCTATTATCACTAAAGCTGAACTTCAGCTGAAAAAACACTGCTCTTGTATAGTTTATATAGTTTTATCAAAATTGTCAAGAAAATATTTCTATATCGTTTCGACGTTTTTCCATACAGAAAAAAATATTCCCCTTGGCAAACCCTCGTCTTGCCAATCTCATAAAGTATTTATCTTGATTTTCACGTGAAAGCGGAGCCTTTCTTTCCCATTGATCCAAAAGCTTATCAATACGCTCTTTTTCTTCTTCATCATCGTATAAATCATCTAAATCTTCTAAATCATCTATACCCGCATTATTTAGCTCTCTATACACAAAAGACCTGCCCTTAACGTTATTACGCTTTCTTTTATCTATTAGCTGTTCTTTATATTTGGCATCATCCAAATAGCCCCATTCAATTAAAGATTCCACAGTTTCGTTGGCTGTTTCCTCAGTAAAACCCCTTTTTATTAATGCTTCAAACATTTGTTTTACACTTTTATTGCCATAATTAAGCAACCACAAACTGTAATTTACGGGGTTGGGCAATTTATCAGATTTATTTTTCATTCTTCTATATCCTGATTTTCCGCAATATCTTCTACATCTACATCTTCAAAATCAACATCCATATCTAAATCAGTATCAACATCCATATCTGCATTTTTTTCCGAAGCGGTAGCGGTAAACTTTGAAACATCTGTTTTCTTCATTTCTTCAAATACTTTTGCTTCAACTTCTTTATAGGTTTCCGGATGTTCCTTGAAATATTTTTTGGCATTTTCCCTGCCTTGACCAATGCGTTCATCACCATAGGAGAACCAAGCACCGCTTTTTTTAACGATGTTCAAATCCACTGCAACATCCAAAAGGCTGCCCTCACGGGATACCCCTTGACCGTAAATCATATCAAATTCCGCAACTTTAAAAGGAGGTGCAATTTTATTTTTAACAACCTTAGCTTTGGTGCGGTTGCCAATAATTTCTGTTCCGGATTTAATGGGTTCACATTTTCTGATATCTATGCGCATAGATGCGTAAAATTTCAAAGCACGACCACCTGTTGTGGTTTCGGGGCTGCCATAAACTATCCCAATTTTATCACGTATTTGGTTAATAAAAATAATTGTACTGTTGGTTCTGCCAATAATAGCGGTTAGTTTTCTCAATGCCTGAGACATAAGACGAGCCTGAACCCCCATATGGCTATCGCCCATTTCCCCTTCTAACTCTGCACGAGGCACCAAAGCCGCAACGGAATCTATAACTATAATATCCACTGAATTACTGCGAACCAAGGCTTCGGCTATTTCCAGTGCCTGTTCACCCATGTCCGGTTGAGAAATTAATAAATCTTTGATATCCACACCCAATTTTAAGGCATATTGAGGATCCAAAGCGTGTTCCGCATCAATAAAAGCTGCTGTACCACCCATTTTTTGAGCTTCCGCAACCATGTGTAAAGCCACTGTGGTTTTACCAGAAGATTCAGGGCCAAAAATTTCTATAATTCTGCCACGGGGAATACCCCCTGCGCCCAAAGCAATATCCAAAGATAAAATGCCTGTGGGAATTACATCTATATTCATATTGGCTGCATCACCCATACGCATAATGGCACCTTTGCCAAATTGTTTTTCTATTTGCCCCAAAGCCGCTGCCAATGCTTCTTTTTTACTTTCCGCATCCAGCACCACATTTCTTTCAACTTTGGTATGTTTATTTTTGCTGCTTTTATCCATTCAATTTCTCCATTCAATTTATATCTTAAGCTTTACAGCTTCGCCAGTACATCATTTATCATACTGAAGGCTGCCTCGGTGGTTTGCTCTCTTATTTCTTCACGGTTGCCTTTGAAGATAAATTTTCCCACGGCATTTCCATCGGGAAATTCCAAGCCAATATAAACAAGACCCACTGGTTTATCTTCTGTGCCGCCATTGGGACCTGCTATACCTGTAATGCTCAGGGAAAAATCCGCATTTGATAATTCTTTTAAACCTTTTGCCATTTCATAGGCGGTTTCTTGGCTAACAGCCCCCACCTTATCCAAGGTTTTTTGATTTACATTTAATAATTTTACCTTAGCTTCATTGCTGTATGTAACAACGCCATAGCCAAAAATTGAGGATATTCCCGCCATATCGGTTATGGTTTTTGCCACCATACCACCGGTGCAGGATTCCGCAGTGGCAATGGTTAGTTTACGCACCATTAAAGAGCGACAAACGTTTTCTGCCAATTTATTCATCTTAACAAGTCCTTACATTTTACAAAATAATCATACCCTGAAAGAATGGTGAATACAACGGCAATCCAAATCAGCACTGTGCCTATCCATAAAGGCAATATGGTGATTGTGCCTGCCAATAGCACATATGTAACGGCTATAATTTGGCTAACGGTTTTAACCTTGCCAAAATAGGAAGCGGCAATAACTATACCGGCATCCGCAGCAATGGCTCTTAAACCTGTAACCATCAATTCTCTGGCGATAATTAAAATTACAGCAACAACACCCACTCTGTTCATGGATACAAGGCAGCTTAATGTGGCAATAATTAAAAGTTTATCTGCCAAGGGGTCTAAAAATTTACCTAAAGTTGTTACTTGGTTCATGGAACGGGCATAGTGTCCATCCAATCCATCTGTTAAGCTGGCAATTAAAAAGATAATTGTAGCAATCATATTGCCACCGGGAATATTTACCAGTAAAAACAGCAGTATTAAGGGTATCATCAGTATTCGCACCAAGGTAATGGCATTAGGTAGGTTCAACCCAAAAGGAATTTTTAAATTTTCTAATTTACTTTGTTTACTTTGATTTCTCATATTTCTTCTCCCATCAAATCATAAATGTCGGTGGAAACAACAGTAACTTTTATGGCATCGCCGGGGTTATGGCTTTTATTGGTTTTTACATAAACCATGCCATCAACATCCGGAGCTTGAAAAGAAGCTCTGGCAACATATTGATATCCTTTAGAATATTCATCATTAACATCCAGTTTTCCTTCTATAATTACTAAAATGGTTTTATTTTGCCATTTTTCCAAATTATGGGCGGAATAGCGGGTTAAAAGGGACATTATATAATTGTAGCGATATTCCTTAATATCCTCAGGTATTTGGTTGGGCATTGCCCCTGCCACGGTATCTTCCTCTTTGGAATAAGGAAAAACACCCACCCAATCTAATTTTGCTTCCTGTAAAAATTCGCAAAGTCCCATAAAATCTTCCTGGGTTTCACCGGGAAAACCTACGATAAATGTACTTCTTATCACAAAATCCGCATTTATGGTACGAATTTGTTTAAGTAGCTTTATAAGCTTATCCTTGCGTTCTGGTCTGCCCATGGCTTTTAAAACCCCATCTTCGGAATGCTGCATGGGTATATCCAAATAAGTACAAATTTTTTCCTCACGGGAAATCAATTCCAACAGCTCACCATCCATACGCTGGGGATAGCTGTAAAGTATGCGTATCCAAAAAATATCTTCTTTTACCATGGCTTTAAGCAACTCTTTAAGATAGGGTTTGCCATAAATATCCTTGCCATAAACCGTGGTATCCTGGGCTAAAACAATAACCTCTTTTACACCTTTGGAAATTAAAACCCTAAGTTCTTCTATTATATTCTCTATGGTGCGGCTTTTATATGGCCCCCGCATTTGAGGGATTACACAAAAGGTACAGGTATTATCGCAGCCTTCGGCAATTTTTAGATATGCCCAATGATTAGGGGTGGTTAATTCACGATGGCAAAGATCATCATATTCTATAATTTTAGCGGTATTTGGTAATAATTCATCTAATTTTTCACCGATTTCGGTAAAATTTAAAGTACCCAACCATAAATCCACTTCGGGGATTTCCACAGCCAAATCCTTTTGATATTTTTGCACCAAGCAACCTGTTACCACCAATACCTTACATTTATTGTTTTTAAGGGCAGCATATTCCAAAATGGTTTCTATGCTCTCCTCTTTGGCTGATTCTATAAAGCCGCAGGTATTAACCACGATAACATCGGCTGCGGTAAAATCTGCAATGATTTTATAATTATGATTTTTTAAAATCGCCAACATTCTTTCGCTGTCCACCAAATTTTTGGCACAGCCCAAACTGCATAATGCAATAGTATATTTCACATTAACTCCTTATATCCAAAGTCTGGTACCTAAAAACGATATTAGCATTAAAAGCATCAGAACAAAAACTATGCCCACCATATATTTTCTATTTTTTTTAGAACGTTTGGTAAAGTTTTGCATTTCTTTTCTGCGAGATGAAACATGGCCTTCGGAACCTAATAATTGTCGTTCAACACCATCATGAATGGGGACTATATCAGTGTAGCCTATTTCTGCGGTGATGGCGGCGGTGATGCGTTTGGAATTTAGCCCTAAAAATCTGGCATAGGACTTAGCATAACCAATAACAAAGGTTTTTCCCGGCAAATCATCAAAATCTTCATCTTCCAAATCAAATATATAACGTACATCTATATTTAAAGCATCGGCAACTTCTCCTAAAGTATAGCCCTGCTCTATTCTGGCTTGTTGAAATGACATTCCTATTATTCCCACAATAAATCCTCCAATCAATCCTCATTTTTAAAAAGGCTTTGATCTTCTGCGGGTGCTTCATACTGTGCCTCAAAAGCCTCCACAGACATTAAAACAACACGGGGCTTTGAGCCATCTGAAGGACCCACTATGCCTTTTTCCTGTAATTCTTCAATTAAGCGGGCAGCCCTGTTGTAACCTATACGGAAACGGCGCTGTAACATAGAAGCAGAGGCTTGACCTGCATTTATCACTGATTTAGCAGCATCATAAAAAAGGATATCTTCTGCATCATCTTTTGCTTTTGCGGATTCCACAGGTTGGGCAACACCTTCTATATAATCCGGTTCACTTAAGGTTTTGCAATGTTCAACTATGGGTTTAATTACGGTTTCATCTAAAAATGCACCTTGAACACGGAGTGGTTTAGATGTTCCCACAGGGAAATATAACATATCCCCTTTGCCCATCAATTTTTCGGCACCGCCCATATCTAAAATAGTGCGGGAATCGGTTTGAGATGAAACAGATAAGGCAATTCTGGAAGGCATATTGGCTTTAATTAAGCCGGTAATAACGTCCACAGAGGGGCGTTGAGTGGCAACTACCAAATGTATACCTGCGGCACGGGCTTTTTGAGCCAAGCGGCAAATGGCATCTTCCACCTCTTTGGCGGCTACCATCATTAAATCTGCCAATTCATCAATAAAAACCACTATTTGGGGTAAACGTTCACCATCTTTACCCACAAGGTTATTGTAACCTTCTAAATTTCTAACTTTATTTTGATTAAATAAGGTATAGCGATTTTCCATTTCTCGCATTACCCATTTTAAAGAACCTGCTGCTTTTTTAGGGTCTGTTACCACCGGTGTTATGAGATGAGGCAAGCCCTCATAAACCACAAATTCAACTTGCTTGGGGTCAATCATAATAAATTTAACTTCATCGGGAGATGCCTTAAAGAGTATGCTGCAAATAATGGTATTTACGCAAACGCTCTTTCCTGAACCCGTGGTACCTGCAATGAGCAGATGAGGCATTTCCGCCAAATCACCGATCACGGGTTTGCCTGTGATATCTTTACCCAAAGCACAGGTTAATTTTGAAGGGTGGGTAAAAAATCCGGAATTTTCTATGATATCCCTAAATGCCACAAGGGTTTTTTCACTTCTGGGCACTTCAATGCCGATTACACTTTTACCCGGCACAGGAGCTTCTATGCGAATTGCCGTGGCTGCCAATTTCAAGGCAATATCATCCACTAAATTAACAATTTTTGAAACTTTTACCCCAACTCCGGGCTGAACTTCATAACGAGTGAGAGAAGGCCCATAAGTTACCTCGGTAACCTTGGCATCCACCCCAAAGCTTAACAATGTATTTTCTAAAACTGCCACACTGGCACTGATATCTTTAACTGCTTTTTTATTATTTGAAGTTATGCCTTTGGGTAGTAATTTGGTTTTAGGCAAAACATAAACGGGCTTTTTTTCTTCTTTTATTTCGGTTTCACCCTGTGGGGTGATATTTTGAGATTTTTCTGCGGATTTTTCTTTACCTTCTTTATCGTAGGTTAAAATATCCAGCTTTTCCTCATCGTAGCCATCATCATTTTTAAAGGGTGATATATCTTCAAATTCAATGGACTCAGATTCTAAAGGTTCCACAAATTCTTTGGGGTCTATATTTACGGAGATATCTTCATTAGAACCTACTTTTAGTGGCATAGCAACCTCGTTTACATCATTAATTATAGGTGAAATAAAGGAATCTTCTTCACCGCTTAAATGCTCACGGAAGGAGTGTATGCCCTCTTTATTTATATGTTCATCGGGGATAAATACCTCATTTAGTTCATCATCACCTATGGTTTCATCAGGCAAGGATATTATAACATCCTCAAGGGGTGCTTCATCTTCATTAACAGGTTTAGTGGGTTTAAATAATTTTCTTTTGGTTTTAGGTTTGGGTTCTCTTTCTTTTCTATCCTTAACAGCTTTATTAAAAGCCTTTACACTGCTATTGGCAGCATCACTTACGCCTTTACCTGTTTTTCGCATTAAGCCAAAAAAGGATAAGCCCGTAACCGCAACCAAAGAAGCAATAATTAAAAATAACAGTATAATTACGGAAACAGCTTCACCAAACAGCAGCAGTAAAATATAGGAGAATAAGCCACCAACAACTCCACCCATTTTACCCAAAGCAGCTTCGGATATAAATGCCATAAAAGGTGCGGGAGTTTGGTCAATATTCATAAAAGTTATCAAGGCGATGAAAAGCACAACGGAAAAAATTGTGCAGCGCTTAACAGGAAATTTTTCTTTGTCTTTTTCCCAAATAAAAAATCCCATTGCCAACAATAAAAGAGGAAACACAAAACGACCTTTACCAAATAATAAGGCAAAGAAGTTTGATAGATAAATACCCACAACACCAATGCCTGAAACCATGGCATCCGGAGGGAAAAGTACAAAAAGCATAAATAAAATAATAGCAACCGCAGAATAGCCCATAACTCGCAATTCACGGCTTACGTTATCATCTTTTTTGTTTTTTGACCTTTGTTTGGAATTATTTTTTTTACCTGTGGATTTGCGGCTTTCACCACGGTTATTTTTAACCACCGCAGCTCTTTTTGGTGAATTGCCGTTGGTTTTTTTTGAGCTTACAGTTTTTTTCTTTTCTTGAGCCATTTTACTCTCCAAATTATATTTTATAACTAATTAATTATATACTGTTCCGATGATTTCTGCAAGTCCAAATAGGTATATAAGTAAATTTAACTATTAAAAAAACATGGGTAAACTTATAATTTTGGACATTATTAAAGTAATATAATAAAAATATAAACAGTGATTTTCATAAAGATACTGCATATTTTTCATAATTTAAACTAAAAAACTAATTTTAACCGAGATTTTTGTTTTTACAACAACATTATGAATGAAAATTTGGCTTTTGTAAATAATATATTAAACAGAGCTTTATAGGAGGAAATATGTGGAAAAATCCCATAAAAAATGAGGAAAAAGAAGAACATAAAGATCAGGAAGCAGCCAACATCACAGAGTTTGGTCAATTAAAAATACCTGAGGTAAAAAGTGATATTCACGTAATAAATATTATTGGGCAAATTGAAGGGCACATAATAATGGCACCACAAAACAAAACCACAAGATACGAGCATGTAATGCCGCAATTAGTAGCCGCAGAACAATCAGATGATGTAAAAGGCATACTTTTTCTTTTAAATACCGTAGGTGGTGATGTGGAGGCAGGGCTTGCAATTTCAGAGTTAATCAGCACCATGTCCAAACCAACAGTATCTTTGGTATTAGGCGGTGGGCACAGCATTGGTGTTCCCATTGCGGTGGCAGCAGAATATTCATTTATCGCACCAACCGCAACCATGATATTACACCCCATTCGCCTTACAGGGCTGGTAATAGGGGTGCAGCAAAGTTTTGATTATTTTCAAAAAATGCAGGATAGAGTTATAAATTTTATCGTAGCAAATTCCAATATCAGCGAAAAGGATTTAAGAGATTTTATGATGAAAACCGGGGAGCTTGCCCAAGATATAGGCACCATATCCATTGGAAAAGATGCGGTGGATTGTGGGCTAATTGATGAAGTGGGCGGCTTGGGTGATTCCTTAAAAAAATTAAAGGAACTTATAAAGCTCAAAGAAGAACAGGATTTGCTCCTAAAGGCGGTGGAATAAATGCTTTGGACAACTATGCCGCAAAACATAATTTTTTGTGAAGAAAGTGAGGTTCCCAAATTGCAGGAAATAGCTTGGGGTGAAAAAAAAATACTTTGCTACCCTATTTCGTCGGGTAAAATGTGCATATGCAGAGTAATAAGCTCTAACCCCGTGGATTTTATGAACCCTGATTTGCAGCCGGGAAAAATATTGGATATTACAAAAATACAGATGAAATAGAAATATTTGTAGAAAAGTGTCACATTTCATGATATAATTAGTTAATTATTTTAAAGCTAAATTTTTGGATATAAATGTTTATAATCCTCATAACTTTAACTGCTTTAAAACATAAAATTAAAAAGCACTCAGTTTATTAATTATATTTCAGGGGGACACTTTTTATGGAATGGCTACAATCAATTTTTCTTGGTATTGTTCAGGGTTTTACACAGTTTTTACCTGTTTCGGATTCAGGGCATTTATCAATTTTGCAATATTTCATGGGCATACAGGAATCAGGGCTAACCTTTAATGCAATATTAATTTTTGCTGCCTTGGTTTCTGTAATATTTTGCTATCACAAAGATATTTTACACTTGATTTTTCATCCTTTTCAAAAATATATGTTGCTCATCATCGTTAGCTGCATTCCCGGATGTTTAGTAGGGGTGTTCTTCGGAGGGTTCATATCTCAACTATTTACATCGGCTTGGGTTCCTGCCATTGCCTTGCTGTTCACTGCGGGTATATTATTTCTGGCAGATAATTTCAGAGGTAATAAGTTAGGAAAAGAAATTGATATTAAAACTGCGGTTTTTATTGGTATTTTTCAGATGTTTGCACTAATACCCGGTATTTCACGTTCAGGGTTTACTATTTTTGCGGCACTGCTATTTGGGATGAAACGCAATGAAGCCGCTAAATTTTCTTTTATCATGTCTATTCCGATAATGCTTGTTGCTTTGTTATTGGAAGTTTTAGGTGTATTTAAGGAAACAGGCACATTTACTTTTGAACCTTTGGCAGTAATTAGTGGTGTAGCATCAATGATAGCAGGAATTATTGCCATTAAATTTGTAGTTAAACTGCTAAATAACGGAAAATTCCGCTACTTTGCCATTTATTGCACCATAATTTCCATTATTAGCATTATTTTATTGAGCTTGGGAATGTAAAAAAGAGTAACCTTTAAAAGTTACTCTCATTAATTTTTAATAAGTAAAGAATTATTTTATTTTAACATCACTTTTTTCTTTGTTTTCGCATAATTGTTCTACCATTTTTTCAGATAAACATTTAAAATAGTAGGAAATAGCTGCGGTATTTAATAAAGTGATAAAAACATCTTCTTTTTTATCTAAATCAATACTTCCCTCGTTTATTAATAACCCAAGAAGCTCTTGGGAATCTTCAACAATAATGGATTTGCATTCCATATGTTTATCATAGCAGGCTGCCAAAAAATTGCCGTTATAATTTTCCCAACTGTAAATTTCTTGGAGAGCAGCTTTAATATCGCTAATTTTTAAAGTATTTTTTAATTGATAAATCAAAAGCATTTGAATAATTTGCTCTTTAGAATATTTTTTTCCTTTAACGGGTTTTATCAACCCTTCCTTACTGTAATTGTGAATCATGGTTTTAGTGAGTATTTTTTCTTTTTCATCGCCATCATCAGCAAAATTATCATTTATAAAACCAATTATTTGATCCATATATAAATCTATTTCCGGTATTTCTTTAGTGCGAAATTCGGAATTTACTTTTACCTCATTTACGGCTTTTTCAAGTATTTCTTTCATAATTATCACCTACCAATAAGGATTATACAATATTTATTTAATAATTTCAAGATTTACTATTGAAATTACACCATAGTATGATATTATATATATGAGATATGGTTTTTAATACTATTTTTCATAAATTCAATTTAATTTGGAGAAAAAGATGAGTTATAAAATTGTTTTAGACAGCAGTGCGGATTTTCCCCCGGAAGTAATGGCTTTGGGATGCTTTGAAATTGTACCCCTCTCTTTACAAATAGGTGATTATTTCGTAGTTGATGATGATAACTTTCAACCCGCTGATTTTTTACAGCGTATGAAAGATAGCGACGACTATGCTAAATCTGCCTGCCCTGCTCCGGGTGCATATATAAACGCTTATCGTGGAGATGAAGAACGGGTTTATGTAATAACTTTATCTTCCAAATTAAGCGGTAGCTTTAATGCAGCCACCCAAGGCAAAGCCATATATGCCGATGAGGAAAAATGTGAAGGTAAATCCATAGAAATTTTCGATTCTAAAGGTGCAGGTGGTATGCTGCTGAAAATTGCCTTTAGCATTATTGAGCTGGAAAAAACCGGAAAATCTTTTGATGAAATTGTGGAAATGACCTACAAAACCATTGAAGATATTCACATCTATTTTTTATTGGACAATTACGATAATTTCAGAAAAAATGGCAGAATAAGCAATATTCAAGCCTCACTTTTAGATACTTTAAGAATAAAACTAATAATGCAAGACGATGGTCACGGGGAAATAAGCAAAGCAGGTCAAGACCTTAGTTTTAAACGTGCCCTAAACCATATGTGTAAGCTGGTAATAAAAACCGTAGTTAATCCAGAGAATAAAATATTGGTGGTTACCCACTGCGCCAATGCTATCCAAGGAAAATGGGTTTTAGATGAAATTATGAAAAAGTGCAAATTTAAAGCTTCGTATCTTTTGGAAGGTCATGGCATTACCACCTTATACGCCAATGAAGGCGGCATTTTAGTTTCCTATTAATATCAAACAAATTAAATAAAATTATGACCTCAAAGATTTTTTCTTGAGGTCAGATTACCAAAAAACATAGTTTTTTGGCAAGATGTCAGGCTGTTAAGAAAGCCTTAGATTAGGAAAAAATCCCTGTTCAGCGGCTGTGCAGTGTACCTAAATGTACATAAGCAGGCGGTGGGAAGGGATTTTACCGAATATCAGACTTTATCAACAGCCTAAACCTCAAGGACTTTTCCTTGAGGTTATTTTTATGCACTCCCAACAGTTTTTGTGCATTTCATGCTTAAATTCTTACCACTTAACCAAATTTTACTGACAAAAAACTGTAAATCAATTATAATGAACTTATCAAAAGGAGGTAGTGCATTTGAAAGTTGAAATAAAATTATCCCATGAAATCAAGGAAGCATATGCTGTAATATTTGGAAATTCCATTACCGAAGAAATACAAAAAGCCGTTGGATTTTTAGAGGCACAGGAAACTATTATAACTGCTAATGATAACGGGAAAATTGTAATTTTAGAACCTAAAGAAATTTATATGATACGTGTTGAAGCATCGGAAATTATTATTTACTGTGAAAAAGAAAAATACACTACAAAAAAAAGACTATATGAAATGGGTGCTCAACTTGGAACTGATTTTATGCAAATTTCCAAATCTGCATTTATTAATTTAAAAAAGATAGATTGTGTTGAACCCTGTTTTAATGGCATGATGATGCTAAAATTAAAAAATAATGCCAGTGAATATATATCACGAAAATACTTACCTGAATTTAAAAAATACTTAGGCTTATAAAATGGAGGTTTGAAAAATGAAAAAAATTATACTATTATTTCTGCAAGGCATTGCTTGGGGCTGCACCGCTTTTGTTTTTCTCAGTATTGTGCAAATTCTATTAAACGGCAACACTGTGCCCACAATAGCCACCCAAGACTATTTAAAATATGTACTTTCTTCGATAATAATTGGGCTTGGTTTCTTTTTACCATCTTTAATTTATGAAAACCAAAAACTATCAATGAAGCTAAAAACCACATTTCATATGGGTATAGGTTTGTTTATTTATTTTATTGCATCTCTATATGCAGGATGGATACCAATTTCCTTAGGTATATGGGCAGGAATATCCGCATTTATTATTATGATTATAATATCTTTTGCTATTTGGTTTTGTTTTTATATCTACAACAGACATGAAGCCAAAAAAATAAATGAAATTTTGAAAAAAATTTAAAATCATGGAAATTCAAGGTCAGATAAATCTAAAATAACTATTAAATGTAAATCATTACAATCTAATTATCCACAAAATGCAAATCGCACCCCATTTATTTTGCAGTATACCATACTGTATAGTAAATGAGATGCGGTTTATTTTTTAAGAGAACTTTTGTGCTGGGGGATTAATTTACCTAAGTGCTTTTTAATTAAATTTTATTTATTAAGTTTTCGGTTTTATCCCCAATAATTTTTTTAATTTTTCCGGTATACGCAGGTATATAATTTTCATAATATCACTCCCCTATTTTCTTTTAATATTCTATGGGGAAAATAGGGGAAATATTACTTAAATATACCCTAAAACTTTTTTGTGGCTATTATTTATTTATAGAACACTGATATTAGCACACTTGCCCAAATATTTATTGCCCTGTGGCACGAACTATGCACTAAACAAAGTATGTGGATTAAAGCACCATATTCCTTGATTAAATACTCATTTTAAATTACTTATAATTTTTTGATAATGGTATTGGTTATTTCTTGGATGGTGCCGCAACGTAATTTTTTAATGGGCAAAGAATTAATAAATTGAGCACCATAACGTTTTTCATATATCCGCCTATCCAAAACACAAACAATGCCCCTATCCCCTTCATTACGCAAAAGGCGGCCAAAACCTTGTTTAAATCTGATGATAGCTTGGGGCAGGCTCAATTCACTGAAATCATTTTTGCCTTCCTCTTTCATCTTTTCCATTTTTGCCGCCATTATGGGCATATCCGGTGGCCAAAATGGTAGCTTAACAATGATAAGCAGGCTTAAATTTTCCCCGGAAATATCTATGCCTTCCCAAAAACTGTTGGCACCTAAAATTACGGTATTTTTTTTGGCCCTGATTTTAGTTAACAATGAATTGCGATTGCCGCTGATATCATGCCCCAAAACCTCAATACCTTGATCTGCCAAGGGTTTTTCTATGCGTCTAAAAACTTCACGCAGGTGCACATGGGAGGTAAAAAGCACCAATGCCCTACCTTTACTTGCCAAAGTCATTTTTATTATAGCTTCAGAAATACTGTCCAGATATTCATACTCGCTTACTTCTCCCACATTGGGCACGTCTTTTGCTGCCACCAGCAAGCACATATGCTCGTAATCAAAAGGAGAGGTCAGCAATAATTCCTCACAATGTTTATTGATAAGATTTAAACCACAGTTGGTTTTAAAATATTGAAACTTATCATTTACACTTAAAGTTGCAGATACAAAAACAATGGTTTTTTTATCCGCAAAAAGATTTTCCGCCAATAGCTCGTTCACCTTAATGGGAGCAAGACGCATTATAGGATACATAACACGTTCATTACCCTGTTCAAGCCATGCTACCATATCCTCGGATTCGCTATGAATAAAATAATATAGAGCATCACGGCAAGATGTTAATTTAATAATTAAAGCACTGAGTTGATAGTTGTCCTTTTCATTACTTTCATCGCTTAAATCATCATAAAACATATTTTTAATTTTTTTAAAATTCACCAATAATTCGTTAACCCAAATATGATAATTGCTGATTAATGTTTCGGTTTCCTGCCATTTATGGTCAAATCTGGTTTTTTTATCCAACCGCCAAGTGCGGGATAAGGGATTTTTTGCTTCATGGAAAAAAGAAAAACCGGTTTTTAAACCATTAAACATCATATCGCCTTTAATGGAATTATCATCAAATTTTGCCAATAAATTATCTAATATATCTTGACGTTCTTTCATCTCTGCCAGTTCATCTTCTTTGGTGAAAATCCCAGGAGATGCCGCCATACGCAATAATCTCAGCAGCAGTTTTTTACTATCACCCATAATTAAAATATGGTCAAAAAAGGAAAAGGAAAAGCCTAAATTATCTTCGGCAACTTTATCTAAATGGTGGGCTTCATCAATTATTAAATAATCACAATGAGGTAAAATACCATTTTCCATCATAGAATCCGTAAGTAAAAGTGAATGGTTTATGATTATTAAATTGGCTTGCTCCGCTCTTTTACGCACTCTGTGTACAAAGCATTTATTGCGAAAATAGGGGCAGTGACTGCGGGCACAATTTTCACTGTTGGCGGAAAAATTTTGCCACTCTCTTTTTTCATAGCTATTTAAGTTTAAAACATCCCCATCCCCATCTTCGGTTTCTACTACCCAAGGCAAAAGCATTGCCATAAAAGCAGGGTTTTCCATTTCGTTATCATTATAGGCGTTTTCCCATTTGCGATAACAAAGATAATGGTTTCTGCCTTTAACCAAAACAGAACGTAAATTATTATTAAAAAGCTTATTGATATCCGGAATATCTTTATTCATTATTTGGTCTTGTAAATTAATGGTATGGGTGCTTATAACCACCCCTGAGCCACCTTGGTAGCTCATTAAAGCCGCAGGTAAGAGATAGGCTATGGTTTTACCCGTGCCTGTGCCTGCCTCTGCCAAAAGGAAGGAGCCATCATTAAAACAGCCACTAACCTTTAAAGCCATTTCAATTTGAGCTTCTCTGGATTCGTATTGTTCAAAATGTCTTTTTAAGCCATCTTTGCCATCTAAATAATTTTCCACTTCTTTTAAATCAATGGTGTAATATTCATCGGGCAGAGGTAATTCTGCCTGAGCTTCGGTTTTGGTATAAGGAGGCAAATATCTGGGTGCGAAAATATTAGGCTCATAATTTCTTAGAAAATCACCGTAAATTGGGAATTTAGGTTCTAATATCTCAATTAAAGCGGCAATAATACCGTTATCCATTTCCTCAAATTTTTCACAAATAGTATTATAAAGCAATTCTGTTGCTCTGGCATCTGCCAAGGCACGGTGCGGTTCTTCGTTAAGCAATTCTAAAGTTTGGACAATATTTCCCAAAGCATAACTGGGCAAGGTGGGAAAAGCCACTTTTGCCAAGGTTATGGTATCCAGCCAATCTTCAAATTCTTTACCTATATATTTTCTTAAAAATCCTGCTTCAAAAGAGGCATTATGAGCTATGGGAATTGCATTATCCATAAAAGCAAATAAATCCGAAGCCACATCCTCCATGGTGGGCTGCCCTGCTAACATTTCATCTGTAATTCCCGTTAAATCTGTAATCACATGGCTTAAAGAACAATGGGGGTCTATAAGTGTGTGAAATTCAGAGCGTTTGCCGTGGTTTTCTATACGGACTGCGCCAATTTCAATTATTTTATCTTTTTTACTGTCTATACCCGTGGTTTCTAAATCAATGATTACCAGATTCATAGTGCCCTCCCAATATTGATATATAGATTATATCATAGATATAAGGAAAACGCCGCACTTTTTGTGCGGCGTTTCAGATTTTTTACAGGATTATACATATTATTCCACCACCGCCATGATTGACCATTCTTTCTAAGGTCATACGCAGTTTATCTTGGGCTTTTTCAGGCATGGTGCAAAGTTTTCCCTCTATTCCCTCTTGAACAAGTTCATATAAGGATTTTCCGAATACATTGGTTTCCCACATTTTTCTGGGGTCTTCCTCAAATTCATCTAAAATGTATTTTGCCAATTCCTCACATTGTTTTTCCGTACCCACCAAAGGTGTTACCTCGGTGGTGATATCTGCACGAATTAAATGGTAGCTGGGGGCACTGGCTTTTAAGCGAACCCCAAAACGTCCGCCCTCTTTTAATAGCTCAGGCTCCTCCAAATACATTTCATCCAAACGGGGAGTAACTATACCGTAGCCGTTTTCTTTAACTTCTGCCATGGCATCTTTCACCTTGTCCCATTCTCTATGGGATACGGAATAATCCTTTATCAAACGCATAATGGTTTGATCCCCTAAAATTGGTTCACCGGTAAATTCCTCTAAAATGCGATAATAGCAATTTTTATCTACCATTACATCCAAAGTGGAAATACCTGTGCTAAGATCCATAGATGATAATTTGGCACTTGTTGTATCAGCCAACTGTGATAAAGCCAAAACACCGTTATCTAAATCCCGAATACGGTTTATGGATTCTATAATGGAAAAAACATCATCTTCCAAATGGCTTCTTAACCAGTGGCCACTATCAAGCTCCTTTACCCAACCCGGCAAATTTACATTTACCTCGGATACAGGAAATTCGAACAAAGAATCACGCATTATACCCATTACATCATCATATTCCATATTCACAGCATCTATGGGAATTACAGAAACATCATAGCGTTCACTGAGAGCTATTGCCAATTCTTTGGTTTCGCTGCTATTGGGGCTTGTTGAATTTAGCACCACCACAAAGGGTTTATCCAATTCTTTAAGCTCAGAGATAACCCTTTCTTCTGCAGCTAAATAAGAATCACGGTCTATATCGGTAACGCTGCCATCTGTGGTAACTAAAATACCGATGGTTGAATGATCGTGGATAACTTTACGGGTGCCTATTTCCGCTGCTTCTTCAAAGGGTATTTCTTCCTCACTCCATGGTGAATGCACCATGCGTGGTTCCTCACCCTCATCAAAACCAAGAACTCCGGGAACGGCGTAACCCACACAGTCCACCATTCTCACCCTCATATCAATACCTTCACGAACGTTAATTTCCACAGCTTTAGACGGAATAAACTTTGGTTCCGTGGTCATAACTGTGCGACCTGCACCACTTTGAGGCAATTCATCTCTGGCGATTTCTTGGTCATGAAATTCTTCGATATTGGGAAGGACCAGTAATTCCATGAACCTTTTGATAAATGTTGATTTACCTGTTCTTACCGGTCCTACAACTCCCAGGTAAATATCGCCCCCGGTACGTTCGCTGATATGTTGTAACACATCTGCCTTTTCCACAAATTTCCCTCCCTCTTGTTGCCTATTGGCATCTATATATTTTAATTCTATGAGGGAAATCCTTTAATATTACCGATTCTCTTTAACTTTTAGGTTTAATTTTTTCCCGCCAATTTACTTTGCTCTCTGTTCCCTTCAGCAATCTTTTAATATTGGCAGTATGTTTTAATATTACATAAAGAGCCGCAATGCCAATGAAGATGCAAAGCAATGGTGCGCCATCAAAGATGATAACAAAAAAGGTACTAAAAAATGCTGCACCTATAGATGCCACGGAGATATAACCCGTGGTAAGTGCCAATGCCAACCACACCAAAAAGCAGCACAATAATGCCATAGGTGATAAAAACAGCAGTACACCTGCACCTGTTGCCACGCCTTTTCCGCCTTTGAATTTAATAAAAACAGAAAATGTATGGGCAAATAATGCCATAAAGCCGCAAAGAACCCCTAGGGTGATACCCCCTGCCAAAAACCCTAAATAGGCAGAGAAATACCCCTTGGCAATATCTAAAATAAAGACTAAAATACCCAACTTCCAGCCTAAAACCCTAAATGTATTGGTAGTGCCCACATTGCCACTACCCATTTTCATTATATTAACCCCCGCAAAGACTTTGCCGCAAACATAAGCCCAGGGTATCGCCCCTAAAAAATACGAGGCAATAATTGCTAAGATGTTTAAAAACATTGCTTCACTCCATTATTTTTTATTTTTTTCGTTATTCTGCCTAACCATAAACCATAAAGGACAGCCTTCAAACCCAAAATTTTGACGTAGCTGATTGGTTAAATATCTTTCATAAGAAAAATGCACAAGTTCAGGATCATTAACATATATAGCAAATTTAGGCGGTTTTATACCTACCTGAGTGCCATAATAAAGTTTTAATCTTTTGCCTTTATCGGTGGGTGGTGGGTTTAAATGCAGTGCTTCATCTAAAACTTCATTCAATCTGGAAGTTGAAATTCTTAGATTTTGCTGCTGGGAAATATAATCAATCCACTCAAAAACCTTATCCACACGCTGACCCGTAAGAGCGGAAATATAAACAATGGGCACATATTGCAGGAAGGACATTTCATCACGGATTTGTTCTTCAAACTTCTGCATGGTTTTATCATCTTTATCCAAGGCATCCCATTTATTAACCACCAACAACATACCCTTACCTGCTTCATGGGCATAGCCGGCAATTTTTTTATCTTGGTCGGTAACGCCATCCAAAGCATCTATAAGCATTAAAACTATATCCGAGCGGTCAATGGAACGCAAAGCACGTAAAATACTGTAACGTTCTGTGGTTTCGGATATTTTCCCACGGCGGCGCATACCAGCAGTATCAATAATTATGTAATTTTTACCGTCTTTTTCCAAATTGCTATCTATGGCATCACGGGTGGTACCGGGAATATCCGAAACAATGGTGCGTTCTTTCCCTAATAATCTATTGGCAAGGGAAGATTTACCAACATTTGGGCGGCCTATAAGTGCGAATCTAATGGTATCGCTATCATCTTCATCACTTTCACCACCGGGAAAATGGGTACAAACTTCATCCAGTAAATCACCGGTGTTCATACCGTGCAAAGCAGAAATAGGGATAGGATCACCTAATCCCAATTTATAAAATTCGTAATGATCCATAGTGTCAAAATTATCTATTTTATTAACACCCAAAATCACCGGTTTCCCTGATCTTTTTAAAAGAGCCGCCGCCCTTTCATCTTCATCGGTTAATCCTGCTTTGCCATCTGCTACCATAATGATAACATCAGCCTCCTCAATGGCAAGAATTACTTGATCGTAAACACGAGATTCAATGTGTCCCTCTTTATTTTGAAAATCTATACCCCCGGTATCCACCAAAATAAAATCTCTGCCATTCCAGTTGGCATCGTGGTAAAGTCTATCCCTGGTAATCCCCGGTATATCCTCAACTATTGCTTTACGTTCCCCTGCTATTCTATTGAATAAAGTGGATTTGCCCACATTTGGTCTTCCAACCAATGCTATAATCGGTTTCATATTTATTCCTTCCCTATCTTCTTGATGGTATTTAAAAGTGTGGCGGCATCAGTAGCGATAACCTTAACCACTCTATTGGTTCTATCTTCTATTTCGTTAATTGTGGTATCATCTAAAAGTAAATTGCTATGGTGCTTTAAAAGTATATCCGGAATTAAAAATGTTCCATGGACATTTTCATCAACATTTGGCTGGATTTTTATGGCATCTATAATATCCCCACCTGTTAACAGCCCTGTTACCGTTACTGTTTCCCCAAAAAAATTATTGGGTACTGCTAATGTTTCAATATTAATACCTTGGTTTTTTAATATTGCTATTTTTGGCTGTAAAGATTTTGCACCATCTACCCCGGTGATTAATGTTATTTGCTCAGAGATTTTTAAATCATGGGGAAAAACCTCATATTCATAATCAAATTCATCATAAAATTGGCGGATTATACCCACGCCATTTTCAATTTGGGGATAATCTTCATAAAAATCCCCATTGGGAATTTCCTCATCTGCCAAGAGATAAAATTCATCTGCGGCAAAAATCAGATTTGTATATTTTTCACTTTGAAACTTAGTTTGCCATTTTTTTACGGTTTTAATAATTGTTTTTGCTTCAGCTTTGGTAAATATGCGTAAATTATTTTTTTGGCATTTTGTTAAACCCACAGGCACTAAAGCTAAAGATAAGAGATTATCACCTAAAGTTTCAAGTTCCGCTATGGTGTTTTCTAAAATTTCACCATCATTATAGCCCGGCACCAAAACAATTTGACCGTGTATTTCAATTCCTGCCTCTGCCAATTTTCTAAGCTGTGGCATTATGGGTTTTTCATTTTTTATACCCAATAAGGTTGTACGGATTTTTTCATCGGCACAATGGATTGAAATATATAAAGGACTGAGCCTTTCATCCACTATCCGTTTATAGTCCTCATTGGTTAAGTTGGTAAGGGTAATATAATTGCCATAGAGGAAGGAAAGGCGGTAATCGTCATCTTTAACATAAAGTGTGGGGCGATAGCCTTTGGGCATTTGGCTCACAAAGCAAAAAATACAATTATTTTTGCAACTGCGAATACCATCAAAAACCGCACTTTCAAACACAATACCCAAATCGTCCTCAAAAGATTTATGTATTTTTTCTGTGCGTAAAACCCCTGCATGGTTCTGTATTTCTAAAGTTAAATCTTCATTTGCCGTTAAAAATTGATAATCAATTATATCTCTTAAAAGGTGACCATTGATGCTTTTTAATAGCTCACCCCTACATATGCTATGTTTTTCACCAATGCTGTGGGGCAAAATATTTTCTATGCGTGGACAGATGCTTTTCATGGAAACCTCCAAAATTTCATATTTATACTAATATATCATAACAAATTTTAGTGAAAAGGTAAAGAAAAACCGCATTTATTTTTAAATGCGGTCAGATTGTCAAAAAACATAGTTTTTTGGCAAGATGCCGGGCTGTTAAGAAAGTCTTAGATTCGGTAAAATTCCCTGATCAGCGGCTGTGCAGTGTACCTATATGTACATAAGCAGTGGGTGGGAAGGGATTTTGCCGAATATCAGACTTTATCCACAGCCTAACCGCATTTATTTTTTAATGCGGTAAAATTAGGCTTAATTATAATTTTATTTTTCTAAATACGGCTACTTATTTTTCAATAATTAAGGCTTATTTCCTTCATTATTTTCTTTATATAAAGGTAAATACACCGTTATTCTGGTG
>JAVXOZ010000006.1:24669-87671 GCA_036644995.1 Clostridiales bacterium | reverse complement strand
TGTATTCCCAAACATTTTCACCTTTACCAATCATAAAGTCTAAAATGCCATCACAGACTTCCATCACATATTGTTGCAATTCGTGGTGGCCACCGATAAAGCAACGGCTTAAACGAGGCTCTGCCAAGGCGTTTTCCACATAAAATGTCATGCCACATTCTTTTGTTTCTGTGTTATAAGCAGGGCAAGGAACAATTTGCCCCTCATCATTCAGTTTTACCAAAGCATTATGATAGGCTTCGGGTAAACTATTACCCTCTACAAAAAAATGTTTCATAATTATTTTCCTTTCACTAAGCAGCCAACGTTAATATTTTATAATCTTTACTATATTCTACAATAAAATCAAAGACTATACAAGAGATTTTAGCAAAGAACCAATAAATATTATTGAACAAGGGAAAAACCATAATCCATCATTAAAATACAATCCTCATAACGTTGGGAGCTGTTTAATGCCACTGTTAATAAACTTTTTTCGTTCCGTTTTGCCGTGGCAATTAGGCATTTCCCTGCCATATCTGTGGTGCCTGTTTTTAAACCCGTTGCCCCTTGATAGCTATAAAGAAAGCGATTTATATTGGTAAGGGGTATTTCCTTTTGTGGGCTTAACCAAGTAAAAGTATGGCTTTTGGTTCCTGCTATCCCTGCTAAAGTGGGGTTATCCATAAAAGCCGTGGCAATAATTCCCAAATCATGGGCTGTGGTTTTTTGGGCAACATCGGAATAGCCATTTACATTGATGGATTTTGTGTGAATAGCACCCAATGCCCAAGCTTTTTTATCCATTAAAGCCGCATAAAACACATCATCCCCAACAATATAATCTGCCATGGCAATGGCGGCATCGTTAGCGGAATAAAGCATCATACCATAGATAAGTTCACCCACTTCTAAAATATCGCCTTGGTGTAGATTTAGGAGCTGACCTGCATAAAGAGATTCCGCCAATGACCCCACCATTATATCCTCAGAAAAATCTATATAGGGGTAAGCGGTTAAAATATTTAAAAGTTTAATAAGGCTGGCAGGCGCCATAGGTGTTTCGCCCTCTTTTTCCCACAACACCTCTTGAGTATCCATATCCATAATCAATGCGGCATCTGCTTTAACTGTTATTTCCTCAGCCAAAACACCCACAGGCACCTGAAAACAGATTACAACCAAAAGCAAAATCATCATTTTTTTCATCATAAACACACCTCTTTAAAATGTAGTATATTTTAAAGAAATTATGTTAGCCAAAATGCGGCAAATTTTTCCATCATTACCAATAAAGGCAAACTAATTGTAAAACCAATTAACTATAAAAACCGGTGCTTTGACTAAAATTCAATAACACATTATTGCAAAAAACTAAACTATGGAAAATTTACCCAACCACAACTAAAATTTTATCCAAACACAACCATTTAACTAAAATTTTACCAAACACAACTATTAATAAAATAACTAAAAAAACCTAATGCTCAAACTTTACGCCGCATTAGGTTTTTTAATTTTATTCAATGTTTATTGTTTGTTTAACTTTTGAAGACCAAGCACCACGGCTATCCATCACCCTAAGTGTAATGGTAACTTCATCGGGTTCATCATAGGCTTCTTGGTAGTTTGTCCACTTGTAATCCACAATTTCATCGCCATCGGGGTCCTTGGCATCTACTTTATATTTAACCCTCTCATCTACTTGATAAGTATCTTTATCTGTGGTAAAAGAAACAGTGGGTGGTTTATTATTTTCATCAAAGGGAAAAACATCAACTCGGTCAAGAGATGCGGAATAAGCAGTGTTGTACTGCATATCCTTACAAAAAACCACCAAGGGAACAAATACTTCCCCATGTTTTACCAAAGGTGCTTCAGGCCATGTTTCATCTTCACCATTTACATTGGCAACAGAAGTGCCAATGGTGAATTTAACCTTTACACCGTTGCCTTTTACCGTAACATCGTTGGATTCACCATCCCATTTAACGGTAATGGGCAAAATTTTTGCAGCATCATTCAAGGGCAACATACCTGTGTCTTTTTTAATATACACTTTATTATCCATGCTAATAGCTTTTGAGCCTATTTTTGCCACATTGGAATTCATTGTAAAAGCCGCATGAAAATCTTCTTTTGCACCGAAAGCAGAGTATAAAGCCACAAACAGCAATATGCCAATTACAACCACGGCACCGCAAATTAAAATAGCTTTGCCTTGATTATTTTTTCTGGTTTGGGCTTTTACAGCTTTTGCTTTAGGCGTTGAAGAAGATTGTTCCCGAGGTTTTATTTCTTTTATTTTAGCTTTTTCCTCTAAATTTTTCCCTTGAGGTTGAGGTTTTGCCTTGGGTTTTACCTGAGATACCCGTTGTTTTTCGGTTTTTGGTTGAGATTTTGGTTTTGGTTGAGGTTGGGATTCGGGGCTTGGCACTGTTTTGGGTGAAATATCAAGGTTTTTATCCGCAGATTTTCCTTTAATATTTTCCTCATCTTTATTTACCCCCAAGGTGGAATCCGGTTTCGTAACCCGATGTTGGTTGCCAATATCCAAAGATTCTTCCCTACCTTTGCGTTTTTCGTACGCCTCTCTATTAGAATACTTTTTCATTTTAAAGACCCCTTAAAATCCTAAATTTTCGCCTACTATAATTACAGTGAAATCCATACCCAAGCTTGGTCTTTTTAAAATAGTATAGGCACGGCAAATTCTATCCGGTGAGTTGCAATCCATACAGCGCCCCGTTTCCACACAGGGGGTAGTTAAATTTAGTCGTTTAGCATTGGGTGGTGCCGCTAAATTAACAATGCGATCCATAGCTTCTTCAATATCCGCACAGATTTTATTTTTTCCCGCTACCACCAAAACTCTGCGTGGCCCAAATATCATGGCAGAAACACGGTTTCCCTGACCATCGCAATTAACTAAATACCCTTTTTCCGTTAAAGCATTGGTAGAGGATATAAAAATATCTGCACGACCCTCCTCCAAGGAAATATTATGCCTTTCTTCCGGGGTGGCTCCGGTGCTGTGGTCTAAAATAACACCGCCTCTTTCGGCTATTTTCCCGGGCAAATCCAAGGTTTTAATGGTCATAGAGCCACCTATACCCACTTTTTGCCCCACAGAAATAGATTCTGTAATATATTTAACTGCATCTTCTCTATATTCAAAATACAATGCCCTAAAACCGTTGTGTTCTAATTGTTTTACCACCGACGCAATGCGGCTTTTTTCATTATTTTGCACTTTTAATCCTCCTATTTTCCATAAAATCAATTTCCATCTCATTTACAAATTGCACTGCTGTGCGTCCGGAAATATTGTTTTGCCAACGCACCCAAAGCAATGCTTCTTCACGCAATTTTTCTTGGGGAATATGCAAATCCCTTTTCAATGCAATAGCCTCAACCATGGCAAGGAACTCCTCTTGATCCGGATTGAAAAAGGAGATAGATAAACCAAAACGATGGGAAAGAGATAGCATTTCATCTGCGTTTTCACGAACATTTACTTCTGCACCATCTCTATCTGCCCAAGTTTCTTTAACCAAATGGCGGCGATTAGAAGTAGCATATATTAAAATATTATCCTGTGGTTTTGTTAAACCACCTTCTAATACAGCCTTTAAAGATTTATAATCACTTTGATTTTCGTCGAAGGATAAATCATCAATAAAAACAATAAAATGTAAGGGAATATCTTCCAAATAGCGAAAAACTTTGGGTAATTGATCAAGATTACCACGTTCAAGCTCTATCATTCTTAAGCCATTGGGATAATAACGTGTGCCCACAGCTTTTACCGTAGAAGATTTGCCTGTACCTCTTTCACCATAAAGCAAAACATTATTACCACGTGCTCCTTGCAAAAAAGCCTCGGTATTACGAGAAATTTGTTTTTTTTGCTTTTCATAACCGATAAGGTCACCCATTTTTACCAAATCCGGATGCTTGATGGGAATAAGCCCATCTTCCCAGCGGAAAAACGGGTAAAAGGCAAAATCACCAAAGCCACGCTTTTTATAATATTCAACTAATTGCAAAAGGAATGTTCCAACATCATCTTCAATAAAGCTTTGGTAAAGGGCATTTTCTCTGGATTTCCACAAGCTGTTGCCATTGGCGGGAATATAGTCCTCCATCACCGCCATACTGGTGCGGCTTCTAAAAGACTTAAAAGATTCTATCTCTTTTACCGCAATTTGCCACAAATATGATTGTGCCACATTTTCATCCCTTAAAGCACTGCGGCTCAAAATGGTATCGGCATAAATTAATTTTTGCAAGAGGTATTTTTTGCGTAAATCACCGCTAATACCCCATTCTTCTGCCCAAATTAAGAGATTTTTTTCATCTATTTCAAAATCTTCATTACTAAATATCACAAATATCACCTTTTATCTGCTTAACGCTTATATGGTTTCCATGGTTCACCATTTTTACCCACTATCCAAATGGATAAAACAGATACACTGTTTTTTTTCAAAACGGCAATAGCCTGTTTTTCCCCACCTTCAAGTACAGTTACAGCGGTTCCGCACCCTAAACCCAAATCTCCGGGTAAAGCCAAAAAATTAGGGTGTAATTTCGCCTTGGCCAAAAAGCTTTCTGCTTCCATAGCATAATTAGTATTTGGAAATATGAAAGCTATTACGACATTTTTGGACATACTTACACGCTCCTTTTATTTTATCACAAAATTTCAAGAAAAACGACAAAAAAATTAAAATTTTTTAATTAATTGCTATTTTTCGATAAAATAGCAATTTTTACCCGAAATACTACCTATATTCATGGTTTTTTTAAATACAAAGTTCAAAACCATAAAACTAATATTGGGGAAGTGAGGAATTTTAACAAAGATAAGTGTAGGATAACAATAAATTAACGGGGTATTTATATAATATGGCAAATAGATGATTTTGTTACAACTTTTATTTTTCCGGGATTTATGGTATAATATTGTACATAATATCCATTAGAGAAAAATATGATATAAACTAACTTTAGGCGGAAATTATATCGTATAATTAAATAATTGGGAGGATTAATATGAAAGACCCCAGATGTAAAAAATTAGCAGAATTACTGGTAGATTATTCCACGGAACTAAAACCAAACGAAAAGGTACTAATCAATGTTATTGGCAATGCGGATACTTTGGCAGCAGAAATTATTGAAAAAGCCTATGCCGTGGGAGCTATACCTTTTTTACAAATACAAAACCCCAAATTAGAGGCGGCTATTTTAAAAGGTGCAACCAAAGAAACATTTAATACACAAAGAACATGGGAAGAATTGCAAATGCAGCAAATGGATGCCTATATAGGCATCAGAGCCAGCGAAAATTGCTACACCATGAAAGAAATTCCCTCTAAAAACCACGAATTAAACTCCACTTTGCTTTGGGAACCAGTTCATGGAAAAATACGGGTACCACACACTAAATGGGTGGTTATGCGGTATCCCAATGATTCCATGGCACAGATGGCGGAAATGTCCACAGAGGCATTTGAGGATTATTACTTTAACGTTTGCACCGTGGATTACCGTGCTATGGATAAATCCATGGACCCCTTGGTAGAATTGATGGAAAAAACCGATAAAGTCCACATTAAAGGCCCCAATACAGATTTAACCTTTTCCATTAAAGATATACCCGCCCAAAAATGTGCAGGAAGAAGAAATATACCCGATGGTGAAGTATACACCGCTCCTGTTAAAGATAGTGTTAACGGCGTTATCCACTATAATACCCCATCACCACATGATGGTTTTGTTTTTACCGATATGGAATTAACTTTTAAAGATGGTAAAATAGTAAAAGCCACATCCAATAATACGGAAAAATGCAACCAAGTATTTGATACAGACCAAGGCAGCCGTTTTGTTGGTGAATTTGCCTTGGGTGTTAATCCTCAAATAAACAAAGCTATGGGAGATATCCTTTTTGATGAAAAAATAGCAGGCTCAATCCACTTTACCCCGGGTGCATCTTACGATGATGCCTTTAATGGCAACAAAAGTGCTGTACACTGGGATTTAGTCCTTATCCAAACTCCGGAATTCGGCGGTGGTGAAATTTGGTTTGACGATGTTCTCATCCGCAAAGATGGGGAATTTTTATTACCACAGTTAAAAGGGCTAAACCCTTAAGCCAAAAAAGGAAGCAAGGAAGCGAAGAATATATATGAAAAAAGAATCCACTATCCATGTATCTGTTAATGGAATTCCCCATGATTTTCACTATGGCATTATCTTAGAGGAAATTTTGGAGAATTTTCCAAACCAAAAAATTCCCATAATAGCCGCATATGTAAACGGCTATGTTCAGGGGTTGGACTATGCCCTTATAGCCAGCTGCGAAATACGCTGGATAGATATACAAAGTCCCATTGGCATTAGAATATATCGCCACAGCCAACGCTTGCTGTTGCTTTCTGCCCACAATAATGTACTGCCCCACCGTGATTTACATATACGCCATTCTTTGGGCAGCGGCACATTTTGCCAAAGCAGAGGATTAGAACCCTTAACCCCCCAAGAATTAACCGCACTTAAACTGGAAATGCAATCTTTGATAGATAAAAAAGCTCCTATTCTCAAAGTTCCTATTTTTTGCGAAGATGCAATTTATTTTTATAAACAACGTGGTCAATTTCTCCAAGCCGAACTTTTAGAGGCATCTTCACAACATACCATGTTTTTTTACGAAATTGATAAAACTGTGGAGGCATTTGATGGACAGCTTGCCACAAATTGCAGCCAACTGCGGCTTTTTGATTTAACCTTTTTTGAAGATGGCTTTATATTATCGGCGCCCACCGCAGATAACCCCACAAAATTAACAAAATTCAACGGTATGTCCAGAATCGGCACACTGTTCAACCAACACGACCACTGGGTGGAAGCTTTGGAAATTGCTAAAATTGGGGAACTTAACAGAGTTATCGAAAAGGGCAAAATAAGTCAAATTATTGAAATGGCAGAAAGTTTGCAACTGCAAAATACACTTAAAGTGGTTGGAGATATTAACAAGGACATTGAAAATAATCGCCTTTTGCTCATTGCCGGCCCTTCATCTTCTGGCAAAACCACCTTATCTCACAGGTTAAGTATATTTTTCCGCATCAATGGTATTGAACCCCTTACCATTGCCATGGACGATTATTTTTTGAATCGTGATAAAACACCAAAGGATGAAAATGGTGAATTGGATTTTGAAGATATCAATGCCTTGGATTTAGAACTCTTTGACCACGATTTAGCCGAATTAATAGATGGAAAAACCGTAGAAACCCCAATTTTTGATTTTAACAGGGGTATGCGTTCAGAAAAAACACGCACCATGAAAATGAACCCTCAACAAATACTCATTGTAGAGGGAATGCACTGTTTAAACCACCGTATAGCCCACAATGTGAAAACAAAAAATAAAAAACGCATTTATATCAGTGCTTTAACCCAATTAAATTTGGATCAATACAACCCCATATCCAGCACGGATAATAGATTACTGCGGCGGATGACAAGAGATATGCAATTTAGAAACACCACCCCTGATGAAACAATGAAACGCTGGGAATCTGTGCAGCGTGGTGAGGATAAAAACATTTTTCCATATCAGGAAAATGCAGATTATTTCATCAATACCGCTTTAATTTATGAACTTGCTGTTTTAAAACCCATTATTGCACCGAAATTAGGACAAATAACCACTAAAAACAAATATTACCACGAGGCTAAACGCCTGCTGGGAATTTTAGATTTTATAAAACCTGTTGATGCCACAGTTGTACCTCCCGGCTCTCTGTTGCGAGAATTTATTGGCGGCTCCCCCTTTAGCGATGATTAACCCGACTAAACAGCTTAAACAATGGCTTATATTTAGCCCCCAGCCCCAAATGTGCTGTTTCTAAGGTACTCACAAACAATCACAATGAGGGAATTTCACCCAATATCAGAATTGGTACAAAATCTAAGTGAGAATATTAACCTAATATCAGACTTGGTACAAAATCTAAGTGAGAAATTTTCACCCAATACCAAACTTGTTATAAAATCTAAAAGAGGTTATCAGCGTAAAAATACGTTGATAACCTCTTTTTCTTTTATGTTTTAATTATTTTTTAAAAATCTATCTATCATAGCTGCGGTTTCTGCTCTGATTGTGGAATCTTGGGGTCTGAATGTTCCTTCGGTATCCCCTGTAATTACCCCGGACTCATTTAATAAATAAATATCATCTCTTGCCCAATCAGAAATATTTTTATCGTCTTTAAAAACAACCTTCTCCGTTACTTTGGTAAGAGTAATATTTTTGGATTTAACATAGCGACTGATCATAGCAGCCATTTCTTCTCTTTGTATAGGGTCTTCGGGTTTAAAAAGATTATTACCAAAGCCTTTAACTATTTCATTTTTTACACCCCAATTAACATACTCCGTATACCATTCATTAACAGGCACGTCAATAAAAGAGGTAGTTCCCTTATAGGATGCGGTATCTTCTTGAGAAGCCTTAGCTAAAATTTTCACAAATTCCCCACGGGTTACTTTACCGTTGGGGTCAAATAGATATTTACTTTTTCCATCAATAATGCCTTGATCTTTCAAGGAATATACCGAAAGTGCATACCACTCACCATCGGGAACATCTAAAAATTTCTCCGACATTACCTTAAAAAAGTTATTGTAATTGATTACACCGTAGCCATAGCCGTAATCATAACCTTTTGTACCCCTATCTTCCGATGAGGACCGTAATATGCCCCTAAATTCCGCTGAGGTCATGGTTGGGTCTATACTCAAAGCCAAAGCCGCCAAAGAGGAAACATATGGGGTTGCCAAGGATGTACCATTCATGGATTTATACAAATTGCCGTTATTCTTATCGGGATTAGATAAAGATAAGATAGAAGAACCCGGTGCGGATACATAGGTGGATTTATTTTGCGTGGAAAAAGAGGAAATATTTTTCTCCCTATCCACAGAGCCAACACCAATTACCTGATTATAAGATGCAGGGTACTCCACCGCATTGCGTTCCAAGCCTATTTTATCACCGGTATTGCCCGTGGCAGCCACCATAATTACACCTTTACTATATGCGTATTTTACAGCTTCTTCCAAAAATTTATTGTTTTGCTGTGTGCCAAAACTCATGGAAATAACCTTGGCATGATAAATATCCACAGCATCTCTGATGGCGGCGGCTATTGCGTCATTTTCGCCTCTTACATCATTACCCACAATTTTAAAGCACCGCAACATGGTTACGTTGCAATCCGGGGCAGCACCTGCTATACCCATGGAATTATTAAATGTTGCACCAATAATTCCTGCGCAAGCTGTGCCATGCACGCTGCAATCATAATCGTTGATACCATTTGTTACATAGTCTTTACCGGGTTTAATATTGGCACCATCTTCATGGTCATAAGTAAAGCCACTGTCAATAACCACTATGTTTACATCTTTACTACCCTTGGTTTTATCCCAAATTCCCGATGTTTCCAATACATCATAAGCATATTGATAAGTGGATGGTGCAGCATTGGTTACTGTGGGTGCAAAAAAAGTATCATTGGGAATAAGGGAAGCATAGCTGTAACCACTTTCTTCCACATATTCCACAGCATCGCTATTTGCCATATCCTCAGCAATTTGTGGATTTTTAGTTGTGTAATAATCACTGTTAGTGGTAGTTAAAGGTTCTAATTCGCCATTGTTTTTAGATTCCACAGTTTTAACCTCAGCACTTAAAGCAGAAGTTGAAACCGTATCCTTAAATTTCACAACCCAAATACCGCTACCTTTTTGGTTATCACTTGCCCCTAAAACCCCCAAGGGCACAGATAGGATAATAAGGGTGGTTAAAAAACATAATAGCAGTTTAAATTTTTTCATCAATATCGCTTCCAATCCAACAAACAAAGAAATGGTATTTATTTCAGTTTTGCAGTTTATTTATCTAAAAAAAGTATAACATAAAAAAATTATCTATACCAGTAAAAATAGGTAAATAACCACTAAAAATAGGTAATTATATAAAAGATTTCTTATTTAAAAACAAAAAAAATACGCAAATATACTATAATAATCACACAAACTACAACAACGATAAAAATCCCTGTTTTTCTTACAAAAAACCGGAAACAAAGCAGCCCCATATTTCAAAGGGCTGCTTAGATTGTCAAAAACATAGTTTTTGCCAAGATGTCAGGCTGTGAAGAAAGACTTAGATTCGGCAAAACTCCCTGAGCAGCGGCTGTGCAGTGTACATAGATGTACATAAGCAGTCGATGAGAAGGGATTTTGCCGAATATCAGACTTTATCCACAGCCTAAGCAGCCCCATATTTCAAAGGGCTGCTTAGATTGTCAAAAACATAGTTTTTGCCAAGATGTCAGGCTGTGAAGAAAGACTTAGATTCGGCAAAACTCCCTGAGCAGCGGCTGTGCAGTGTACATAGATGTACATAAGCAGTCGATGAGAAGGGATTTTGCCGAATATCAGACTTTATCCACAGCCTAAACAGCTCTTATTCCAAAGAGCTACTTAGATTGTAGACAAAATGCAATTTGCTTATATCTCCGCCGTTCACCGAAACCGTAAATATAAATATTTAGAACATTTCTTTAATCTTTTCTATATTGGCTTTGCACATAATATAGCCATCTTCATATAATAGGCGTAATTTATCTATATCCCGTTCAAAGCGTTCCACCACTGTGGCTCTTTTGGGATGTAAAACTATGGCTTCACCTTTATTTTCCAACTCATGGCAAAAATTCAGATGTTTGTTGTAATTTTCAAAACGCTCCAGCATTACTTGGGCAGTACCGGGATAATTCTTTTTTAAAAAATTTGCCCCTTTTTCATTGGTTTTTGTAGCTTCCTTTTTGTAGCCTTTGGGCTGGGTTAAAACTATTAAATGTTTTTTATTGCCATCTGCCACAGCTTTTTTTACAGGTATGGGGTCTGCTATGCCACCATCAAAATATTCTTCACCCTCAATCTCCACAGGGGGAAAGAAAAATGGTATGGAGCAGGTTGCACGTAGAATTTTATTGGTTTTATCTGTGGGGCTTTGGCTAAAATATCGTGGTTCCCCGGTTACTCCATGGGTAAGACCGGCTAAAATCTGCCCCTTATAATTAGCCAATTCCTCATAATCGTAAGGCAGTAATTCATTGGGCACGGTTTCAAACATAAATTCCAAACCAAAAACAGATTTATTTTTTAAATAGTTACCATAACCATAATAGCGTTTATCATTATAATACTTAGCGGCAATTTCCCAATTTCTACCCCGCTGCCGTGAAACATAGGAATAACCATTGGATATACCTGCGGAAACCCCAATAACATAGGGGAACATAATATCGTAATCTAAAAGTGCATCCAGTACACCTTGGGTAAAAACACCACGAAATCCGCCGCCCTCTAACACTAATGAAGGCAAATTAATCACCCTTTCTTTAAATATACATCATTTTAATATGCAGTAATTATACCATTTTTTTCACCGATAGTCACTTTTGCACTGTATAGATATTTGCTATAAAAAAAGAAAGTATAAAATACATATATATTTTACACTTTTCTATAAACACCCACTATAATATGGATTTAAACTTAATCTTATACCCAATTTGCAACAAAATAATTTATTAACGGGAAAAAATATTAATATCTTTTCAATATAATATTGCACTTTTTGAAAAAAAATACTATAATAATATTGGACTGTTTATATACCAAATTATATTCAGATAACTAATGGAGAAAAACGAGGTGTAGAGATGCGATTAATCACAAAGTTGTTTGGCAATTCTTACCAATTTCGAGATGTAAAAGACGTTTTGGCAAAAGCCAATGAGGAGAAATCCGGAGACGTTTTAGCCGAAGTTGCAGCTCACAGTGTTGCTGAGAGAGTTGCAGCAAAAGCGGTTTTGAGCGAATTAACATTAGAAGATTTACGGAACAATCCTGTTATCCCTTACGAAGATGATGAGGTTACCAGGATAATCCAAGATGACATAAACGTAGTTATCTATAACGAAATTAAAAATTGGACAGTGGAAGCACTGCGTGAATATATTTTATGCGATGAAACCACAGGTGCGGATTTAAAAAGATTAGGCCGTGGGCTCACCAGTGAAATGGTGGCAGGAGTTTGCAAAATTATGTCCAATATGGATTTGATTTTAGCTGCTCAAAAATTAAGAGTAACTGCCCATTGTCGCACCACCATTGGGGAAGAAGGACGTTTAGCAGTTCGGCTTCAGCCCAATCACCCCACCGATGATGTGGATGGGATATTAGCTTCATTAAGAAGTGGACTTTCCTATGGTATTGGTGATGCGGTTATCGGCATTAATCCCGTGGAGGATAATCCCGTTGGCACCAAACGCTTGCTTGATGCCGTTGATGAATATATGCAAAAATGGGATATACCCACCCAACTCTGTGTGCTTTCCCACGTTACCACCCAAATGAAAGCCATTGAAAACGGTGCAAAAACAGGTTTAATTTTCCAAAGTATTGCCGGTACAGAAGCTGCTAATTCCGCTTTTGGTATTGATGGCAACATTATTGCCCAATCCCGTGAATTAATGCTTACCCATGGTGCCGCTGAAGGCCCCAATGTTAATTATTTTGAAACAGGACAAGGCTCGGAGCTTTCTTCCGAGGCACACGGCGGTGCAGACCAAGTTACCTTGGAGGCACGTTGCTATGGATTTGCCAAAAGATACCAACCTTTTTTAGTAAATACCGTGGTAGGATTTATCGGCCCGGAATATTTATACGATAGTAAACAAGTGGCTCGTGCAGGGTTGGAAGACCATTTTATGGGTAAATTATCCGGTGTGCCCATGGGGGTTGATGTTTGCTATACAAACCACATGAAAGCAGACCAAAACGATTTAGAAAATTTAGCGGTGCTTTTAACAACTGCGGGGTGCAATTACTTTATGGGTGTGCCCATGGGTGATGATATTATGCTTAATTATCAAAGCACCAGTTACCATGATATTGCCTCCTTAAGAGCTATTTCCAATACTCGCCCCTTGGCAGAATTTGAAGCGTGGATGGAAAAAATAGGCTTAATGGAAAATGGTCGCCTTACCAAACTTGCAGGCGACGCATCTGTATTAATGTAAAGGGGGCAGAAAAATGAATAATCAAGAAATCGAAAATTTAGTCCAATCGGTAATACAGCAATTAAATACCAAGGGCATTGCCACCACACCCAACAAACCCAATGCTACACCCAATGTTCAGCAGGTTACAGCCACCACCCCATCCACCCAATCCATCGGTGAAGTACCTGATATATCGGAATTTGGCAATCCTTTAATGGTACCACAACCCAAAGACAGAGCCGCATATGAAGATATGATGAAAAGCACCACCGCAAGGATAGGTGTTTGGAGAGCAGGCACACGACCTTTAACCAAAACCATGCTGAAATTCCGTGCCGACCACGGCGTGGCTCAAGATGCGGTATTAAGCCATGTGGATGAAAATTTATTAAATACCATGGGATTTTTACAACTGGAATCCAAAGTAGCAGATAAAGATGAATTTCTTACCCGCCCGGATTTGGGTCGGCTTTTATCCGATAACAGCATGGAAAGAATTAAAAAAGAAGCCATAGCCAGTCCCCAAATACAAATTGTAGTTGGTGACGGTTTAAGTGCCAAAGCCATAGATTCCAATATTCAGGACGTATTTACCGTTTGCAAGCAAGGTTTGCAAAACCAAGGCTTTACTTTAGGCTCGGATATTTTTGTGAAAAATGCCCGTGTTGGCGTGGTAAATTGCATTGGTGAAGTTTTAAAACCCGAAATGATTTTATTGTTAATCGGCGAAAGACCGGGGCTGGGCACTGCGGAAAGCATGAGTGCCTACCTAACTTACCACCCCACCATGAAAACAGTGGAAGCAGAACGCACCATGATTTCCAATATTCATAAAGGCGGCATACCCCCGGTGGAAGCAGGAGCACAAATTGTTTCCTTGGTAAGTAAAATAATGGAACAAAAAACCAGCGGTTTGGATTTAGAACTTTAAACATAAATTAGAGCTGTAAACATAAATAAATTATAAAAATGGTTGAACACAAAAATGTTTTTTAACATTCCATGTGTTCAACCATTTTTTTTACTAAATATTGTAATTGCTAAATATTTCGGTGCAGAACCTTTTATTGCTGTAATCTTGAAGATGTAGCAATTATGTTTATACCGGTATTTCCAATGTTTTCAATTATTACATCGCCAACTTTTATAGGTGTGCCCCTTTTTATTGTAACCTGATTAATAAGGTGCATACAATTAAAAATTTCATTTTTCGGCAATGGCTCTTGAGAGCGTACCGAAAGCGGTGCGGAATTTTCCACCCTTATAGTGGTAGTTAAAGTGCGAACAGGATTTACACACTCAGTTTGTGCGTATTTTTCCCCACGTTTGCACAGATTACCGCTGACACTCACCACTTTGCCATCTTCCATTTCCACGGTTAATTGACAACCCACAGGGCAAACGATGCAAGTTAAATGTTTTGTTTCTTTTATCATTTTTCCTTCACCTCTATGGTTATAGTGTTGCCATCTATGGAAGTTAAATCTTGGCTATCCAAATTTATTATTTCCATTTCCCCCGGGGTAACTATTCTTTTCTTTTGACGTGCTATTTCCGAACCATTGGCACTAACCACCACGTAAACATCTCGGTATACATTATCCGAACGTAAAAAAACCTTGGTATCCCCTTGGGTAATATCCACAGCTTGGGGCACTATATAGCGTACACCCGCCCCGGGATTCATGGCAAATACCTTACCTGTACGGCGTTTACCCAAAAGATAATTTGCTGCTGATGCCCCTGCAATTTCCGCTTCTTCGGAAACAAAATCCACCACATCATGAACATGGAGAACATTACCGCAGGAAAAAATACCCGGTACACCTGTTTCTCGCCTGTTATTTACCAATGCTCCACCGGTAACGGGGTCTATGGGAACACCTGCTTTTTTTGACAATTCATTTTCCGGAATCAACCCCACGGATAAAAGCAAAGTATCACACTCTATTAATTTTTCTGTGCCGGGAATAGGATTTCTATTGCCATCAACCTCAGCCATGGTAATGGCATTTACCCTGTTTTTACCATGTATTTCCGTAACCGTATGGCTTAAATATAGGGGGATATCAAAATCATCCAAACATTGCACAATGTTCCGTTTTAAACCCCCTGAAAACGGTAAAAGCTCAATAACCGCTTCCACCTTGCCACCTTCTAAGGTCATACGTCTTGCCATGATTAAACCGATATCTCCGGAGCCTAAAATAACCACCTTTTTGCCGGGCATATACCCACGGATATTTACAAATCTTTGGGCAGCACCCGCAGTGTACACCCCGGATGGGCGACTACCGGGTATATTTAAAGCACCACGGCTTCTTTCCCTGCAACCCATTGCCAAAATAATGGCATCTCCTTGTATTTTCATTATGCCATCTGTTTCATTGATAGCGGTTATTTCACGGTTAGAACTGATATCCGTAACCATGGTTTCTAACATATAGGGTATTCCCAAAGAATTTATTTGTTCTTCATAGCGATAAGCATATTCAGGCCCTGTTAATTCTTCATCAAATTTATGTAAACCAAAACCATTGTGAATACATTGGTTTAAAATACCACCCAGAGCATTATCTCGCTCTATAATCAAAATATCTTTAATGCCTTTGTCCCAAGCGGCAATGGCTGCTGCCATACCCCCGGGGCCACCACCAATAATAACCAATGCTTTTTTTATGGTTTTATCAATTTTTTTCACCATATCACCTATTTCGTCTTTCCAATGAGAATGGCGGAATCCTTGCCCTTTTTAGTAACCATTTCTAAGGGTACAGATAATTCCCTACTGAGAATATCCGTGAGTAAAGGCAGGCAAAAACCACCTTGACATCTGCCCATTCCCGTGGATGTTCTACGCTTTACACCATCGGTAGTGGTAGCTTTGGGATTTTGATGAATGGCATCTAAAATTTCACCTTCACTTATTTCTTCACAGCGGCAAATAATTTTTGCATATTTAGGATTCTTGCTAATCCATTGTTTTCTTTCATCTTCAGGAAGTTCCCGCAAATGCGGAGTGGTGCTACGCACAGGGTTAAAGCTGTGCTTTTTTTGAGTGAGTATGCCCATAGTGCGTAAATATTGTTCCACATATTGAGCAACGGCAGGTGAAGATGCCAAACCAGGGCTTTCCATAGCTGCCACATGGAAAAAATTAGGCACTATATCTGAGGGGCGTACCACAAAATCCCCTGTGTTACCCACTGCCCGCAATCCTGAAAAAGAAGTAATTACAGTGTTTAAAGGCAAATTTGGTATAGACATTCTACCACCTTTAATAACCGCAGCCATACCTTTTGCAGTAACAGAAGTATCATCTTTATCGGTTATATCTTCCGCAGTGGGGCCAACAATAATATTTCCATCCGCAGTAGGACTCACTAAAATTCCTTTACCCATGGGTCCCGGTGCACAAAATAGCGTATGCTTAACAAAGGGTGCTGCTTCTTTATCCAAAAGCAAATATTCACCACGGCGTGGATGTATTAAAAATGAATTATCCCCCACCATATTACTAATCACATCGGCATATATTCCCCCGGCGTTTATCACAAAACCTGCCTCTATTTCATCATCAGAGGAAACAATGCGAAAATGCCCGTTTTCTTGGTAGATAGCCGCTACTTGAAAATCACACTTTAAAGTCACACCATTATCCATGGCATTGCCCATTGCCGCCACGGTTAAAGTATAAGGACACACTATACCTGCATTTTTGGCATATAAACCACCAATGGCATTAGGTGCAATATTAGGCTCTATGGCACGGAGTTTACTTTGGTCTATTATTTCCAAGGACTCAACTCCATTTAAAATACCACGGGCATAAAGTTGGTTTACAACTTCCATATCTTCTTTGCTATAAGCCACCACCAAAGAGCCGTTTTGCTCATAGGCTACGCCTAAATCTTTAGCCAATTTTGGCATAAGCTTACAACCTAAAACATTAAATTGTGCTTTTAAAGACCCTGTTTTGGCATCAAAACCTGCATGGACAATACCACTGTTTGCCCCTGAGGTTCCGGTGGAAACATCTGCTTCCTTTTCCAAAACAACTACGGAAACATTGTATTTCGATAATTCACGGGCGATCAAAGCACCGTTAACTCCGGCACCGATGATTGCTATATCGAACATATATAATCTCCTTTCCCAGAGAAAGCTTTAAAATTTATTCTGATACTGAGGCTAAGTCGTTACGCACATATGCTGTTTTACCATCATCTAAAAGTACATAATACCAACCATTATCTTCCCCAAGATAGGTAGCGGTTTCACCCTTATCCAACTTGGTAACTAAATCCGAATCGGAGCTGGCATCCTTGCGCATATTGGCATAGCTGTTGGTGATTTCCACAGATTTTCTGGGAGCATTTTCAGCCTTAACAGCATCGGATTTTGCCACTAAATCAGAAGTAATATAGCCCTCTACGCCATCGGCAGTTTTAACCTGCACCCAGCCTTCTTTTTCAGATATTTTATGCAATACGTCATCTTTTAATACAAGACCAAGAACCTCACTATCGGAACTTGCAGTCTTACGAATATTGGCATAATCACCGTTTAAATACACAAAGGAAGTTTTAGACTTTTTATCCGCAGCAGGCTGCTGTTTTTCCGCATCTGCAGTTGGTTTATAATCCCCAACCAAAGTCATAAAGGATTCAACCACATAGCCTTCAACACCGTCCATAACTTGAACATAGCACCAATCAGGGGTATCCTGATTAAGGCAAACAACTTCGGTATTTTTATTTAAGGTTGCAATTACCTCCCCATCACTTTTGGGGCTTACTCTCACATTTACAATGTTTTCACCTGTTGTTAATGTTTTATCGGACCAATCTGTTTTTGCAGTTTCTTTTGTTTCTCCAAATCCTAACATAGCGGGAATACCTGCAAAACCACCGTTTTGCACCAAATAGCCCACGCCAAACCCCGCAGAAAGACTAATTATTGCCGCTAAAATTAATACAAGAACTTTTTTCCACACTTTTCTTTCACTTCTTTCTTTTAAATATCATTCTGTTTTATCGTTATTTTTTTCTTTTTTGCCAAATATGCCAATCTTTGCAGCTCCGCCTAAAATCATTATAGATGCAAATATTAAAACAATAAGGCTATATATAGATGGTAACAACGTTACCAAAACAGCAAAAGCTCCCAATAAAAAAGTAATGCCATAAATAAATAAAACCGTATCTTTATGACCAAAACCACGGTCTAATAATTGATGGTGCAAGTGACCTTTATCCGCCTCAAATATTGGTTTATGGTTTATTTTTCGCCTAATTATAGCAAAAAGGGTATCCAATATAGGAATGCCCAACACCATAATAGGGATAAATAAAGCGATAACAGTGGTACCTTGGGATAATCCCAAAAGCGATAATACCCCTAAAATAAAGCCCAAAAACAGTGAGCCGCAATCACCCATAAAAAGTTTTGCAGGGTGAAAATTGTAGCGTAAAAATCCCAATATACTACCAACTAAAATAAGGGCAAGACCACCACTTAAAGATACACCTTTGGCAAAGGAAACCACAGCCAAGGATAAAGCCGCAATACCGGATACACCCGAAGCCAAGCCATCTAAGCCATCTATTAAATTAACGGCATTGGAAATACCAACCAACCAAATAAGGGTTATAGGATAGCCCCAAAGACCCAAATTAATTAAATTACCATTAATGGGGTTGGTAATATATTCCAAGGATACACCAAAAAGCATAAGGATAATTGCTGCCACAATTTGACCCAAAAGCTTCATTTTAGGGGAAATATTTTTTACATCATCTATAAAACCCACAGCCACAATTATGGTGCTGCTGAGCATTACCCCCACCAAAGTAGGTGAATAATTTCCATAAACAATTACACCGGCTAAAAAGCCAAAATATATGCCCAAGCCACCTAAGCGAGTCATAATACCTGTATGCACCTTACGGGCATCTGGTTTATCTACAACACCAAGGTGCATGGATAATTTTTTTGTTAGGGGGGTCATTATAAAAGCAACTGTAAGACCCACCAAAAATGCGATAAGAATTCTCATCAATTTAACCTCAAATTAACCTCGGTGCACTTTTTTCATAATTATTTCTTTCAAGTACATAATTTCTCTTACTTTTAGTATATACACTAAGGCAAAGTATATTGCCACACCTACTAAAATACCACATAACACAAAGGGCAAATTGCCTGTAATGCCCAATTTAGATAAAATTAAGCCAACTAATAAAACACCTGCCCCCATCCCCAAAGAGGAAATGGTTATTTTGGCAAAGGATTGCACAAAGGGACGATATTTTAAAGTGGGCAAGTGTTTTTTTAATGCCACAAAAAACACCAACATATTAACTGTGCTGGCTAAAGATGTTGCCAATGCCAACCCTGTATGCCCCATGAAACCCATGGTGATAAAGCTAACCACCACATTGGTAATTATACCAAAAATACCTGCGTATATTGGCAATTTAACATCGCCAAAGGCATAAAATGCCTTCATTAAAACTAATATTGCAGCATATGGAAAAAGACCAATGGAATACCAAATCAAAGCATCTGCAGTGTTTAAAGCGGCTAATTGGTCAAAGGCACCACGCTGAAAAAGCACTGAAACAATGGGGTTTGCCAAAACCACTAAACCAATAGTTGAAGGAATAGCAAGGAGCATAACAATGCCCATACCCTTTTCCAAACTGTTCACAAAGTAATCTTTTTGCCCTTTTAAAGCATATTCCGTAAAAGATGGATAAATAGCCACGGCAATAGCAGCAACAAAAATACCACTGGGCAAGCCCACTACCTTACTGGCATAATTTAACACCGAAATACTGCCTTCAGGTAAACCCGAGGCAAAAATTCTATTTAAAATATAGTATATTTGATTTACAGATGTTCCTAAAACAATGGGAACCAAGGACAGCATTGCGGTTCTTATTTCTTCATTTTTTAAAGAAAGTTTAGGTGTATAGGTATAGCCTGTTCTTTTAACCCCGGGCAAAATTACCAAAAGAAAACCCACAAAGCTTAATAACGTACCATAGGCAAGACCCTGAATGCCAAAGTGTTTTCCCAGTGTAATAACGGAAATAATAATAATCAGGCTGGAAAAAGCAGGGGCAAAAGCTCCTGATAAAAATTTGCGATTGGCATTTAATACTCCGGAAAAAACCATGCCAATACTCATAAAAATAATTGCAGGAAACATAATTCTGGTTAATTGCACAGCCAAGGTAACAACTTCACCATTAAGACTGGGTGCAAAAACTTTTACCAAAAGCGGAGCAAAAAGCACACCTAAACCACCAAGAACTATCATTGCCCCGGCGGTGGCATTAACCAAATAGCTCGCCATTAAATTGGCTTCTTTCCTTTTTTCTTCCACTAAATATTTAGTTAAAAGAGGTACGGTTATGGTGAGCAATGCCTGACCCAAAACCTGTTGTAATGAATAGGGCAAGGTATATGCTACATTGTAAGCATCTGTTTGCATTGTGGCACCAAATACACCTGCAATAGCTACTTCACGCAAAAAGCCTAAAACTTTAGCAAGTAAATTCATAATAACGACAACAAGTGCCGCTCTGGATACGCTGTTTCCCATGGTTCTCCTTAATGATTTTTATTGATGGTCAGTCCTTATTTTCAGAGGGTGTTTCATCACTTTTCTCTGATAAAATTTCATTTTCGTTCTCGGATTTTTCCCTTGTTTCATCAGTGATTTTAGATGATACCGTATCTGTGGATTCATCTTTGTTTTCTACGGAATCTGCTGCTTCAGCTTTTTTTACATCTTCGGCTTCAGCTTCAGCTTTTTTGGCATCTTCAGTTTCACTCTTTTTTTTGTAAGGGGCATTGCCACGTTCTTTTCGCCTATTGATGCGGTCTAAAAGTATATGCAAAGGCTCCATCACAGATTCTGCTTTTTCAGTCAGTTCATCTATATTTTCGATAATAGTGCTTTCCACTTTATCAACGGAATTTAAAACATTTTCAAACTCATTTACAAAAATATCACCCAAGTATTCATCTAAATCACCGGTAGCGGTGAGTCCCAGCTGTTCCACAAAGGATTTTACTTTGGGGTTATAGCTTAAGGAGGCAAATGGAGTTTTGGTAATAGCAGCAAACACTAAAGCGTGTAAACGCATACCAAAAACAAAATCCGCTTCATCCATAACTGTGAGAATTTCTTGGGGGGATAATGGGGTTTTAGCATCAAAAATATCTGCCTTTTCCTGCA
The DNA here is from genome assembly GCA_036644995.1 of Clostridiales bacterium. GTDB lineage: Bacteria > Bacillota > Dehalobacteriia > UBA7702 > UBA7702 > Cryptoclostridium. Next base: position 66,281 of record JAVXOZ010000006.1, on the reverse strand, counting down.
TTAATCCTATAACTTCTGCGGATATTGCCACATCATTGGGATATTGGAAAGGTAAAAATACCACATTATAGCCTGCCTGCACCGTCATATCTGCAACTCTGGCAATATCTTCCTTGGGTAAATTTTCCCAACTACGAACGGAGAAAATCGCTAATTTCTCATCATCTTTTTTCCAAAGAGAGGGGTGTAAACCCATGATTCCGTAGCCTTCAACTTCTTTTACTTCTTCTTTTACTTCTTCAATATTGGCTTCTGCATCACACTGCTCCGGATTTTCCGCCAATATAGGTACGCCTATTTCATCGGTAGTAGCCACTTCATCACCGATTACAGAGCTTTCGCTAACAAGGATATCTACTTTGGGGGATTCATCTTCTGTCTTTTCCTCCGGGGGCAATAAAGCATCGGCATTCATAGTTTTATAATGTAAATCCTTAGCGGCTTTTGCTTCGGTTTTTCCTGCATTTTCCGCCATTATATTATGCAGAGTTTTTTCATCCACAAGACAAATTTCAATTTCAGTTTCTTCGTTATTGGCTTGGTCTTTGGCACGTAAATCTGCCAAAATATCCACAAAACGCTGAACATCCCATTGGCGTTGCAAATCTGCCATGGTGAGCACAGGGTCTGCGGTAATTCTTATTCTGCCCTTACGTAAACCCCAGTTATGCAGCAATTTTGCAGATTCATTATCACGCACGGTAACTTTAGCCGCTTTACGCAATGCTTTCACCGCATGTTTTTGCCCCCATGTACTATCAATAGGGCCTATACCTTGACTGAAAATAAACACTGGTCTTTTTCTGTGCTTTGCCATTTTCATAATATGGGTATAGTAAAGCAAAGATTTTTTGCCGGTAACATCCTGTAAAAGACCGCCGCCACCACTTATAAATATATCTGAACCCATAATAGCTTTATGGATTTGCCACCATTTCCAACGGTCGTAAGCTTCCACACCATAAGTTGCTGCGGTTTTTTCCGGTTTATCCGATAATACCGTTATTTCAATATCTGCAAATTCTTTTTTTAGCAGATGAATCATAGACAACAAAATAGCTTCATCGCCCAGATTATCAAAACCATAGTACCCGGAAATACAAACTTTTGTCATAGCACATTTCCTTCCATTTTAGAGATTTCTCATTTAGAGTTTTCTCGTATTAAACTTTTTCATTACTACACGTATTATAAAAATTGCGATACAGCCCAGGAGCAAACCAATCCATATGCCGTTGAAAGTACGGAAAAGAGAAATAAATAACGGTGTATGGAAGTGACAAAACGTATTTAACATAGACACTTGACCAATAGCTCCTAAAAGCCAAAGGGGAACAAGATAGTCTTTATACCCAAAATATATAGCCATAAGCAAACAGGGAGTACCAATTAAAAACTCCTTGGTTCTGGGTCTAACCATCAGTAAATCTTCTAATTTAGTTCTAAATGCTAATTCCAATGAGCTAACCTGTAAACCATCGTTACCGGACCTGAGTAAAAGCACAATCATTGCCATACCCAAAATTCCAAGTATTAGCAATTCCCCATAACGCACAGGTAAAACACTTAAGCCCTTTGCCTTATCAAAAATACTTTGCTTTTCTTTTAAAAACACACAGTAGTAAAATACCAGCAACAAAGGCAGCAACATAGCAACCTTAACACCACTGAAAATATCAATACTGTACATATAAGTTTTCAAAGATAACAAACCAACAATGAAAGATGCACCCACCAAAGTAACACCTGAAATTTTTAAGAAGGTTAAAAGTGATTTGCCCAGTGTTTGTTTACCCCCAACCCAAGTTATTATACCCAATGTGGGGAAAACAACCGCCGCAAGAAGTGCTAAAATTTTTGCCGCCAAAACATAATGCCCCAAAACCGCCAAAGCCGTTGAGCCAAATACCAGCAAAACCGATAAAATAGCGGAAAGCTTTAATAAACGCAGCTTTTCACCTAATAAGATAGAACCCCCACCTATACCCAAAGCAATTAAAATTAAGGTTAAATTATTTTCAGGCATTTCTCTAAGGGGTTCAGCCCGATCCAAGGTAAAGCCATCTTTCTCTAATTGAGCAGTTAAAGATTTACCGTAATCTATCATAGAAGAAAAATTAACACCGGGGAATGGTTTTAAATAAATAACACGTATATTGCGCTCGTTAACTGCTAACATATAACGGTTAAAAGCAACATCCGGAGTAATAGCTGCGGTTAATTCATTATCGGCAATGGAGTGCATACGCACCATATTAAGGTCGTAGGCTTTTGCCAATAAGTCCAATCCTTTTTGATTATAAAATTCCACCATAATAACAGGGGCATTTAAGGGTTTTAAACCCTTTGCCATATCTTTATATATAGCATTTAAGTCCTTATCGTTATCAACATTAGCCACTGTTTTATCATTAAACATTATGCCACTGCATTTTACATCAGCTAAGTCTTTGGTAAGCATAGCCATATCACCATGGGTATAATTAGCCCAAGTAGTAAACCGAGGAATTGCATAAAAACCATTTGCATTGGCTTTTTTCATAGCATTGATATCAAAAACCAAGCCCAATTCAGATAATTCCGAAGAAATATCATTATAGCCAATTAAGGTATAGTTTTTTCCCCAAGAATTTACCGAATATTCCTTAACATAAGCATTGGATTTTATTGACAAATTAGTTGCCAAGGATTCACTGTAAGACTTATCCATAAGCCATAAATATTTAAAATTCAAATCAATATTATCAGCACTAACCGCTGCACCATCTTTAGCGGTAATGTCATATTCGCCATTGGTTATGCCGCTTCTCAGTTCTATACCGGTTATTCCCACTGCTAAATTTTTGGTTTTTAAATCCTCTATGGTCATTTCTTTAAAAATAAAAGAAGTAACAGATCCTTTACATTCTTTTAAAACTTCGTCTGGGGAAAATCCGTCTTTTTTACCATTATCAACTAAAGTATCCCATTGTGAAACAATTTCCACAGCATTATTATCACTTTCAACTTTGCTGCGTTCAACCCCAATGTAGATAGCCGCCGCCATAGCAACAGCTATTATTATAAGAATAATGGTTTTCCATTTTTTATTGAGCATTTTTCCTCCTGCATATAATAAGCCATTATTAAATTACTTATTACATTATACTTAAAAAAATCACATTCATCAAGTTATTTCCCAATAAAAGTGAAAAAGATAACAAAAAAATTTCCTATATATATAAAACCTTAATAAAATCAACACAAAAGGGAAGAAAATAGCAAAATGCAACACTGCAAATTTCATTTTTCTCCCCTATTCATTGAAAATATATTATTATTTTTCTTTTTTATTAATATCTTTTTTCACCGCAGACATAAATTTCGGCAAATTCATGGTTCTTTTCAACCTTCTGGGGTCTTTTAATAAACGGTAAAACCATTCCATTTGGATATTTTGCCAAAACGCCGGTGCCCGCTTTACTTTCCCTGCCAAAACATCAAAACTGCCACCAACCCCAACACCAACATTAACACCGGCACTTTTTGCATATTTGGCAATCCACATATCCTGACGGGGATAACCCATAGCCACAAAAAGTATATTTGCACCGCTGTTTTTGATATCATCCACAATTTGCAAACTTTCATCATCTGAAAAAAATCCATTATGAAATCCCACAACATTGCAATTATATTGGGTTTTTACTTTTTTGGCAGCTTCTGCCACAATATCCTCTTTTGCCCCTAAAAAGTAAAAGCGATATTGCTCTTTTGCACCAACACCAAGTAAATTTTGCAGTAAATCAATGCCCGCAACCCGCTCTGAAACAGGGCTTCCATATTGCTCTGCTGCCCACATAATACCGCTGCCATCCGGTGTTACCAAATCGCAATTATTAACTAATTTTCTGCGTTCTTTATCATTAAATGAGAGATAGGCAATCTCTGCATTTAATGTTAAAATTTGAGAAAATTCATCATTTTTTACTGTTTTAGACACAAAAGACAAGGTTTCAGCCATATTAACGGAATTTACTTTTAAACCTAAAATATTAATAGATGGATAATCAGGTTTAATTTTCATTGGAACCCTCCGTAGATTCTTTATTATTTTCTTCTGTTTTAGCATTAGGGTCGGAGCCGCCTGCTGCTTTTTCTTGAGCTTTTATTTCTTGAGCAGTGGGTTGGTAATTATTCACCGCATTGAAAAATTCTTCACTCTGATTTTCATAGAGGAAATAGTAGCTTACGCCATCTTGATAACGCCCCTCACCGGGTGGTTCCACTGTAATTAGGTCAAAACCATCGCTGATGGACATGAGAATTTGCAATAATTGCGTACCTGTTAAATTAGTTACCACATTGTTTTTAATAGCACTGCATAAATCCGGTATTTTCAGCATTGTGCCCATGGATAATAATTGGTCTTTTAACGTAGTTATAAACTCTTGTTGCCTTGCAACACGGCCAATATCTCCTTGACCATCCCCACGGAAACGGCAAAACTGCAAGGACTGATCACCATCTAAAGTTTGCAACCCCGGTTGTAAATCAATGCCTTCCGCAGCATAATCCATACGCATAGGAACATCTATGGTAACACCACCCAAGGCATCTATAACATCACGAAATCCTTGGAAATCAACTTCTGCGGTATAATCAATATTAATATCAAAATTTTCTTTCAATGTTTTTTTCGTTAAATCTATACCCCCAAAAGCATAGGCATGATTGATTTTAGTATGTTCACCGGAAGTGGGTATTTCCACATAGGTATCACGGGGAATGCTCACAAGGCGTACACGTTTTTCATTAAGGTCCACAAAAGCTACCATTAGGGTATCAGAACGACTGGCAGTTTCCCCGGGTCTGGCATCACAGCCCATCATCAACACGGTAAATTGACCTTTTTCAAAAGAAACTTTTTGTTCATCAGTAACAACCGCAGTTTTTTCGTTGCCCAAATCCCCCCAAATTAAAGGATAAACATAAGATGCAACGTAACCTGTCCATGAAAACACCACTGCAAAGCACACCAATAGCACAATAAATACGGTACTAAAAAACTTTGGCTGCTTTTTCTTTTTGGGTTTTTTGGAATTAATTTTCTTTTTGGGTGAATTAATCGGATGCGGAACGCCTTGTTCTCCAAAGCTATCGGCGTTGTTATCCCAATCTTTTTTTCTATCATTCATTAGAAATAAGTACCTCATTTGTTAATCTTACAGCCACTGATTATAACATACTTTTCTATAAAATGCAAAAATTCGCAAGAAAATTACTAAAAACTACACATTTATATTCCCATAAAAATACTTTTTTTACCCTTATTGATTTACTTTTTCTTTTATTAAATTATAGCGTTTATTTACTTCAGCCATAATTTTTTCCATGTCCATGGTGGGATATTTACCATCGCAGTACACTATTTTTCCATCACAAATTGTCATAAAAACATCGCTGTCCTGTGCGGAATACACCAAATGGCTAAGGATATGTTCTTTGGGTACAAGATGAGGTTTATTCATATCAATAACCGCAAGGTCTGCACAAAATCCCTCTTTCACCAAGCCGCAATCATCCCTACCTTGGGATAATGCCCCACTTCTGGTAGCTGTAAACAAAGCTTCTTGGGGTGTTATCAGCAAGGGATTTTTTTGATTTCCTTTGTGAATTAAGGCAAAAATCTTCAATTCTTCCAACATACTCAGGTTATTGTTGCTGGCAGCACCATCGGTGCCCAATGCCACGGATACTCCTTTTTTTAGCATAGTAGGGATATCCGCAAAACCACTGGCTAATTTCAAATTGCTAACGGGACAGTGCCCCACAAATACACCTTTTTCTGCAAGAATTTCCATGTCCTCCGGGGAAATCCAAACACAATGGGCAGCAGTGGTGGGCATATCAAACAAGCCCAAATCATTAAAATAACCAACAGGGGTTTTGCCATGGCGCTCAATACATTCAAGGTGTTCAGCCTCGGTTTCCGAAATATGTACCTGGATACGACTGCCCTTTTTTTGAGCATAGTCCGCCACTTCTGCCACCACTTTGGGTGAAGATGTGTATTCACCATGTATGCTCATATCAATTTTTATCCTTTGGTTTTGACTTTGATGATATTGAGCAAAGAGGTGTTCATTTTCAGCGTAGTCTTTTATATCATAATAGCTGCTATCATCAAGACAAATAGTACCAATGGAAAGATTAACTTTGGCACCACTATCAATAAAAGCTTTAGCTATGCTTTCACCATGCTTATACATATCCGTAGCAGCCACACAGCCCCCACGGAACATTTCACCAATACCTAAAAGAGCGGCATAATACACGGATTCCTCATTAAGATGTGCCTCAAAAGGAAAGATTTTTTTAAAAAGCCAATCCTGCAATATCATATTTTCCCCATAGCCACGCAAAATGGTCATGGGTGTATGAGCATGGGCATTATAAAATGCCGGCATAACCAGCTTATCCTTACCTTCAAAAATTTCGCCAAAATTATCCTCGGGCATTTTTGTACCTATATATTCTATTTTTCTGCCTTTTATGCCCAAATAATAATGGTCTTTAATTTCAAAATCTTCATTTAAAATAGAAATATCCTTTAATAACATTTGCTATCTCCTAATCAATTAATGTACTTTCTATAATATCGCAGGCATCTGCCACGCAGCCCAAACAAATTTCTTGTTTGGGGCGGGAATCGTCTTTTAATAATTCACGGCACAAAATACTGTGATGCTTATTTTCAAATTCCATTGCCATATTTTTTACTACGCCATAAGTGGTTTTTTTGGTTTCACCAATTTTTTCCAAGCCGCCGCTATTTTTTAATCCCACAGCGGAAAACATAGCAGATACAGCACCGCAAACTTCCCCCAGCTGCCCCATGCCGCCGCCGTATCCTTCAGAAATGCGATAAGCAACATTTTCTTCTATTCCCCAAATATCCGCATAAGCACAAATAACCGATTGAGAGCAGTTGTAACCATCTTTATAATTTTGAATTGCTTTTTCTTTTCTGTTCATAATATTTCTCCTTTTTTATTTAATATCAAGGACTCTGCCAAATAACAAATCTACTATTGTTATTGCAGATTGTCAAAAAACATAGTTTTTTGGCAAGATGTCAGGCTGTTAAGAAAGACTTAGATTCGGTAAAACTCCCTGAGCAGCGGCTGTGCAGTGTACATAGATGTACATAAGCAGTGGGTGGGAAGGGATTTTGCCGAATATCAGACTTTATCAACAGCCTACAATAACAAATCTACTATTGTTATTGTATCATATTTTCACAGTTTATGGTATAATATGTTAGCATAAATTTAGGAGGATACGTCATGAAAACATTAATTGCTTATGCAGGCAAAAACGGAACAACTAAAAAAGCCGCTTATTTATTAAAGGACCATATCACCAATTCCGTTGTGGTAGATTTGGCTAAAGAAAAACCAATGCTACAAGAATACGATGCCGTTATTATGGGCAGCTGTATCCATATGTGGCAAATGCAGCAACCCGCCAAAGAATTTTTAGCACGTGAAAAAGAAACTTTGCTTACCAAAAAAACCGGCTACTTCATTTGCTGTGGACTGCCGGAAAAAGCTGAAGAAGAAATAGAGGCAAATATTCCCGAAGAATTACGCTCCGCTGCTTTGGTTATTGAAAGCTTTGGCGGGGTAATGGAACCCGGTGCTTTAAAAGGTATGGATAAATTTATTGCGAAAATAGCAGTTAAGCAAAGAGCAAAAAATCCCGAAGCCCTCACCACGGAATTTTATCCCGATAAAGTAATTGAGTTCGCAAAAAAATTTGCGTGAGGTGAAGGAATAGATGACAAACACCGTAACGGATAAAAGCAACAGAATCTATGTGTTGGACTATATCAAAGCAATAGCCATGATTTCCGTAATTATAAATCATTGCACATTGGGATCACACATGGAAAAACTTTTGCTCTATCCTTATTTTATCGGTTTGGCTGTACCTTTTTTTATTTTGATTAGTGGGTTTACCTTTTCCCTTTCTTATCATAAAATGGAAACTATGGGCATTGGTAGCTGGTACAAAAAATCAACAGTTTTACCAAAATTATCTCGATTTTTAGCTCCTTTTATTGTTATTTTCCCTTTAGAAGTAATATATCGCTGGGGAATTGTGGGCATACCTTTTGACCTATACAATGTTGTACGCTCTTTCTTTTTTGGGGGATATGGCCCAGGCAGTTATTATGTGCCGCTTTTAGTGGAAATGCTGTTTGTTTTTCCACTGTGTTATGTGCTCATTAAAAAATATGGCTTTAAAGGTGTATTAATATTAGTGGGCGTACAGCTTATATTTCAAGTAGGAGTTTACTATATAGATTTAGATACCATATATTATAAACGTATTATTTTACGTTATTTAGTATTTTTGGCAGGTGGCATTTATATATATTTACACCAAAAGGATATTTTAAAATCTAAAAGAAACATAATTTTCTTGCTGTTTTCCTTATTAATTGGTGGTATTTATATTTACGCAGTAAATTATCAAGGATATGTTCCGGATATATTTGCGGTTTGGCGCAGAACAGCTATGCCCACCATACTATATGTTTTCCCCATTATGGCATTTTTTATCTCTTATTTTTTCCATAAAAAAATACCGGGAAAATTTGGAGATTTACTCTCTTTGGTGGGGCAATCATCTTACCATATTTTTCTAATCCAAATGTTTTGGTTTCACATTGGCTGGGAAAAAACACTCCCCTATTACTTGGCAATACCTTTAAATTTAGCCCTAACCATAACCCTGGGCATACTATTTTATAAAGCAGAAAATAACATCAGAAAAAAACTTAAACAGCGTAAAGATACACAGCAGAAGGCAAAGATACCATCCCATTGCTAATAAAATTAAATTTTACTTTCACCAATACAACCTTAAACAACGGCTTAGAACCTTAAACAACAATGTACAACAGTTAACACCCCATGCCGTGAAGATAAGCACATACTGAGGTGTAAAACAATGATAAATTGGGTAATTTGTCGATTTTTACACATTATCCACAGTTTTAGGTTAAATACAGAGTTTTAGGTTAAATATTAAGCTTATATTTTCAGTAAATAACTTTTTATATGACATTAAGCATTGAAAATACTGCAATTAATGTTGAAATTTTTACCTAATTTCCATAATCCTTTGACAATAACCGCAAAGGTGCTAAAATGAAGATAGCGAAAATATTTATTGGTAAAGCGAAAGGAGATTTCCCATGAAAAAATTAGCAGTACAGAACAAAGACGAATGTATGGCTTGTCTTGCTTGTGTTGTTGCTTGCTCAGAAGCTTTTTACAAAGAATTCAGCGAAGACCTTTCCTGTATTCAAATTGGTTACAACAAAAAAGGCGCATTTAAAACAAAGGTCTGCACCCAATGTGGTAAATGTGCCGAAGTTTGCGAAAACGATGCTATTACTCAAAACAAAAAAGGTGTTTACACCATAGATAAGAAAAAATGCACTAATTGCGGGAAATGCGTAGAAGCCTGTCCTGCCGGTGTTATGGTGAAATCCGAAAAGAAAGAAACACCCAGCAAATGTATTGCTTGCGGCATCTGTGTAAAAGCCTGCCCTGCTGATGTGCTCTACATTAAAGAAACCGAATAACTATAATAAAAACTTTTAAATAAAACTTGTGTCCATAAAAAATGGCATAAGTTTTATTTTTTTGCTCAAATTAAAGCCGCCATATGCCAAAATCATATGAACAAAACCATAGATAAAAGTTCTGCCCTGCACCCAATATTCCGTTTAGGGAACAAAACCATTGAGAAAGTGCCTATATTTCGGAATCAAACTCAGTAAAATATGTCAGATGCCTAAATACAATGCCATACCTCAATTACCACTCAAATATATTCCGTTTAGGGAACAAAATCATTGCCAAAGTGCCTATATTTCATTTTTAGGAAACCACAAACATTGCTAAAAAACCAAATAAAAATGCCAAACTCCGAAGTACTTATAAGTACCCAAGAATTTGGCATTTTTTTGCATAGCGAAGGCTAAAAACCCCCGATACTATATTTGATTATATTGAACTATTAAGATTTTCTTAAAATTTCAACCATATCACCATTTTTTAAAGATGCAGCATTGGCTTCATCCATATCAACGTGCATTTCCAATTTGAAATTATCACTGACACGAACACCAACTTCTAAGAAAACCAAACCACGCTGGGTGCAAGTGCGAACATTCACTTTGTCCTTATCCTTTAGCCCAAATTTTGCAGCATCATCGGTGTGCATATGGATGTGCTTAATAGCAATTATGCAACCTTCACCCAAGGTTATGCTGCCTTTGGGACCAACCAAGGTAACAGAGGCTGAATTGTTCAAATCTCCGGAATCACGCAAAGGAGCTTGGATACCAAGCTTAAAACAATCCGCAACGGAAACTTCTATTTGGCTTTGATTTCTGGCAGGTCCTAAAAGGCGTACCCTTTCAATGGCACCACCGGGACCCACCAGAGTCATCACTTCCTGGCAGGCAAATTGCCCCGGTTGTGATAAGTCTTTAAAGCGAGTCATGGTTGCACCTGCACCAAAAAGAGTTTCAAAATCATTTTGGCTCAAATGAATATGTCTGTTGGAAATGCCAATGGGTACTAATTGCGCTTCTTCACAAACTTCAACGGCGTGTTCTGCCATTTGGTCTTTTACCAGTTTTTGAATTAACGCTGCAATTTCTTGTTCATTCATATCATCACCCCTTATTGGGATTGAAGCTGGGACAAAACCTGCCTTACAACATCTGAGATAACATCGGCGGTAGCTCCGTTTTGGGGAACATTTGCACAAGCGGGTGCAGCAGGTGCAGAAGTTCCGCAGGCAGCAGCACCTAAATTAGGTTCACGGATACCGTATGCAAGTCTTTTCACGTTAATTAAATGGAGAGGAGTGAGATTTTGGTCTAAACTACTGCCACCACAAGTGCCGCAACCCAAAGTGAGGGAAGGAGAAATTCCGGTGGTATAGCCAATACCGCCTAAAGATGCAGGGGTATTAACCAAAATACGGGAAACAGGTTTTACCGCAAATTCACGAATAATGGCATCATCTTGGCTATGAATAACCAAGGAATGTCCAACACCGCCAATATTTAATAAACCATAACACAGTTCACAGGCATCATGCCAATCTTTTACACAATAAAAGCCCAAAACCGTGGTGAGCTTTTCATGAGATAAAGGATATTCAGCACCGTAACCATCCATGGGAGCAATTAATAATTTAGTCCCCGCAGGAACAGATACACCTGCATGTTCAGCTATATAAACAGCTGTTTTACCAACAAAGCTCGCATCCATACCATTGGTTGGTGTCATAATAACATGTGCAACTTTGGCGGCTTCTTCATCATTTAAAATGTAGCAACCCTGCGCTTTTAATTCAGCCAAAACTTGGTCTTTAACGGGTAAATCAGCAATGATAGATTGTTCCGAAGCACAAATCATACCATTATCAAAAGTTTTACTGGTAACTATATCAGTAACTGCTTTTTTAACATCCGCAGTTCTTTCAATAAAGGCAGGTACATTACCGGCACCAACGCCTAAAGCAGGTTTACCTGCACTGTAAGCAGCTTTAACTAAGCCAGGGCCACCGGTGGCAACTATAACATCTATATTATCGTTGTGCATTAAAGCATCGGCACCTTCCATGCTTACCTTGGTAAGACATGAGATAATACCATCAGGCGCACCAACACGAGCAGCGGCATCCATCATAACTTGGGCAGCTGCCACAGAGCATTTTACAGCACTGGGATGGGGTGAAAATACAATGGCATTACCACTTTTTACTGCACACATTGCATTGTGAATAAGTGTAGAGGTGGGATTGGTTGTGGGTATAATCCCCATGATAACCCCAACAGGAACAGCATATTCATATACTTTATTAACGGAATCTTCATGGATGCAACCTGCAGTTTTCATGTCTTTGATAAATTCATAAACATTTTTAGCAGCAAAGGTATTTTTAATAATTTTATGTTCATAAATACCATATTTAGTTTCATCACAGGCCATTCTGGCGAGCCATTCTGCATTGGCAACCACTGCTTCGGACATGGATTTGATGATTTCATTAAGTTTTTCCTGGGAAAAAGTGGCTAAAATTGTTTGGGCTTCTTTTGCTTTACGAGCAAGATCTCTGGTTTCTTGAATTATTCTTAAATCATAATCGAGAGTCAAAAAATCGTCCCCCTTTCGTATTTCTAATCCGTATTATTTCGTAAAATAGGTAACTTAAATACAATTTAGCAATTTATAACTAAATTTAGTAATTTACGATGATTTACATTATTTCAACTTACAGAGAAGATAGAATCTTATCTGCAAAGTGACAGACACATGATAAAGGCTTAAAATGCTGTAAATTAAATTCACAGATAACCAATATATAAGCAATCCAAAAGGGTTATTTATATATTTTCGGCTTTACTCATTGCCTATTATTTATTCCGTGCCTTTAAAATCTCCCTAATAAGAAGACCTTTATTGGCAGCAGAAATTTCTCTGCCTACAATACCGATACCTTCGGTTTGACGGGCAATTTTTCGCAATTCTTTAACCGCCATAGCTTCCAATTCGGATTTAACAGATACTTCCTTAGCTTTAACCTCTTTAACTTCTACCTCTTGAGGGGTAACATCTACCTTTACAGGAGCAACATCTTCCTTTACAGGTAATTCATTGTCCTTAGTAGGGGATATTTCTTCTGCTTTTACATCCTTAGATGTTTGTTGCGAGGAAGAATCATCCTGTTTTTGAGGTGCTTCATCAGCATCCCCTTCACCATCATCGGTGGGAGAAGGGGATTCACTGTCATCTTCTTCATTGCAAGGTAGGGATGGGAGAATATACTCCACTTCCGAATGGGGTCTGGGAATTACGTGAACAGAAATGAGTTCGCCAACTCTTTGAGCCGCAGCAGCACCTGCATCGGTAGCTGCTTTAACAGCACCAACATCACCACGAACCATAACGGTTACATAGGCACCGCCAACATGAACTTTACCAATTAAAGTTACGTTTGCAGCTTTAACCATGGCATCCGCAGCTTCAATGGAGCCAACCAAACCTTTGGTTTCAATCATGCCCAAGGCGATATTTTGTCCATTCATAATTACAACCCCTTACCTAATTATTCGCTATATTATTCAGCACCGAGTTTAGGCAAGATATATTCTACTTCCGAATGGGGTCTGGGGATAACGTGTACGGAAATGAGTTCACCAACTCTTTGAGCAGCAGCAGCACCTGCATCGGTAGCTGCTTTAACAGCACCAACATCACCACGAACCATAACGGTTACGTAGGCACCACCAACATGTACTTTACCAATCAAGGTTACGTTTGCAGCTTTAACCATGGCATCAGCGGCTTCAATAGAGCCAACCAATCCTTTGGTTTCAATCATTCCTAATGCAATATTAGTCATTTAAATGTCCTCCTATTTGTTAAAAAAATTATTTTAAATTTTAGTTATTGAATATATTATTTGCACATTTCTGCCCAATTAGCAGGGTATGTAACAAAGAAAAACTTGGTTTTATCCGGGGTGGTAAATGTTACAGTGGTGTTAGCGGGAATATAGAAAGAATCTCCGGGATAACCGGTGTACTTTTTACCGTTAACAATAAATTCCAAGGTTCCGTCTATAACATAATCCCATTCGTCATAAGTCAATGTCCAATTCAGGTCTGCATGGTCAAATTCCATTATCCCCGCTGTCATATTGGCACTTTCTTGAGGATTGGAATATTCTTTAATCCAAATACCCGGGCGATCTTTTTCACCATCGTTAAAGGGTTCTAATTTAACGCTATTGCCCTTTATCAGCATAAAACCTGATTGGGGATCTATGGCACGTACCAAGTCCGCAGGGGGACAATTAGGGGCTATGCCACCATTCATTTGAGCCATCACCTGCTGAACGATTTGAGCTACTAAGTCATTATCTACACCCTGAATACAAGGTGAAGATGGAACAACAGGGGTTGAAACAGTGGAATTACCACCTGATATAGCATCAAAAGCTACGGGGTTTGCAGCCAACCAAGGTGTTGTATTTGCTGAAGGTGTAGGTTGTGTTGTTACTGAACATGAAGTTGGTCTAACCTCGGGCCAGGGTGAAGTAATTAAAGTTTTACCTTCACGATATCCCGGAACCGGGGGGCATTTGGTAGCTGAAGACACACCTTCAGAGCGGGTAACAACGGCACCGGCAGCAACTGCAGGGGTAGCTAAAGGCGAAGCTTGAGGATTTGCAACTGTGGCTGTACACTGGGGTGCAGCACCTTTTACAATTTTAACACCAAATTCCACAGCAGCATCTCTGGCTGCGGGAGTGATGAGATCACCATCGCCTAAGCAAAGCTCTTTTTGACCTTGCTGAGATAAAGTCTTGATGTCAATTACAGAAATAAGTCTTTTCGTCAAATCTTTTCACCTCCTTGAAAATCTAAATCTTAATATTAAATTAAATGTTATAAAATTGAACTTTTTAAATCTTTATGCGGTGAAGGAATAATTACGGTTTCCACCAGCATTCCTTTTTCACTGCAAATATCGGCACCGGCAGCAATGGCTGTTTTCACAGAACCTACATCACCGGTAAGGGTAACAAAGGATTTTCCCCCAATACCCATGCCAAGTCTTACTTCTATAAGGTCAACTTCACCGGTTTTTACTGCGGCATCAGCAGACACTATCAAAGAAGCAATGGCAAAGGATTCTATAATACCCAAAGCTAATAATTCATCTACTTGGGTAGCACAGGAAATGGCTTTAATAACTGCAGGGTGAACATTGGGGATAACAAAATCATCTACCAAATGACCGCCGCCAATTCTTTTACCCGCATTTACTGCGTTTTCCACGGCACTTACATCGCCGCAAATCAATACTATATATTTACCGGGGCAAATGGGCTTTGCTTCCAAAAGCTCGATGTTAGCAGCTTTTAGCATAGCATCCGCAGCCTCAATTCCCTTGGCAATACTAACAAATTCTACCAAACCAATTGCTCTAATCATCAATTTTCACCCCCTACTTTAATAACGATTGCCTGATTGGTAATGGCTTCCACCACACCATCAACACTGGCATGAATAGGGGCACCCAAAGCATTTTCGGGTACTTCACCTATTATTTCACCACGTTTTACCTGCTGACCAACATTAACTATTGGTTTGGTAGGTGCACCAACATGCTGTTTTAAAGGAATCGTAACTTTAGTAAATACTGCTTTTAAATCTTCCAACGGGGCACTGCGGTCGTATGGGGTTAAACCTATGCGACTAACAACTCGTTTAGAAGGAACTTTTCTGTTTTTTTGATTGGGATTCACCTGTTGATCCTTGGGGGGATCCAAAGGTTTAATACCCTTTTCTCGCAAAGCATTTTTTAAATTAGCATTTACAGTTCGGGGTGAAATATTGCCGATACAAGAATACTGTTCGCACATACCACATTCGGAACAGGCAAATGCCATGCGTAAAGTTTCTTCTGCAACTTCACCATATTTTAAGGCTCGCATAATTAAATGTGGTTCAATATGGTGCCCCAGTAAAAATCGGGGACACATATCGGTACAAAACCGACATTGTATACAAGCTGCCTGAGCTTGCCTGGATATGGTAGAAACAGATAATTCTCGCTTAGTAATTAACAGATGGTCCTTGGGTAACATAATGTAACCCTTGGCTGTTTTGGTAACAGGTGCATCTATATCAGTTAATAAACCACCCATCATCGGCCCACCATCTATAAAACCGTAACCTTCAAAATTTGTAACACCTGCCAAAGCAAATGCCTCCCTGATAGAAATACCCACAGGTACCTTCACTGTTACAGGTTTTGGCACTGCACCGCAAAGTGTAATATATGTATCGGTAACCGGAATACCTTCCACTGCCTGAGAAACATTAATAAGAGTTTCAGTATTGGTTACCACAGCTCCCACAGCCGAGGGTATGCCGCCTTGGGGCACAAGACGTCCCGTAGACTCATAAAGAGTTATGGGTTCATCTCCTGCGGGATAAAAATCATCCAAAATATAAATTCTGAGATTATCTTTACCCTCAATGGCCTTTTGCAAAGTGGCAATAGCTTCTTTATGCTTGCCTTTAATGGCTATAATGCCTTCTTTGGCTTCGGTTACAGAAACCGCAATCTCCAAGCCCTTTACCATCTCATCGGCTCTGACCACCATTAATTGCTGGTCTACCCGTAAAAGAGGTTCACATTCCGCACCGTTGACTACTACTACATCAACTTTTGCTGAAAGCTTAACATGGCTGGGAAATCCCGCACCTCCTGCACCTACAACCCCGGCATCTTTAATTTTTTTAATGATATCTTGGGTCATAGCTTACTCCTTAGTTTTACCCCACTCATTTTCGTCGATAATGCCAACAATCATGGCATCAATAGGAACATTACTGTCATAACCACCTGCTCTACGGGCGGAACTACCACCAACCACAATTACCAGTTCACCTATACCGGCACCAATAATATCGGCTGCTATGATGACTTTACCACCGTTATTAGCAGGATTATTTAAATCTGCCGGGGTGTCCAAAATTTGAACAATCATCAATTTTGTGCTACGCAAAGTTTCTTCTTTTCTGGTAGACCAGATATTATCAATAACTCTGCCTATTTTCATGGCTTTCCGTCCTTTCTTAAAGCTTATTTGCTTCCTTAGATGCTTTAACGCTACCAAGAGCAATTCCCAAAGGTGTAACAAGCATTGGATTATCGGGTTTAACCACAGTGGTTTGTAATTGCTTTTCCAAAACGTTTTCCACGCCATCAAAACAACACGTACCACCAACTAAATAAATGGTATCTACTTTATGACCTTTTATTGCTGCACCAATAATGCTCCCCATTTTTTCAAAAACCGGCCTTACCAAAGGCATTAACTCTTTGTGCTCCTCATAATCTTTTTTCAACTTTTCAGCTTCTAAAAAATCAATTTTTTTAGCACCGGCTATAACTAAACTCAGATGGGTGCCACCGGAAGGTTCATCATCCACAAAAACAACTTTTCCTTCTTCCAGCACGGCAATACCTGTGGTACCACCACCAATATCCACCACTGCTCCATCTTCAATATGTAATACATTATTGGCGGCACTTGGTTCATCCATATTAAATTCCACATGGAATCCGCAAGCCTCTGCCACATAAGTAATTGCTCTGCAATCACTGGGATTGGTTCCCGGAGGATAGGCAACACCGGCAATATCCAGTTCTGCCCCGATGGATTCTTCTATTTCGTGTTTTAATTTTTTCACGATTTGCATAGCACCGTTGTAATCAACAACCAAGCCATCTTTTACAACTTCGGCAAATTCCATGGCTCCTGCTATGGGGGTTCCATCTTCATCAACCACTGCCAAAACTATATATGCAGTACCTAAATCCACTCCGGTAAATAATTTTTTTCCTTTGGCTGCCTTTTTTGGCTTTTTGAAAGTTTTTTCATAAGCCGTAATTAGGGCATTTGCCTCTTGCAACTCTTTCACACTATCAATATTAACATCCATATTTATAAACCCCCGCTAAGAGCTGTAACATAAATACATATATCAAACTGCTAAAGCGATTAACGGCTTCTAAAATGTCATCTCTTTGAGTGGTGCCATCTTCATTATAAAAAGCGTGTTCGGCACTGAGCTCCATTTCACGAACTATGGCACGTAAATAATTTAATTCTGCCATTACTTTGCCGTGTTCAGGCTGGGGAGTAAAATGATTAACATTATAATATTTATTGGGATAGTGGGAACGCTCTCTGATTTCAGCCGGCCCCCAACCACATATAAGCATTGGTTCCAGAGGCTCCTGACGAACTTCCGCCCGCATTATTTGACGGGAGTATTGTAAAAGCTCGTTTAAATCCCCGGCTAAATCTTTAAATCCACTGGTTTCAGCACTGATAATACTGTTCAAAACCACTGCTTCAAAAACATCCAACTGACCACGAAAAGCGATAATAGGATGAATTTTCGGTACTAATTCCGCACCACGCAAGTGAGTCATATGTTCAGGTTTTTCATTGCTAACATGGGATCTATCCATATTTTGAGCTGTGGTATCATTCTGCACTGTGCTGCCTTTCGGTTCAATAACCTGAGATTGCGGTGTAACAGGTGTTACAGGAGGTGTGGGAGCAACAGGTTGCACCGGAATACCACTGTAAACTAAATTATTTCCGCTTTGATAAGGGCTATTTGCCAAAGGCTGGGGTTTTGGCGGCACTTTGGGATATGCAGGGGTTGGAGCAGAAATATTAAATCTTCTATCTTCCTGAGCCAGTTGGCTTTCGGAAACTCCATCCCGCAAAACTTGAATTTTACGTTCACTCAAAAATTGAGAAGCAGCAGGCGTTAATTTCATGCCCGATGGCAGATCAAAGGAGGTAAAGGGTGCTTTTTTATAAATATCACGTAATTCTGCTTCAGTTACTACTTTCAAGTTGTATTACCTCCCTTCTTGATTTCCTAAACTATTTTCAATTTTAGAGGTCAAAATCATGAGGGTTTCTGGCAACAGCTATAACTGCATCTCTAAAAGCTTCAGTAGCTGCTTTACAAGCACTTTGGCTACCTGTTAAAAGAGCACCACCAAAGTTGGTTTCCGTGGGAGGGCCATACCATAAGGGCATGGTTACATCAGCAGCTTTAATAGCTGCATCAACACCAAATACCGCTTCAATGGGGGGTGCAATTAAATATGCCAAAGGTTGTCCTTCGGGAATTCCTGCACAATCAGAAAGGTAACTGCCTGTTCTGGAAATTGTGTGGGAAAAATATACAATACTATCATTATCATTAGCAGAATAGAACCAAGCGTCCTCGGCTAAATATTGAGCAGCAGCGTTCAACCCTGCTTTGGTTTCTGCGGGGTTGGGGCCTGCCAAAATTCCAATAAATTCCCCGGAGAGTGGGCCTGAACAATGTGCAGCACCTGCATAGAAAGATTTAGCATAAACAACACGAACTTCTGCTTTTTTAGTTGCTTCATCAATGGCTGTATAAGCACAATCATCGATATCGCAAGTAAACATGGCAATACTTTGTTCGTATTCGTTCAAACCAAGGTCTTTTCTTAAATCAAACGCTACATTAGGGATAAATTTAGTGGATAACACTTTAGGTTTTATGGGATCTAACAATGCCATTTATTTTACCTCCTTATTTGTTTCCTTTTTCGAATACCAAGGTTTTTACAACAACAGGCACTACTCGTCCGCCCATTATGGGGCTTCCGATATCAATATAATCGCCTTCGTCAACTTGGATTTGGTCTACACATACCAGTTCAACTGTGTGGTTAGTTACTATATCAAGGCATTGCCCCAAGGCTTTGCCGAAATCCGCACCCAAAACTACTACCAGCACTGCCCGATATCTAAGATAATCTGCCATGCCCTTATAAATACCTTCGGCTAAATCACGAATACATTTATAAGTAATTTCCGCAGGTTCATCAATGGCTATTGCCAATAATTTATCTTTATCTTCACTGCTGATACGTCCTACGTGCTCTTTAATAGTATCCGCAATAACATCAATATCACCTGGCATATTATCTTTGGCAAAAGGTGTTAACACCATCACATTTTTCAAAGGTAAAGTAGATTCATCAACATGAATAGTGCTGCCGCTGATATTCATTGTGTGGATTCCTGCCCCAATAACCGTGGCACGAATGGTTTCCAATGGTTCAGCTAAGGTAACACCGGCATTTTTAAATGCCTTGCGTATTGCCCAGCCTAAAACCGGACCAATATCGCCGTATTGGGTCATTTCACAGATAGAAACAGGTTCATAATCGCTATAAACATAATCGGCCACACCACCGGATATCACCACTTGATAAATTTCGTAATCATCTTTTAGCGGTGGCGACATGAGGAGTTCATCCAACATTTCACCGGGGTGTCTTTTTACTATGGATTCAACACAAAGGTTTGCCATTGTTTCAGCAATGGTAATTAATTGCTTTTGAGTAGCTTTTTGCCCAATTTGCAAATCCATACCCAAAGTATTTATTATGCGTTGGGCGGGTTCTGCAATGTAGGTTACCACATCTTTGCCTTTTTCAAACTCCAATAAGTGGCCACCAACATTTATACAGGCTACGTCAATTACTCTGCCACCGTCAAAAACTCCGATATTGGAAGTTCCGCCCCCAACATCTATATTGGCAAAAACTTTATGTTGTTCTTCGGAATACATTGAAGCTCCGGAGCCTCGCCCTGCTAAAATAGATTCTAAATTAACACCTGCGGTGGCAACCACAAAGTCCCCTGCATATTCCGATACTGATTCTAAAATATTGGCGGCGTTTTCTTTTTTCGCCGTTTCACCGGTGATAATAACCGCACCGGTTTCCACA
Organism: Clostridiales bacterium; assembly: GCA_036644995.1. GTDB lineage: Bacteria > Bacillota > Dehalobacteriia > UBA7702 > UBA7702 > Cryptoclostridium. The sequence goes on along the minus strand of JAVXOZ010000006.1, from coordinate 45,822 downwards.
TCCCAAGGATTCATCCCGGCTCTATCATACTCGGCGGCAATAATACGAGCCACTTCTTCTGCATCAATGAGCAAATGGTCATCAATGGGAGTGAAGTGAATTTCGCTGCGATAAAGAACCTCCCTTTCAGAAATTTCCATATGGGGAATAACTGAGGCAGGGGCAGAATTTCTCACCGTTAAGCGGCTTAGAACCAGTTGGGTCGTGGTGGTTCCGATGTCTATGCCAACGCTTATGATTTTTTGTTCAGCTACGCTGATGGCAAACACCACCTTTCCCGGATTTTTATATTATTTTGTAGATTCGTTTAATTTTACACCTGTTGCTTTATATTTTAAGATGTCTTTAATCAGTTCAACAAGCTGTGCTCCTGCTTCCACAGGGGGAGTGCCACCTTTATAGATATTGGAAATAAGTGTTCTTTCGGCTTCCACTGTATCCTTGGTGGGTTTATAAATTAAATATGCGCTCATGCTGCTGGCAGTGCCCAAACCGGGTCTTTCACCGATGAGGTTTAAAACCACATCACAGCCTAATTGTATACCAACTTCATCCATTACACGCACACGGCCATTTTTAACAAAAACCGGAGCACCAACAGTAATGCCGGAGCCTTGCAAACCTTGAATCAAAGGTGGCATAATATCCGCAATATTGTTTTCAATGGCACGGGAGCTTAAACCATCGGTAACGATGATTTGAACCTGAACACCTTTTTTGCAAGCGTTTTCTAAAATTCTTCTGCCATCGGCACTTAAAACTGTGCCACGGTTTGGTTCTGTTAAAAACTGTTCTTTGGTAGCAGCTTCGGTGGTTACTGTTTCTAAATTGTTATTCTTTAAGAAATCATCGCTAACATCAAGAAAAACAGCGTCACGAGCAGCGGCATGGTCAGCCAAAAAACGAATAAGGGGATCAGTTTTTTGTCTGGTTCCGCAACGACCCAAAGCAATACGGGCGTTGGTTACTTGTTTCATAGCTTCCAAAGAAGATTGGTTATGGGGATTATCAACCGCAGGATGGGAAATATCCGGTAATTCTATTATTCCATCATCCAACTGTGAACCGCCGATAGCGGCAGGTTGTGCCCCTGCTGTATATTGGGTAGCAGATGTACCGTTTTTACGCAATTCCGCAAGAACAGACTCCACTATTTTCTTTTCCATTTCGTTATTATAATCTGGCACCTTTATTCACCTCCATTATTTATCAAAGATAGACGGGTCACCGGCAATGGGGGTGAGATGTCCGTCTTCCATTAAGCCCATTTTTTCCATCCATTTTTCAAATTCAGGCAAGGGACGCAAGCCTAAAACTTCACGGACGGTGGCATCATCATGGTAACTGGTATCCTGGTAGTTTAACATAACATCATCACCACCGGGGACACCCATGAAATAAAAGGAACCAGCCATGGCACAAAGCATTGTGCCAATTTCTTGATCGTTTTGATCCGCATTCATATGATTGGTATAGCAAGGAGCAATACCCATAGGCAAACCATGTAATTTACCCATAAATAAATCTTCCAAGTCTGCTCTTACAATTTCTCTACCATCATAAATTGTTTCGGGTCCGATAAAACCGGATACGTTGTTAACCATAAAAGGACTGAAGTGACGGCCAAAACCATAGGTTCTGGCTTCTAAGGTCATTTCATCAATGCCTTCATCGGCTTCTAAAGATTCTTCGGAGCCTTGTCCTGTTTCAAAATACATAAAGTTGGGGCCAAGGCTTGTGCCACCAAGGCGAGCAGCTTCATGGGCTTCATGTAATAAAGCGGCATCAATACCAAAAGCTTCATTGGTTTTTTGTGTTCCCGCAATGGATTGGAAGAATACATCAATGGGAGCACCCAATTCTTGGGCTTTCATTTGAGTGGTAACATGGGCTAAAACACAAGCTTGGGTCGGGATTTCCCATTTATCCATAAATTCATGGGCAGTTTTCAAAAGATATGCAGTATTTTCCGGATTATCTTCAACGGGGTTAATACCGATAACAGCATCACCTGCACCATATGTAAAGCCTTCCTTCATGGAAGCCATAATACCGTTAACATCATCTGTGGTATGGTTTGGTTGGTTTCTATATGCAACAGTTCCCGGTAAGCCCATGGTGGTGTTACAACGTGTCATGGGGCGGAGCTTTGCTGCACCTGCAACCAAATCCATATTAGACATCAATTTAGCAACACCGGCTATCATTTCCGAGGTCATACCACGGCCAAGTTTTAAAACCTCAGCTTCGGGTTGAGCTAAAATAAATTCACGGATTCCACCGATGGTGCAATTTTTAAATTTATTGTATGTTGTCATATTGAGATCATCATAAATAATACGGGTAACTTCATCCTTTTCATAAGGGATAACGGGATTTTCGTAGATGTCTTCTAAAGTAAGACGACTTAATACCAACTTGGCAGCTACTCTTTCAGTTTGAGAGGTGGCACCAACCCCAAGTAAGGTATCGCCGGATTTTACTTCATTGGCTTTTGCCAAGACTTCTGCAACAGAGTGAAATGCAAATACTCTGCCGTAGATGTTTGCTTTAAGCTTCATTCTTAAACCTCCTTAATTTGTGCTTTGAAATTTATTATAAATTTTAAACTTAATATTATTTAAAAAAGTTATCAATATAGTCTTTTAGGTTATCCAAGCCTGCTCCGGTTTTTGAGGAAATAGGTATGAACACCTTTTCGGTAGTTTCCAACATTTCCAAGTAGTGGGTGGCACAAGGAACATCGCTGCCCTCTTTATCTATTTTGGTAATCACACCCATAGATTTTTTGGGAAACCCTGTGGCAAACCCCGGGGGAAATTGTTGTCTATCCACGGTAGCATCCTGTAAAAATATTATTAAATCTGCCTCTAAGGCTGTGGCAAATAAGCAATGGTGATAAAAGGGATTTTCCACAAATTCACCGGGAGTATCAATGGAATTTGTTTCAAATTCTAAACTTTGAGTTTTTTTAATTTCACCACCGTGATACATTTTTTGTAAAAGCGTGGTTTTTCCCGTGCCAACGGGGCCCACAACCATAATGCGTTTCTTCATGATTTTGTTAGCGGTGCCGGGGAGTATCCTAAAATATTTTCCAAATACTCATTAACAGCTTTTAACGAGGCAGTAACACTGGCAACATCACCGGTTATGGTTAAAGCGCCGGTAAAACGATCAAGAAATCCTATGCGAACCTCACCGGCTTTAGTGGCAATATCCCCTGCAATAATTGCAGTTTCACCCGGTGTTAAAGTTAAAATACCAATGGCACCATCGTGGGATAAGCCTAATTTATCGTAAACATCATCAACAGGCTGGGCTATCACATGAAGAAGGGTAACTTGCTTCCCCGGAACATATTCTTGAATAACCCGTTGCTTTTCATCACTGTTCCCATCGTAAACCACCTACTCACCGCCCTTTCGTTTTTGATATCCACATTTTCTGAGGGTCATAATCTATGCCGAAATCTGTGCTTACCCTCAACTGATATTTGATTTTTGCAAACGGTAATGAAGCAATCTTCTGCATCATTATAATATTGCAATTTTCATGCCAGATAATATGTTATTTTACTTATGGTTAGCATAAAGCAATAAATAATAAAATACCATGCCACCATAAAAAATTTACCAAGTCATTTATGGTTTAATAAGTCAATTTTGATTTGAAAAGTTTATTATTTTGCAGATTTCATAAAGCCTTCAAACCAAGATATTGCATCTTCAAATTTATCAAAAATATAGTCGGGATTTCCCGATGCCACAACCCAAGGTTTTTGCCAACCCCAAGTTACACCCACCCTAATATCAATACCCGCCTCTGCGGATTCCACCATATCACCTTTTGTATCACCAATAAATATAGTTTTTTCACCGGGGTATTGTTCAGCTATTTTATGAATTTTTGTTATTTTACTGGGTTCTTTTTCCGCCCCAAGTATTTCCCTAACACCCTCAACACCGTTTTCTTTAAGCACCCTTTCAACGGTGTAAGAAACATTGGATGTAATAACATATACTGGATATTCTTTGGTCAATTTATTCAACATATCCATCATAGGAGCATGGGCATGAACATGAAAATCCGGATTCTTTTTCGTTTCGGTATAAACAACCATTATCTCATCTATTTTACTTTTGGAAACACCCAAAGCTTGTAATCCTTGGTAAAAATTACCTTCACTTAATTTAGCCATATCCGCACTGGTGTTTACCACATCTACGCCAACTTTATAACAAGATTCAGAGAAGTTTTTGGTTTCCACTTCCAATGAATCCACTAATACACCATCAAAATCAAAAAAGATTAATGCCATTTGATTTTTTCCTCCTAAAAATTTCCTATTTCTACATCTTATATATATACATACTAATAATAACTGTAATTTCCCCTTTTGTCAATTATTAAATTGCACATAAAAGTAGCCATAAACTGGTATTTTCAAGGTCTATGCCACGTTTTCCCTGCTAATGGGAGCACAGGAAAATTTTACATAATTTAATTTTTATTATTTGCTTAAAATTCTTCAAAAGAAAAGAAAAGGGCACGGATAATTTTCATATCCGTGCCTTGTGTGCGAAAAAGTTTTGGACTATGCTCCCACTTTGGGAGCACATAATATTTTCTATTTATTTAAACTATTAATAATCCCAAAGAGCATCCCCTGCTACAATACCGGGGAAATTAGCTTTAACTCTGGCATCTACTTCGTCAGAAAATCTGGCGGGATTTGCAGGTGAGAGCAAGCGATCTGCTTTTTCTTTAGCACGTTGGCCAATGTCTTTTGCGCCTTCAGATTGCCATTGAATTCTGGCATCTCTGGAGGACAAATCACTTAAGAAGCAGATGCTACGCATATTCATAGCAGTATGTTCCAAGTCCATGTAAAGACCACCGGGTCCTACTTGATGGATAAGGTCTGTGCAAAGTTCGTCTTTGGAGAATTCCATGCCACGTTTCATACGTTTTAAGTTCATAGCAACTTCATTATCGATAATTGCTTTAGCAAAGTCAAAAGTGGTAAGGCTGTCTAAAAGACCACCCATGTTCAACAAGGAAGCACCGGCTAAAACAGCACCGGTTGTATTCATTGCAACTTCAAAACCATTTTGAGCATCGTTGCAGTGCGCATTGGTTAAACCAATGTAACCACCGGAAGGAACGCCATAATATTCAGCCATTTCAGTATGAGCCATTTCCAACATACCGGTTTCAATAGCACCGGGGGTGTAGTTACCGGTTCTCATATCAGCAACGGTGGGAAGATAAGCATAAATAATGGGCATACCTTCACGAATCATTTGATAGTAGCAGTTAATTGCTAAGAATTCAGCATTACCAACTACCAAGGTGCCAACCATGGACATAGGAGAAGTCATCCCTGCATTAGGAACAACTGTGGTATAAACAGGAAGTCCTTTTTCTGCCAAGTAAGTAACAGCTTCGGTTGATTCAACATCAAAGGTTAAAGGTGATACTACGGGGCAATAGTGATGGTTGATAAAGGGACGTTCCATATATGCAGCTTCGCTGCCGGCAATGGTATAACCTAAATCAAGACAAGTCATTAAGTCTTTCATATTTAGGGTGTTGGAGCGAACAGGTTTTTTACAGTTTTTCAAAGCGGGATAAAATCTGGATAAGCTAAATTGTCCTTGGGGAGCATCGTCAGCCAATGTAGAAATTGAAAATACATTGAAACCCGGGAGCTCATTGATTAAATGGGCAATGTTGGCAATATCTTTAGAAGTAGCTCTTCTTTCTTCGCCGCTTTTAGGGTCAATAATGTTTGGTGCCGAACTACCTGTTACAACACAAGGACCTTCTTCAGGAATCTTAATATCGAAACTGGGATCCTGGGCTGTGAAAGTGTAATCGGAAACAAAGTATTTGATATACTTTTCAATTACAGCATGGGGAATTTTTACATGACCCTCTGCATCTACATCGCAGCCGTGAGCTTTAAAAATATCTCTGGCTTTTTCATTATGTACCAAAAGGCCGGTTTCTTCCAATACTTGCATGGAAGCTTCATGAATTTGTTGTCTTTGTTCTTCAGTAAAGAATTTTACATTTTGTGTGAACATTAAAAACACTCCTCTCCAATTTTGTAAATATAGTTTAAATATATATCACACTTTTTAAGTGCAGTATGCAATTATGATTTTAACCACGATGACACAATATTATAGTGCAAGAACCATGCCATATATATAAAATACCTGAGTAAATAAAATATTTTACTAAAACAGTATCAATAACTTTATTTTGACCATAAAACAAAAGATAATACCATACTGTGTTATGGTTGTACTTTATTAGCAAAATATATGTTAATGCTTTTTTATTGGGCATTAAATTAATATATTTTATTTACCTATACAATAGGTAAAATTTTATAACAGCGGTGGTTTTTAAGCAATTATACAAACTTTTTTAACAAAAGTAAGTCTTTTTTAAACATTTAGGCATACACTATTCCAAAAAAGCACTGATTTTCAAATTTTAATCAACCTTTTATCTGTTTTTGAGTTAATAATAACCACACGAAAAGCTGCCTTGCGGCAGCTTTTGTGTAGTTACTCTTTTACTTTACTTAATATAAGTATTAATAGTTGCTGCGCCATCTTCGGGAGCATGATAATAAATAACTAATTCTCCATTTTTGTCTAATTCATAACCGGCTTCTTCCAATAAAGCATTTTGTTCACCGGTCATCAGGTATTCAAGAACACCTTTAGGAGTAAGCATACGGAAGCTACCGTATTCGGGTTTTAAGGCTTCAATAACATCAGCAACACAAGCTTTTTCAACTGTTGTCATATATTTAAGAATAGCATAACTTAATGGTTTCATAGTTTAAGCCTCCTTTTTCTTGAAGACATCCAGCGGATTCATAGCAATCAGCCAGATACCAAAGACTTCTAAAATAGCCATAAACCATTGGATAGGCATTAAGGTGTAACCGTCCCAACCAAGGATAAGACCTAAGATAATCCAACTGAAGAAAGGAACCCAGAAGGAATACAAAGCATTACAGGTCATACCAAGTGCAGCACCGCACATTGAATTGCCCTTATACCAGAAGGAATAGGCAGGATTTGCAAAGAAACCGGAAATGATGAACCAAAGAATAGCTCCACCAAAGATTGCTCCACCAACTACATAAGTATACATACAGCCAACAACACCGGTGGTGTCAGCCATGGCATTAACCATGAGGCAAAGGATAGGAACAAGAACGATTAAATTGGAAAGACCGGAAGTGCATTGACGAATGGTAATACCGATTTCATAGTCAACCATGGAAGTACCATAACCGGCAACACAACCTTCAAGGCCCCAACCAAAAGCAGCAATAAGAGCAATAGCACAACCAAGTGTACTTGTATCTTTTAATGCACTAAAGCTGGTTCCGCCGATAACACAAGCAGCAAAGAAGCAGATTGCGATACCGCAAATCATACGAGCGTTGAGTTTTTGTTTAAAAAGAATACGTCCAAAGATAGCACCAATTGCAGCACACAGTGCAGTAATTGGGGTAACCATAGGACCTGCCATCATCAAACCTACAATGTAAGCCGTTGATGCGATAGGACCACCAATAAGACCGCAACAAATCATTACAACACCGGGTTTGGTTTTGAGAGTACGGAAAAAGTCCATTAATTTACCTTTTCCTGCGGCAATAATCAAGCACCAGATACCAGACATTAAGTCATTAAGACCGGAGCCAACCGCACAAAGTAAACAATAACCAATAATTGTAGCGGCAAGTGGCAGTGCCCAGAACTCATTCCAGATACCGGAACCTTCACCAACCAGTAGGAATGCGGAGTATAGACCATAGCAAATACCAGACATTATAGCAAATGTTACGCCTCTTTTGAAAAAGGACGATTTCGCTTTAGTGTACTTAGCTTTCGCCATGGCGGGGTCGTTAGTTTCGATTGCCATTAAAATCCCTTCTTTCATAAAAAATTTTAAATAATAGATAAAACCGGCAGATGGCATTCTGCCATTTTATTGAAATGACGGGTGGCTTTGGGTTGCCGAACCACCCACAAATCAAAAACTAAACATTTTAAAGTACCCATATTAAATATCAAATAATTTGTCGTATAAACACTATTTTTCTTTTCAAGTGTATTATATAACATATTCAAAAAAAATGCTACCCCTTTGTGTAATTTTTTTTTAATTATTTAATATATTGTGAAAGACCACTACAATACTTATACATTTTTAATAACTTCGTACAAGTCTTCTTGATGGTTATCTATATAATGTAACAATTTAACAACGTGAGTAAGGTAGAAATAATATTCATATTCATTAAGATTTTCCCAATCATCATAATAGCAAGTACACCAATTCAGTAAATAAAGTCCCCCTGCCAACATCATATAAGGAAAAGCTTTCTTTTCAACATCGGTAATTGAGGTTAAAGTACCTTCTTCTTTTAAAAATTTGGTATAACCATCCAAATAATAGCCAAAACGGTCAAACCACAGGCGACCATCGGTTTGAGCTTCCCAAGAAGAACAGGAATAAATCAAAGCAAAACAAACATCAAAAAGACGATAATCCAGTTTTGACCAGTCAAAATCAAAAAGCCCAACACATTTTCCATTTTGCCATTTAACATTACCGGGATGTATATCGCAATGACACGGAACTTCAGGCATAACTGCCAACATTTCCGGGGTCAAATTGTTTTTCGCTTTATCGCACATTTCCAAGAAAAATGGTAACGAATCCTGCCACAATCTCAAAAAGTGATCGTTTTCGGGAATACCTAAATTTTTGCAACATTTAGGGAATGAATCTTTGAAATCCACCAGTAAATCCATAATACGGGCTTCTGCTTTTTCACCGGGGTCAAATCCATTGGCATAATTATGAAATTTAGCTAATATACGGGCAAATTCCCCATCTTCTTCCGGGGTCATATTGGTATTAATCCAGTCGTAGGTATCGTCGCCATCTAAAAATTCATAAACTGCGAAGCAACGTTTTACTCTTTCGCCTTCTTTTTCTTCCTCAATTTCCACAAAGGACTCGCCGTCTTTGTCAAGAACAACGCCACTGGCATCCTTCATTCCATGCTCTATAGCATAGCTAAGAAGACCGTGTTCTACATTAATATCATTTGCTGTGATATTTTTCTTGTACTTTCTAACGAAGTAATCTTTTCTTTCACCGTCCAACTCCATTATTACACCAAAACTGCGATTTACATATCCTCCGAATATTTCGTATGCATCTACAATTTTACCTAAGTGATAATAATGTTCCATTAAATGGTTGAGCTGACTTCTGGACATTGCCATTTCAGAAGTATCATATAATTCATCCACGGTGCGTTTCATCGAAGAAAATCGAGTACGCATAGCCCCAAAATCATCGGCATTTACTTCTTTTAGTTGTAACTTTCCTTCTACATTCATAAAAAGTCCTCCTTTGTTTTAATGTTACGCCAATAAGCTACGGAATTCCACAATATTCCACATTCTATCAAAGACTTTTTAATGTATAGACTTTTTGTGATGAAGGATTTTGTAAACAAAAAATTACAATAAATCCATTGGTTCAGAGCACATAGATAATGTGTTATTGTATTGCAAAATTCATGCCAGAGTGCAATTTTTTAAAATTACAGGGGTAAGAGAGATGATTAGCAGAATTGATACGCCAAAATCCGACAATTAGAAGTCATTTTAGACTTATAATTCATATTTGACTTACACTTATCATCTATATTCGATTATTTTTCTCTCTAAAGTCAAACAATCAAACTTTTAATCGAATTCTACTCCCCTTTTGTATAATTTGTAATAATTCAGGGTTTTATTACAGTTTGGCACAAAACTTGCAGTTATAAATACGTATAACTTATGGTGTTTAAATATTATACCATATAACAAGAAAAAAAACAAAATTATTTGAGATTTTGTAAATTTTATCGAAAGTGAGATTCTAAATATTATGACAGATATTAAAGTATGTGAAAATACCAAGCCCGAAGAAGTGGAGTTTATAAAAAAAATGGCTAAGGATTCCAGCCTTTTTGCAGGTGAAGTTGAAAGCATTACTTATATGCCCGGTGGCTTAACCAACCGTAACTTCAAAACAGTTGTAGATGGCAAAACCTATGCTTTTCGCATTGCAGGGGAAGGAACAGCAGAATACCTAAACCGCCCCGCTGAAAGACAGGCAGTTCACGCCATTAAAGATTTAGGCATTAGCCCCGAATTTTATTATTACGATTTAGAAACCGGTTCCAATATTTGCCGCTTCTGTGAAGGCCCCACCATGAAACGTGAAGATTTTCAAACTCGTTCCAATATATTAGAAAAATCAGCTGCCATCATTAAAAAATACCACAACAGCGGTATCATTCAAAAAGGTATTTTTGACCCCATGGCAGAAATTAAATCATATCTTCAATGGTTAAAAGATAATAATTGCAGCAAATATTATGATGGCATGGACGTGCTGGTTAGCACTTTGGAAGAAATTGATGCACAATTTGCCAAAAATCCTCCTAAAAAAGTATTTTCTCATAATGATGCTTTATCCGAAAACTTCATTTATGATGACAAAAATGATAAATTAGAACTTATCGATTGGGAATATTGCGGCATGAACGTTTATAATTTTGACGTTGCTGCTGTTGTTATCGAAAACAAGCTCAACAAAGAAAAAGAAGAAGAATTTCTTAAATATTACTACGAAGGCGAATTGAATGAACAAAACAAAGCCGACGTTCTTATTGGTAAGTTCCTGGTAGATGCTCTGTGGTGTCCTTGGGCTTTGGTGCAATTGGTATCCAAACCCGATGAAGAAGAATTCTACTGGCAGTATGGTCTTGAAAGAATCACTCGTTGCAACGAATACATGGCAGACCCCAATTTTAAACACTATGTTGCAATGATTGCTGAATAATCGCAGCTTAATATGTAATCAGCGAGTAACCCAACTCATCCTCACTTTGCCCTGTTCTTTATAGAACAGGGTATTTTTTTTCTCATTATTTTTTCATTTATGCGTGATTTAATTTTACCTTAAAAAACTCTATAAATCTCAATTATTTAAAAAGAAGTTAAAAAAACATGGGGATATTAATTTTTTTGTCCCCGAACAAATTTTTGGCATAAAAATTGCAAGTATTATAAGTAGCTATGCAAATAAAGCATTCCTATATTTATAAAAAATAGAAAACTGTGGAAAACAAAATATGTAATATAGATTACGAAAGAGGGTAAATCTTAAATGATAGATATTAAAGTATGTGCACACACTAAGCCAAGGGATATCCAAGCAATTAAAAAACTGGCAAAAAACTCAGGGCTTTTTGATGGGAAAAAAGTTGAAAGCATAACCTATATGCCCGGGGGTTTAACCAACCGCAACTTTAAAGTATATATAAATGATAAAAAATGGGCTTTCCGTATTGCCGGTGAAGGAACAGCCGAATACCTCAATCGCCCCTGTGAAAAAGCAGCGGTGGCTGCGGTAAACCACTTGGGAATCAGCCCGGAATTTTATTACTACGATGAGGAAACAGGCTCCAATATCAGACGTTTTGTAGAAGGGGATGCCATGAGCAAAGAAGATTTTCGCAAACGCAGTGAAGTGAGAAAACACGCAGCGGAAATTTTAAGAACTTACCACAACAGCGGCATAACCTTTGACTCAATATTTGACCCCTTTGCAGAAGTTGACTCTTACCATAAATATTTAGAAGAAAATAATTGGACTAAATTCTATCCGGAAATGGAACAATTAGATTTAGTATATGAAAAAATAAAAAAAGCTTTTAAAAAGAACCCACCCCCACTCATAAGCTCCCATAACGATTGTCTTTCTGAAAATTTTCTTTTCGATGCAAAAAAGGATAAAATGGAACTGATAGACTGGGAATATTGCGGTATGAATTTTTACAGCTTTGATGTTGCTGCGGTTATCAGTGAAAACGAAATGAATGAAGAACAAGAAGAAGATTTTATGGAATATTATTTTCAAGGCGAACCAACTTTACGCCAAAGAGCAGAAACATTAATGGGGAAATTCATTATGGATGGGCTGTGGATTCCCTGGGCTTTGGTGCAAAGCGTTACCAAAGTAGATGAAAGAGAAGATTACTGGGACTGGGGTTACGTTAGGGTAAACCGCTGTATGAGGCATACAGCTAATCCCCACTTTGATGAGTACCTAAAAATTATAGCCAATCCTGTATAAAACATTTTTAAATATGTAAGTTTAATCTCCTTTAAAATATAAATCTCCTTTTTAGTCCCGAGATAAGTCATCACGGGATTAGGTTGTAGATAAAGTCTGATATTTGGCAAAATCCCTTCCCATCGACTGCTTATGTACATATAGGTACACTGCACAGCCGCTGTTCAGGGAGTTTTACCGAATCTAAGGCTTTCTTAACAGCCTGCCATCTTGCCAAAAAACTATGTTTTTTGACAACCTGGTCCCGTGATAAGTCATCACGGGATTTTTTTTAAGTTTACACTGAAAACTTTCTATTTAATTAAGCCTTAATATTTAATTAACCCCGAATAAGGATAAAAGTAAAAAAAAGAATCTCATAACTTCACCCGCCCTGGAGTGCTATTATGAGATTCTTTATTAAATCTTAGGTTAAAATTTAATTATTTTACAGTGCCACGAGAGGCAATTTCTTCAACTTTATCAGCTTCAGCTTCTTCAAGCAATGCATGGAGTTGTTTTCTGGTTTCTTCAGGCAAAGGCATGGCAGGTTTGCCATTTTCCATCATATCAATAGCTCTTTCATAAGAACGTTCTACGATATCTTTGCCACCTTGAGCCATCCAACCATCGAAGTTATTTCTATCAATGATTTTAGCATCAGGTTGAGAGAGATGTTTAAAGTTTTCAAAAGTATGCATATGACTGATAAATTCGCCGCCGGGTCCGACTTCGGAAATAACATCAACAGCCAAATGTTCATCATCAACAGGAACACCTTCGCATGTTTTCAAAATCATCTTCATCATTTCATCTTGCATTACTAATTGAGCATAGTCCCAAGTAATACCATTTTCCAACATACCCATACCATAAATCATATTGGCGCCTGCCAATGCGGGGATAAGGGCTGTTAAAGTGGCTTCGTGACCAGCTTGTGCATCAACACATTTAGAATCGCACTAGCCGCCTGCTACCCAACTGGGAACTTTATAGAATTGAGCCATTTTAGCAACAAATGCACTAATAAGAGCCAATTCGGGGCTGCCAACACAGGAAACGGTGGTTCTTAAATCCATCATAGCGGTGGAAGAACCATAAACCATAGGCACACCACGTTTAAGGGCTTGTCCTAAAACAAACATGCTCAATACTTCAGCATTATGTGTAACCATAGTACCTGCGATATGAACGCAAGTAGTACCACCGGCAAGACCCATAGGATTAATTTTAACAGGCATACCAACTTTGGTTGCAAGAATCAAAGCATCGGTTGCACCTGCGGATTGTACCAAGGGGCTAATTGGGTCGGTACTGGTACCAAACCAAGGTCTTTCTTTAAAGGCTTCTTCACTGCCGGCAACCAAGGAACCCATTTTAATGGCATATTTTACATTTTGGGGATCATGCATACCAATATAAGCAGGTTTAGTGCTGTTATTGAGGAATGCTTCCAATACATAAAGTTGACCTACATGGGGATTAACTTCAGCAGGAACAATATTTCTTTCAAAAAGAACTATGGAATCTAATTTGTCAATCATAGTAACGGAATTCCAAAGGTCATCCATTGTGGGTGGTCTGCGTTTTCTTGTATAAGGGTCGATAACGTTAACAGCTTCACCAAAGTTTACAAAACCGGTACGTCCGGCTTCACAATACCAATCTTTTTGGGGATCTCTACCATATGCACGGTAGTTCGGGGGAGTCGTTTGGATTGCATCTTCCACGCAATATGCGGGAATTCTAACAATATGGGTTGCTTCATTAACTTCGCAACCGATACCTGCAAAAATTTCTCTTGCTTCTTTACTTTCAACTTTAACACCAACATTCCAAAGAACATCAAGTGTTGCTAAATGGACTTCCCATAATTCATCATCAGAAAACATATTTAATCCGAGAGAAGTCACAGCTGTAGAATTTGTACGTAAACCTCTAGCCAAAAATAACACCTCCATAAGTTTTGATTTTTTTCTTGGACACTATATAATAGTGCAAATTCCATACCAAATGTAACTTAAAGTCATATTAAGTTTTTTTTACTCGCTACGCTCCCATTATGTAGCCATAACAAAATATATTTGGTAGAAAATTACATTTTATATAAAAATTTCAAGTCATATATGAAAAACTTAAGTCTATTTTAACTTAAAAAAGCAAAATTATTGATTTATAGCACCATTCTCGCCATTATTATCTTTCACCCTACCGTAATATCTGCGAATTAAACGACTGGCTTTGCTTTGGCTGATTTTTAATTTTTTTGCAACCTCATAGGAACTGCCATATTTATCATAAGATTGTAAAATAATTTTCTTTTCCACTTCTTCCAAGGCTTCATCCAAAGAACCTTGGTTGAGAAAGGGATACATTTCCGAGGCTGATTCATATTTTAGGGAATCCGGAACATCATCTATATCTATTAAATCCTCAGGATTCATAACCACTAAACGCTCCAAAGTATTTTCCATTTCCCGCACATTACCGGGCCAAGGATATTTCATTAAAATATCCAAAACTTTATGGGAAACCTGCCTGTGCAAATCATAGCGTTCATTATATTTATTAATTAAATAATGCACCAAGGGCACTATATCATCAACACGGTCACGCAGGGGGGGAATAGTTATTTCAAAAACATTTAAGCGGTAATACAGGTCATCTCTAAAGGTTTGTTTTATTACCATATTTTGCAAATCTTTATTGGTAGCTGCCAATATTCGGCAATTTACTTTTTTTTCTTTTCTGCCGCCCACAGGAAAATAAACTTTTTCTTGAAGGGCATGGAGCAATTTCGCCTGCAAATGCAAAGGAATTTCCGCAATTTCATCCAAAAACAGTGTGCCTTCATCTGCCAGTTCAAAAAGGCCAATGCGACCTTTGCCACTGGCACCGGTGAAAGAACCAGCTGAGTAACCAAACAACTCCGATTCCATTAATTCCGCAGGAATTGCAGCGCAGTTAATTGATACAAAAGGACCATTTTTTTGACAACCTTGTTTATGGATATATTTAGCAATAACACCTTTACCTGTGCCACTTTCGCCTTGAATTAAAACAGTGGAATTAATTTCTGCCACTCTTTTTGCCAAAGTCATCAGATTGGTCATGCACTTACTTTTATAAATAATATCAGAATCCTGATCTCTTTTCCGCAGCACCTCTACCTCTGTTTTAATGCGGTTTAATTTTTTTATGCTTAAATCCAACTCATGACGAATACCTTTGGATTCGGTAATATCACGAGAATTTTCTATAATCATTGAAATTTTGCCGTTTTCATCATAAACAGGGGTAGCTGTGGTTAGTAATGTTTTATCCAAACGAGTTTTTTGTTCCAGGGTAACGCTGGTTTTTTTATCCAAAGCAATGGTGCTAATACGTGGTGTCCAATACGCTTTTTCACTGATTTCTTCCTGGGTTCTGCCAATTACATCTTCAACTTTTGCACCATAGTTACGTTCACAAGCTTGGTTTACATATAGAACAGTACCTTTTGCATCGGTAACATAAATTTCATCATAAGAGTAATCTAAGATTTTTAGCAACTCATCGTAAGATAAATTCACTGCATACTTTTTTTCTTCATCTTCAATTGTTTTTTCATCGTGCTCTCTTAAATCTTTTTTTATTGGCTTCACAATTTTTTTAGAATTCAATTTTATACCCTCTTATTCCTCACAAAAAACAAAATACAGTTTGCCATAAAAATTTTACCACACTCAGACTCATCCAAAATTTCAATTTTTTTCATAGTTGATTTTCAGAAAACTTTGTACAACTTTT
The DNA here is from genome assembly GCA_036644995.1 of Clostridiales bacterium. Taxonomy (GTDB): domain Bacteria; phylum Bacillota; class Dehalobacteriia; order UBA7702; family UBA7702; genus Cryptoclostridium. Next base: position 29,805 of record JAVXOZ010000006.1, on the reverse strand, counting down.
CATAATTTGCAATATTTTCTATTCTCAAAATATCCCACTTCCAACCCAATTTCCTCAGCTAAGTTAAAGCCCCGTTCAACCCCAAAACCCACATCCTTTTTATCATGGGCATCAGAGCCAATGGTTACTTTACTGCCGCCTATATCTTTATATTTTTTCAAAATTTTATTCCCCGGGGTTGATTCCGAAAATCCATATCGCCAAGATGAGGTATTTATTTCCAGCAAGCCGGGGCTTTTAACCAATAAAGTCAATATCTCATTAATTAAATCATCTTCTTGGGCATCTTTTTTTAGGTAACGTTTTGGGTAATCAAAATGCGCCAAAACATCAAAACCACCTAATTTTACCACGGCTAACAAATCTTCGTAATATCTACGATAAATTCTATCTACGGCAAAAGTAAATATATCTTTGCCACCATTCCCCGTCCAATGCAGACCCATAGGCAAATTAACGTAATGAAGGCCCACCATAACCATATCATAATTTCTCTTTAAAATTTTATCATATTCTTCGGGATACATATGGGGTTCCCCCACCTCCACCCCTTGTAGTATTTTAATTTTATCCCCAAATTTACTGCGCATGGTATCAATAAAATTATCATATTTAACAGGGTCAAAAGGTATGGAGTCATCATAGTGAGGGTCAAAATCCACATGCTCGGTAAAGCATATTCGTTCTAATCCTTGGTTGATGCTGCTTTTACACATTTCTTCCATAGTTGATACAGCATCTCCGGAAAAATCCACAGAGTGCATATGAACATCAGAGCAAATTCTCATAGAACAATGCTACCTTTCTTTTGGTAATTTCCAATAAATTATCTAATCTATATTTATAAGTGCATTATATCTCATTTTATCCCAAGCGTCAAGTCAATCAGGACTTATATTTTTTTGTTTTTTATGCCTAAGTCACAAACAACTTGACGCAATATACAGGGAATATGTACACTTACTGCCATATTTAAGAAAAATTTCAAACTTTTAAAATAATTCATTTTCTAATTAACCATTGTAGCATTTCAATCATAGGATATACCATAACGATTTACAAAGAGGAGCAAAATATGGAATACCAAAACCAATATGATACTATTCGCAGTGAAAAAATTAAAGTATCCGGACCTTTAGCCATGGCATATGTGCCTATGCAAAAATTTAAAAATTTATTTGGTCCTGATGAAAGCTTTGCAGTGGGCACTATTTTTAAAGATTTAGATTTTCCTTTTGTGGGGAGGCATGAAAATTGACAGAAAAACAACAACTGCTCAAAGAATTAGGTAAAATATCCTTTGCCGCTTGGGATATTGCTCTGTTTTTAGATACTCACCCCTTTAACAATGAAGCCTTGGAAACCCATCGCCATTTTGTAAAATTAGCCACAGCCATAAAAACAGAATATGAGGACAAATTTGGCCCTTTAACTTCTTCCGCCTCGGATTCAGGGCATTGTTGGGAATGGATTGAAGGGGTATGGCCCTGGGAAAGAGAGGACTAATTAATGTGGACTTATGAAAAACGCTTACAATACCCAATTAAAATAAAAAACCCCAATCCCAACTTAGCACAAATAATAATCACCCAGCTTGGTGGCCCCGATGGCGAATTGGGGGCTGCTATGCGGTACTTAAACCAACGCTACACCGTACCATATAGTAGCGTAGTGGGTGCACTAACAGACATAGGCACAGAGGAGCTGGGTCACTTAGAAATGATAAGTGCCATTGTATACCAACTAACCCGCAATCTTTCCATTGGGGAAATTAAAAAAAGCGGCTACGATAAATATTTTGTAGACCATACAACTGCGGTATTTCCCTGCTCATCTTCGGGAATACCCTTTTCCGTGGCAAATATAGGTGTTAAAGGTGACCCCATAGCAGACTTAAACGAAAACATGGCAGCAGAGCAAAAAGCCCGTGTAACCTATGATAATATTTTAAGACTCATAGATGACCCCGATGTTTTAGACCCCATCCGTTTTTTGCGTGAGCGTGAAATTGTGCACTACCAACGCTTTGGTGAGAGCCTACGCATAGTCCAAGATAATTTAGATGCTAAAAATTTCTATGCCATTAACCCCTCTTTTGATTAATTATCCAAGCTGAAAAACATCTGTTTTTCAATATATTATTTATGATTTTTTTAGATAAGCAATTACAATAAAATTTACAATAATAAATCATCTTCATTAGCTCCCAAGTTTCGCTTTACCCCATTGCAAATTTTTCATAAGCATATTTCACCCAACCATATTTTACACGACTACCCAAAAAAAATCGATAACAGCGTTACCGATTCAGAGTATAAACAAAATGCAATTTTACTCAAATTGTCGCAAGATGTCAGACTGTTAAGAAAGACTTAGATTCGGTAAAACTCCCTGAGCAGCGGCTGTTTATGTACCTATATGTACATAAGCAGTCGATGGGAAGGGATTTTGCCGAATATCAAAATTTATCAACAGCCTAAGACGAAAGATTAATTCTTTCGTCTTTTTTTTACAATTTATTAAAAAAATTCCGTAAATTATTACATCTTATTGCTCTCCTGTGGGGCTGAATCATTAAGTATTTAATTTACTCATTGGCACTATATCCACACCTTGATAGTAATGTTTAATTATATCTTCATAATTATAGCCTTCTTTTGCCATGCCATTGGCTCCGTATTGGCATAAACCCACACCGTGGCCATAGCCATGGGTATCAATAAGCAAATTACCATCCTCTGAAGCAAAGGAAAAGTTTGTGGAGTTTAATTGCAGCTTTTTTCTAAAATCAGTAGCTTTTATTTTTTCACCACCAAAAGAAACCGTTTCAACTCTACCGCTATGGGTAACAGATATCAAAGATGGGATGATATTACCACTGCTTACCGCCACATTTTCTATGCCTAAACGATTTGGCAATTCGCTGATTTTTACTTTTATCCTTTCCTGATATCTCGGGGCATCTTTATCCCAGGAGCAATCAACACTTTGCAAATAAGCCAGGTTTTCACCCCAAACCTCTTGGGATGAAGCGGTTTTACCCCCACAGGTGGAATGAAAAAATGTTTTTGCCAATTTATTATCATAGGTTACTATCAAACCTGCGGTTTCCTGCACCGCTGAAAAATAGCGTTGATAATTTTTTTCAAACTCACTGCCCCACCGCTGTTTTAAAGTTTCTGTATCGCAATAAGCTTGGCAGTGTCCGTAAAAATCGCAAAGCTCACCACCATTGTTTAATACCGAAAGGGTATAAGTTCTGGCAACTACGGCTTGGGCTTCCAAGGCAGATTTTTCAAAACTTGGAGGTACCTCCCCAGATAAAACCCCAATAATATAGGTTTCCAAATCCATTATCTCGTGTTTTCCGCTATCACACCGCAGCAGATTTATCTCCATGGGTTTAACAGTTTTGGCAATATCCTCTTTTTTAGATTCAGATAGAGCCACCCCCAAGGTGCTTGTTTTTTCCGGTAAATTCTGCCCAAGGGTAAAATACTCGGGCTTTTGATTGGAGTCCGCATAAACCAAAATTATAGAAAAAAGCAGCACAACACTGAGCCAAAAAATAGCAGCATGATTTTTTTTATGACCATAATTTTTTAAACCTCGCACCAAAATGCTCCTTAAAAATATTCTACTATTATTATATTGGCAAAATATATTAATATTCTGAAAAAATCAAAGGTGAACCTAAAAATAAACAGGTTTGTTTTTGCACTTCATTATCAAATAATGCCACTTGCAAATTTATTTTTTTACCTTCTGTATTTATATAAGTTTTTATATTTGGGCAATAACCACTTTTGCTCATATAGGATTTGGTATCTACTCCTTCAATTATACTGCCACCTGCTGCGGCAAATATCTTTTTGGCTTTATCGGTTTTTTCTTTCTCCGATAACATTTTATCATAATACCCGGAAATTAAAACAGAAGTTTCACCACTTGCGGATAAAGCTTGAAAATAGGATTCTGCGGTTTTTTTAATTTTTCCCGCTTCCTGATAATCCAAGCCTTCAATTAGATTAACTATTAAGTAAGTTTCGTCTTTTTCAAAGTTATCGCTGATACTTTGCAATGTTAGGTTTAGCTCATAACCTTCTTGAGTTTTACCTGTGGCAGTTATGCCCACATAATTTTTATCGCTGTTTTCTTCTACTTTAATTTTTGCATTGGCACCCAAAACCTTTTCAATTTTACCATAAAGGGTATAAATATCTTCTAAAGAATGATTTTCATTATCTATTTTACCCCAACTTTGGGCAGTAAGCTCTTGAAATTTTGCCCCGCTGTTTTCAAATGCCACCACAAGGCTATTTTCCTCATTGCTTACCACATCATTAATTTCATAATTCCAATAATAAATAAAGCTCAACACCAAGGCAACCAATATTAGGCACATCACTGTAAATTTACCTTTACTTAAATAAAAATTCATCACCATAATACCCTCCTTTTTGGTAGTATTTCCCAAAAATAAAATATTATGCAATTTTTTAACTCTGTGATATAATGTAGTTATAATTTGATACAAAGATAAAAACACAGATTCGGTCGGTAGTCCGGACGCAGCAAAAGTATCCGCTGTCAGTAACCTGCCTCCTTGGTTGTCCATTCTTTGTTTGTAACATTTAAGGAGGAAACATGGATAATCTAAAATCCACATTTACTGTTTTTTTTGAAGAACCTTTTTGGGTAGGAATTTATCGGCGTGAATACCAAAATCACTATGAAGTTTCCAAAGTAACTTTTGGTGCATAACCAAAAAATCAAGAAATTTATAACTTTATCATAACTAATTGGCAAAATTTAAGATTTTCCCCTGCTCTTATTTTCGAGAATTTTGAAGTACAGCATCCGAACCCCAAAAGACAGCAAAGAGCCATTAGAGATCAGCTAAAGGGTAAATCCATTGGCACCAAATCCCAACAAGCTTTAAAACTTCAACACGAAGAAAGTAAAGTTCAACGCAAAAAGAATAGCCGCCAAGAAAAAATTGAAAAAAAAGAATTTCAATTTGCTTTGAATCAGAAAAAACGTAAAGCCAAGCACAAGGGACATTAACCCCTGTGCTTGGCTTTTTGGCTTTTTGGCTTTTTGGCTTTTTGGCTTTTTGGCTTTTTGGCTTTTTGG
>JAVXOZ010000006.1:0-24569 GCA_036644995.1 Clostridiales bacterium | reverse complement strand
TTTTTGGCTTTTTGGCTTTTTGGCTTTTTGGCTTTTTGGCTTTTTGGCTTTTTGGCTTTTTGGATTGCGTTGATTTGCGTTGATTTGCTTTGGCTTTCGTTGGCTTACTTTGGTTTGCGTTAGCTTTCGTTAGCTTTCGTTGACTTACTTTGGCTTGCTTTGGCTTGCTTTGGCTTGCTTTGGTTTGCCTTGGTTTGCCTTGGTTTGCGTTGGTTTACCTTGGTTTATTTTTGCCTGCTTTGGCTCTTTGGCTCTTTAGATTTGTGGATTCGTTCATTTATTGGGTTTGTGAATTTATTGGTTTTATGGGTTTTATGGGTTTGTGGGTTTTATGGGTTTATTGGTTTATGGGTTTATGGGTTTATGGGTTTATGGGTTTATTCGCAGTAGTTGTAGTCTTGGGTAAATATAAAAAAGAGTAGTTACCGAATTGTTTCGGTAACTACTCTTTTAAATAAGCTTATTAAGCTTTGCCTTTAATTTCCAAACGAACAATGGCTCTTTTTAAAGCTGCTTCGGCACGGTCTTCATCCAAACTACTGTCCTTTTTACTTAACCGTTCTTCAGCACGAGCTTTGGCTTTTTTAGCTCTTTCTATGTCAATCTCCTCAGAGGTTTCCGCAGATTTTGCTAAAATTACCGCTTTGTTCTTTTTCAGTTCCAAAAATCCACCACTGATAAAGAGGGGAAGTTCAGAACCACCCACGGGAGTAACCCGCAGTTCACCAATACCTAAACCTGTTACTATGGCAATATGGTCAGGCAAAAGCCCGATCTGCCCCATGGTCGCAGGAGCAAAAATAGAAGCGACATCGGCAGAATATACAATTTTCTCAGGGGTCACAATATCCAAAGAGATTTGCTTATCCGACATGTTTATTCAGCTCCTTCAAGGGTTTTAGCCTTTTCAATTGCTTCATCAATCGTGCCAACCATCAAGAAAGCCTGTTCAGGTAAGCTGTCATGTTTCCCTTCAAGAATTTCCTTAAAACCACGGATGGTTTCTTTCAAAGGAACATATTTTCCGGCCATGCCGGTAAATTGTTCTGCAACGTTAAAGGGTTGCGAAAGAAATCTTTGAATTTTTCTGGCACGGGATACGGTGAGTTTATCTTCATCGGATAATTCATCCATACCCAAAATTGCGATGATGTCTTGTAATTCTGTGTAACGCTGCAACACGCCTTGAACAGCACGTGCAGTATCGTAATGTTCATCACCTAAAATATGGGGTTCCAAAATACGTGAAGTGGAATCCAAGGGATCAACCGCAGGGTAGATACCTAATTCAACAATTTTACGTGAAAGAACTGTGGTAGCATCTAAGTGAGTAAATGCTGTGGCAGGTGCGGGGTCTGTTAAGTCATCGGCGGGCACATAAATTGCCTGAACCGAAGTGATTGACCCTTTTTTGGTAGAAGTAATACGTTCTTGCAAAGCACCCATTTCAGTTGCCAAGGTAGGTTGATAACCAACAGCAGAAGGCATACGCCCTAACAAAGCTGAAACTTCAGAACCTGCCTGGGTGAAACGGAAAATATTATCGATAAAGAGAAGAACGTCCTGACCACCTTCATCACGGAAATATTCCGCCATGGTAAGGCCGGTAAGACCAACACGAAGACGAGCACCGGGTGGTTCATTCATTTGACCGAAAACCATAGCAGTTTTTGCCAAAACACCGGATTCTGTCATTTCTTGATATAAGTCATTACCTTCACGGGTACGTTCCCCAACACCGGAGAATACGGAATAACCACCGTGTTCATAAGCGATGTTACGGATAAGTTCCATAATTAAAACTGTTTTACCAACACCGGCACCACCAAATAGACCAATTTTACCACCCTTGGAATAGGGGGCGAGTAAGTCAACAACTTTGATACCTGTTTCCAACATTTCTGTGGAAGGTTCCAAATCTGCAAACACAGGGGCAGGTCTATGAATGGGGTACATCTGTTTGGTTTCAATTTGGGGTTTGCCGTCAATGGGATCACCAATAACGTTAAACATACGCCCCAAAGTTTCCTCACCAACGTGAATAGTGATGGGAGCACCGGTATCGATAGCTTTTACACCACGTTGTAAACCATCGGTGGAGGAAAGTGCAACGGTACGAACTGTATCGTTGCCTAAATGCTGCATAACCTCAAGAGTAATGCTAAGATTTTTAGCACGGGATTCCTCGGAATCTTGGTCTGCACTCTTGATTGTCAGAGCATTGTAAATATCTGGCAATTGACCCGGCGGAAACTCAATGTCTACGACGGCGCCGATAACTTCTTTTACAATTCCTAATGACACCTTTTCAACCTCCTTTGTGAATTGATAAAGGTCTTTCGCCTTACATCTTATTCTAGAGCAGCTGCGCCACTCACGATTTCATTAATTTCTGTGGTAATAGCAGCTTGACGTGCTCTGTTTAAAGTCAAAGTCAAGCTTTGGATGAGATCCCTTGCGTTATCAGTAGCGGAACTCATAGCGGTCATTCTTGCACCGTGTTCACTGGCTTTTGATTCCAAAATGGCATTAAAAACAACAGTTTCCACATAGACAGGAAGTAAAACGCCTAAAACTTCTTCTTCCGATGGCTCAAAAAGAGTATCCTGTTCCACGCCTGTTTTTTCAGGCACTTCTTCGGTTTCTTCTTTTTCCAAAGGAATAATGGGCAGAAGCTGAATATCTGTGGGAGTGCTGGATATTGCCGAGCGAAATTTACTGAAAAGCATATGAATTTCATCATATTCCCCTTCGGTATACTTATGGATTAAATCCAAAGCCACAGATTTTCCTGTTGAGTAGGTAGGCAAATCCCCAATGCCGATATATTCGTTTGCAACGTTATATCCACGTTTGGAAAAATAATCTCTGCCTTTTTTACCCACAGCAACAATGGCACAATCTTCTTCTCTTGCATTGACCAATTTTTCGCACTCTTTGATGATATTGGCATTAAAGCCACCACAAAGACCGCTGTCACCGCTAACGAGAACGTATAGAACATTTTTAACGTCTCTTTTTTCCTGTAAAGGATGTTGGGAGCCGCCACCGTTTTCGGAAAGGTTACCCAAAACCTCACGCACTTTTTCAGCATAAGGTCTGGCTGCTATCACACCGGACTGAGCTCTTCGTAATTTAGCAGATGAAACCATTTTCATAGCTTTAGTAATCTGCCCTGTACTTTCAGTACTGCGAATGCTTCGTCTGATATCACTCATGTTTGCCATATTGGCTCACCACCTTCCGAATTTCTTTACGTTTATGTGAAAAAATTATACCGCAAAACCTTCTTTAAATTGGGCAATAGCTGCTTTCAATTTAGCTTTGGTTTCATCTGAAATCTTTTGTTCTGCATTCAACGTATCAAGAATATCCGAATGATTGGTGTGTACATCTTGAAGCAACTGCTTTTCAAAATCCAAAACCTTATTTACAGGGATACTATCTAAGTAGCCATTGGCTCCTGCGAAGATAGAAACAACCTGATCCATAACGTCCATAGGAGCGTATTGACCTTGTTTTAACAACTCGGTCATTTTTTCCCCACGGTTCAATGTTGCTGTTGTAGCTTTATCCATATCCGAACCGAATTGAGCAAATGCTGCCAATTCACGATATTGAGCCAAGTCCATACGCAAGCTGCCGGCTACTTGTTTCATAGCTTTTACCTGAGCGGAACCACCAACACGAGATACCGAAATACCAACGTTAATAGCGGGACGAATACCTGAGTTGAAAAGGTCATTATCCAAGAATATCTGACCATCGGTAATGGAAATAACATTGGTAGGAATATAGGCGGAAACGTCCCCTGCTTGAGTTTCAATGATGGGCAAAGCAGTCATAGAACCGCCACCCAATTCATCGTTTAATTTAACAGCACGTTCCAATAAACGAGAATGCAAATAGAATACATCCCCGGGATAAGCTTCACGACCCGGCGGACGACGGAGAAGCAAGGAAAGTTCACGGTATGCAACGGCTTGCTTGGATAAGTCATCATAAACAATTAATACCGGCTGTCCTTTATAAAGGAAATATTCCCCCATAGCTGCACCTGTATAGGGTGCAAGATACAGCATAGGTGCAGGTTCTGAAGCCGAAGCGGAAACAACGATGGTATAATCCATTGCCCCTTTTTCTTCTAACTTAGAAACAACACTTGAAACTGTAGATGCTTTTTGACCAATAGCTACATAAATACAAGTAACACCTTGGTCACCTTGGTTAATAATAGTATCAATGGCGATAGCTGTTTTACCGGTTTGTTTATCACCAATAATAAGTTCACGTTGGCCACGGCCAATGGGAACCATAGAGTCAATAGCTTTCAAACCTGTTTGCATAGGTTCAAAAACAGATTTACGTGTAATAACCCCGGGAGCAACATGTTCCACAGGACGGTAGTCATTGGTTTTTATTTCACCTTTACCATCCAAAGGTTCACCCAAAGTATTGACAACACGGCCAATAAGGGCTTCCCCTACGGGAACTTCCATAATTCTGCCTGTTCTTCTAACTTGGTCACCTTCCTCAATATCAGTGTAGGGACCGAGAATAACACAGCCGATATTATCTTCTTCAAGGTTCATGACCATACCCATGACCCCATTAGAAAACTCCAGGAGTTCGTTATACATAGCATTTTCGAGGCCATAAATACGAGCGATACCATCACCAACGGTGACAACAGTACCAACTTCGCTTACCTCAACCGCGGATTCATAGTTTTCGATCTGCTGCTTTAGAATTGAGCTGATCTCTTCCGGCCTAATGCTCATTAACTTTTCACCCCTAACTTAACATCTCTGTTCTTTTAAATTATCACTCAATTGCTTAATCTGATGAGCAACAGTGCCGTCATACAATTTATCGCCAATCATTACTTGAACGCCGCCGATTAATGCAGGGTCAACCATTGCTTGGGCCTTAACATTTTGCTTAATTAAAGCTGAGAATTTGGTTTCAATTTTACCAATCTGTTCATCGCTTAAAACCACTGCGGATTTTACTATGGCTTTCACAGTATTGGAGGATTCTTCAATCAAATTCTGAAAATATTTGCACATATCAACAAAGAAATAGCTGCGATTTTTGTCTATAACCAAAGACATGAAATTTTTAACGCTGTCATCGGCATCGGCAAAAATAGCTTTCATTGCTGCTTTCTTTTGAGTATTATCAATAGATTGATTTTCTAACATATGACGAACTTCATTGTTCTCTTCAATAACTTCTTTGAGATCTTTCATGTTTTTAGCAAAAATCTCAGATTTGCCTTGTTCTTCACCGATGGCAAAAAGAGCTTTCGCATATCTTTTGGCTACTGTTTTATCAGTCATTGTAATTCCCCTGCCTCTTCGATATACTTATCCACTAATTGTTTGTGGTCTGCATCGGTTAAAGAGCGGTTAATGAGTTTAGAAGCGGCCATCATAGCAAGAGATGCGGCTTCATTGCGAATTTCAACCAAGGCTTTTTCTTTTTCATCTTGGACTTCACGATGAGCTTTTTCTATGAGCTTGTTAGCTTCAGACTTAGCTTCAGCAACAATTTCATTCTTTTGCATTTCACCGGTTTTTTCTGCTCTGGTGATGATTTCTTGAGCCGCCTCACGTGACTTAGTCAACTCGGCGCTGATTTCTGCTTTCATTGTTTCAGCGTCAGCCTTAAGACTTTGAGCGGATTCAATGTTGTTTTTAATATTATCCTGTCTTAACTTCATAGTTTTTGCCAATGGTTTGTACATAGCAAAATACATAACAAACAAAAGCACTAAAAAGTTAACGATAGCAAATATCACACTGAAAAAATCTATTTGCACTTAACTTACCCCCTCTCTCTATGGTAAACCCCTTGAAATTAATTCAAGGTTTTTGATTTATGCAGGAATTTTACCAAAGAGCATAAAGGCAAATACCATACCATAAATTGCAAGAGCTTCCATCATAGCCAAACAGATAAGCATGTTTGTACGAAGATCACCAATCATTTCAGGTTGGCGAGCCATACCTTCTAATGCTTTACCGGATGCGATACCTTGACCGATCCCAGGTCCTATTGTAGATAAACCAATTGCTAATGCTACTGCGATTGCTTCCATTTTAAATTTTCTCCTTTCGAATTGACAAAATACTTTTATTCAATTTTTTAAAACATTTTAGACTTGGATTAATGGGCTTTACCCGACGCGGTGGAAATATAAATTGCCCCTAACAAAGTAAAGACTAATGCTTGGATAAGCCCAAAGAGCATACCAAGTACTTCCATTGCAACAGGTACGCCTAATGGTACTAACTGAGTGAGTTGTATAATAACCTGTTCCTCACCGCCAATATTCCCAAATAGACGAAGAGCCAGTGTAAATGGGTGAACAACTTCTTCTAATAGGTTAAGTGGTAATAAGAAAACCAATGGTGATATGAGATGCTTAAAGTACGAAAGCTTGTTATATTGGAACCCTGAAAAGTGTGTAAGGAAGAAAATAACCAAAGCAAAACCAAGGGTTACACTAAACACACCTGTGGGTGCCTGCAAGTTTTCCAGCTGTCCATGAGAAGTCATGTTAAGCGGCAGCATCCCTGAATAGTTACTAAGCAAAATAAATATAAAAAATGTTACTAAAAGTGGACCAAATTGCTTGTTTTTTTGTTCACCAAGTACTCCTGAAAAAAAGTTTGTTAAACCACCATAAGCCCATTCGCCAAAGTTTTGAATGCCTTTAGGAATCAGAGCTTTCTTTCTTGCGGCCAAAGTTCCTAAAATGATCATTACAATCATAACTCCCCAGAATGTAACCATCCATGTTGTTAAACCCGGAGTAAAGGAAAAATTAAACCCTACAAAATCATGAGACCACAACGCATTTCCTCCCATAATGTAATGGGATTCACCGATAGCAACCTGTGCTACTGCATCCATCTTATTCTTTCACCTCCTTGCCAGTTTTTATATATTTAACAATCAAAAATTTCTGTGAAATTACCATTCCTGCGGCGGCACCTAAAAGTGCAGGAATAGAAGGCACAAGCCAAGCAACCAAAAAAAGGGCAAATAAATCAATAGCAAAATGAAGACCATAGCGAATCATTACTCTTCTTTTCAGTTTATTTATACCATGTAATGTTTCAGGATCTACGCTTTGTAAATTTTCCGGTGTAATGCTTTCCCACCCTCTTACCAAAACTTGTTGGTTTAAAAGGCTTACAATAACACCATATAGTACACCGCCAACCGCAAAAGCGGCTATGAGAAGATTACTCATTCTTTTTTCTCTCCTCTTCTGCACGGATATTTTCTTCTTCAACACTTTGGGCAACCGATGCTTGCTTGAATAAATAAGCAAAAGACATACCTAAAGCAACAAACATGAGTATTAGGCGAAAAAGAGGGTCTGTGCCATATCTTTCATCAAGCCAACCACCCAGCAGCACACTGAATAAATATATATTCATACCCATAGTCAAGCCAAAGGTAGAGGCTATCCGAATATATGTATAAACCCCGGGAGAAACTTTTTTCCCCATTTTACATCACCTTCTTCGCAAAACTGAATAAGACCTATTTTTACCATGGGCAAAGCACCCAGTTTGCTTTTACATCATGCAAACATTATACTTCATATTATTTGCTTAAAACAAGTGTAATTTATTGTTTTTATAATCCTTCTCCACAATTTATCTGCAAATACGACATTAATAAAACAAGATTTAGCCATTAATATGGAAAAGTCTAATTTATTGTTCCATGATGCAGTTTTCTTGAGAGGAGCTTACTTATGACCTCAGAGGCTTTTCCATCACCATAGGGATTTTGCTTCATTGCCATGTTTTTATAGGCTTTTTCATCATTTAAAAGCTCATTTGCTGCGTCAATTATTGCCTTGGCATCTGTGCCAATTACCTTAACAGTCCCTGCCTGTACAGCTTCGGGGCGTTCTGTGGTGTCACGCAGAACCAAAACAGGCTTACCTAAAGCCGGTGCTTCTTCTTGGATTCCGCCGCTATCTGTGAGCACTAAATATGATTTTTCCATCAAAGTAGAAAATGGATGATAATCCAAAGGTTCAATACAATGTATGCCATCAACTCCAAAAAAATGTTTATTTGCCAAATCTCTAACTTTAGGATTTTTGTGCATGGGAAAAATAATTTCTATATCCGAATTCATTTCTTTAAGTTTTTTTACCGCAGAAAAGACAGAATCCATAGGTGCACCCCAGTTTTCACGACGATGACAAGTTAACAAAACTATTTTTTTATGCCAATCCACATCTGCCATGCCATATTGAGATAAATCGCATTGCTTTTTCACAGACCACAATAAAGCATCTATTACGGTGTTACCCGTAACAAATATTTTATCCTCTGGCACATTTTCTTTTAAAAGATTATCACGATTGGAATTTGTGGGGGCAAAATAATAATCCGCAATCACATCTGTGATGCGGCGGTTCATTTCTTCGGGCCATGGTGCAAGCTTATTACCTGTTCGCAACCCTGCCTCAACATGGCCAACCTCTATACCTTCGTAAAATCCGGCTAAAGAAGCAGCCATGGTTGTGGTGGTATCTCCGTGCACCAAAAGAACATCGGGTTTAAAATCCTGTAAAACTTCTTTTAGTCCCAGTAAAACATTGGCGGTAATATCGTAAAGTGTTTGCCCCTGCTTCATTATATTCAAATCATACATAGGTTTAATTTCAAAAAGTTCCAAAACCTGATCCAGCATTTCACGGTGTTGAGCCGTAACTGCCACTGCAACTTCAAATTCTTCGGATTTTTCCAGTGCTTTTACAAGAGGTGCCATTTTTATAGCTTCGGGTCTGGTGCCAAAAACCAACATAATTTTTTTCATAAAATATCACTTTTCTCCAATTTTTACCAAGTCTATTCCTGCTTCTGCCGCAATTTTTACCGCAAAAGCATCGGGGTAATCCCCTTCGTAAACAATGCGTTGGATTCCCGATGTTATAATTGCTTTCATACAGGTAACACAAGGTTGATTAGTAACATAAATGGTAGAACCCTCCAAGGCTATGCCATAACGAGCCGCAATATTGCAAATATTGGCTTCGGCGTGTTGGGCACGGCAAATTTCCTGCCGCTCCCCGGAAGGAATATTCATTTCCTGCCGAATACAACCGGTAATTTCACAATGGGGGGTGCCGGGTAAAGCACCATTATAGCCGGTACCTAAAATTCTGTTATCCGTGCTAACCACCACCGCACCAACTTTACGACGCAGGCAAGTAGAACGTGAGGCGGCAACTTTTGCCATTTCCATAAAGTATTCATCCCAGGTTTTACGCATAATAATTCTCCTTAATCCATAGCGGAAAGTAAGTCTATTCGCTTTTGATGGCGACCGCCTTTAAATTCTGTATGTAAAAAAGTTTCAACTATTTCCAACGCCATGGCTTCCCCAATAATTCTGGCACCCATTGCCAAAACATTGGCATCGTTGTGCTCTCTGGCAAGTTTGGCTGAAAGCGGTTCACTGCAAAGTGCAGCACGAACCCCTTTAACTTTATTAGCAGCAATACTGATACCAATACCGCTGCCGCAAATTACTATGCCTTTATTTACAGTGCCCAAAGACACCGCTTCCCCAACTTTTTGACCATATATAGGGTAATCCACTCTTTCATTACTGTATGGGCCTAAGTCTTCTACCTCTACCCCATTTTCAGTTAAATACTCAGTAACTATTTTTTTAAGTTCAAACCCTGCATGGTCCGAACCTATTACTATTTTCATTTTTACTGCCTCCCGATAATAAATTGAAAAACTTATTAAATTATTCTATAAAATTTTCATTTATCCTCTGTTTTTTCCATATTTTCAAACATCTTCATTATTTCCTCATTGAGAATATTTGCTGTTTTCACATATAAATCATAACTGCCGCAATAAGGGTCTGCCACATCCATATTACTGCCGCTCAATTCACCCAAGGTATAGGCTTTACCCATGGCTTGGGGAAATTTTTCCAGCAAAAACTGCTTATGGCTTTTGGTCATAACAACTATAATATCGGATTTCTCCACCATTTCTTCACGGAAACATTTAGAGCGATGATTTTTTAAATCAATACATCTATCCGCCAAAACAGATATTGATTCAGCACTGGCAGGCACGTTTTCCCCTGCCATCAACCCCGCAGAATCAAATAAATATTCATTTTGGGGAAAATGCTTTTGGGCTATGGCTGCTCCAAGATATGCAGCCATGGCACTGCGACAAGTATTGCCTGTGCAAACAAAGAGTATTTTTTTAGCCATACAATCACCTCATATTTATTTTACCACTGCTTTTTTAATGCGATTCATCAAAGCTTCACCTAAGCCATCTTCGGGAAATTCTTCAATATAAACTTCTTCAATTTTTTCCACATCACATTGACGCAAAGCATGGAAAAGATTGTGCGCCAATGCTTCAAAATCCCCCGTTGGTCCTAAAATAATTTTTAAATTGGGATTGATATAATTTTTAATATCTTCCCAGCGATTTTCCGAAACTATAACCGCACTTTTACCCTTTATATAACGAGTCTTGATAAATTCCACACCTTTATCCTCAGAGGGAATTAAAAACACATTGGCATCAGGGGCATAGTGCTTATATTTCATTCCCGGTGCTTTTGGTTGTTCCAAATTGGATATAGTGGTATAGCGATTTTCTTTTAATCGGGGCACAAAGGGTTTTAAATCCGCAAAAGTCAACTTTCCCGGTCTTAAAATCACAGGCTCCGGTAAGGTTAAATCTATTATGGTGCTTTCCAAGCCGATATCCACGGCTCCGCTATCTAAAATCAAAGGTATGCGCCCAATCATATCGTGATAAACATGGCTACCCCGTGTGGGGCTGGGTTTTCCCGATAGATTGGCACTGGGTGCGGCTATGGGGATTCCTGCGGCATCAATTAAATCCAATGCCACACCATGAGAAGGCATACGTACAGCCACGGTATCTAAACCACCGGTGGTGGATTTTGGCACTTTATCGCTTTTGGGTAAAATCATAGTTAAGGGTCCCGGCCAAAATTCAAAGGCTAAACGCCGGCAAACAGAGGGGATATCCGAAACCACTTCTTCCAACATATCTATATAAGATATGTGCACAATTAAAGGATTATCCGCAGGTCTGCCCTTGGCAGCATAAATTTTACTTGCAGCTTCACTGTTAAAGGCATTGCCCCCCAAGCCATACACGGTTTCTGTGGGGAATGCCACTATTTCACCATTATTTAGCAGCTCTGCGCCGTAAGCAATGGCTGCTTTATATTCTTTTGGTGTTATTTCATTGGTTTTTATCCATTTTGTATCCATAATATTCCATTCTTTTAGAGAAAAAAGGAGCCCCGTTAAGGACTCCTTTTTTAATACGCTATCAAAGATATATTTATTCCGAGAACGGTAAATTACTTCTTGATAACATTGGCAGCTTGAAAGCCTCTGGGCCCCTCTACCTTTTCAAATTCAACATCTTGACCTTCGTCTAAAGATTTGAATCCGTCACCGGTGATTGCAGAGAAATGAACAAATACGTCGCCTTCTGCACTGTCAAGAAAGCCATACCCTTTCTCGGCATTAAACCATTTTACTTTGCCTTCCATGTAAAACCTCCTAAATGATTGAAAAACGTTGTAACGTGTTAATTATATCACAGTATTAGAGAAAATCAAGGCATTTTCCCACTATAATTTTTTAATTAGGTTTATATCTTCTTGGTATTTCAAAAGAAAACAGTAGGTAGAATCCACTTTTTTATCCTTTAAATCCTGCACAGATAAGTTTACAAGGACTTGAGCCCAATCCAAAGCCTCGGCAATACTGGGTTTCTTTTTTATTTTCATTTTTCTTATTTTTTCTAAAAATTGGCAAATTTGCCCGATTAAACTATCCCCAATACCGGGAACCTTGGCTTTTATAATTTGCATTTCCCGTTCAACAGTGGGGTAATCTATATAGTAATGCACACATCTGCGCTTTAAGCCGTCACTAAAATCACGGATACCGTTACTGGTTAAAAAAACCATAGGCGGCACTTTTGCTTTTATTGTACCCCATTCCGGTATTGTAACGGCAAAATCTGACAAGGCTTCCAATAAAAAACTTTCAAAGGCTTCATCGCTTTTATCTATTTCATCAATGAGCAAAACAGCTTGGTTATCCGTTAAAAAAGATTTTAACAGAGGTCGGGGTAAAAGAAATTCTTGGGAAAAAATTTGGTTTTGCACTTCTTGCCAATCGCCATTCCTTTTACTCTCCAAAAATAAAAGCTGTTTTTGGTAATTCCATTCGTATAAAGCATGGCTTTCATCCAGTCCTTCATAACATTGCAGGCGGATAAATTCCATGCCAAACCCTTGGGCAATAAACCTTGCTAAATCTGTTTTGCCAACTCCCGCAGGGCCTTCCAAAAGCATGGGCTTATTTAGGGATTTTGCCATTGCCACCACCATTGCCAAATCATCATCTATATAAAAATTTTCATTTTTTAAAGTTTCGCTGATAATTTTTTCATCTAACATTTTTTACCCCACTATATTTTTCTTGTTAAATTTGCTATAATTATAACATAAAGTTTTGGAGTTGACTATGGAAAAAACAATCATCAATTTTGCCCAAGCTCTACGCATGGGCGGTATGAAAATAGCATTAAGTGAAATTATAGATGCACTAAAAGCCTTGGAGCTATTTGGCATTGAGAACCCCAACAAATTTTATCAATTATTAAAAGCCACACTGTTAAAAGACCAAAGTGACAGTGCTATTTTTGATTTGGCTTTTCGCCTTTATTTTCAAAGTACAGCCCAAGAGGTTAATCTCGAATCCGAAAAACCATCTTGTAACGGCTCGGATATTCCCACCAAGGGCACAGCGGGAATGTCTGCTATGGCTAAATCCTTTTATGGTTCCATAGTAAAAAAAGATGGTGCAACCCTGATGGAAGCAGCCAATGAAGCACTATCAGATTTAGATATTGAAGCCACTACCACCCAAGAATTGCTCCACCAATTAAAGGTTAGTCTTTCTTGGTTTATGGTAGAAAATGCCTTGGAACAAACAGCCAATGAAAAAGGTAAAAAAACTTTGGCAGAATTGGAAACCTATTTACGCCAATCCATAGAAAGAAAAATTTGCGACCAAAATGAAGATGGATTTAATCAATTATTAACAGCAGAAAACTTAACGGATAAAAATTTTGCCGCACTGAGCCAAAACCAAGTAAAAGCCATGGAAATTCGCATTGGGAAATTGGGTAAAAAATTAGCCTCTAAATATTCATACAGACTGCGACCGGGGAAAAGCGGCGTTATAAATATGCGTAAAGCCTTAAAGGAAACCGCCAAGCGTGGCTATCCCCCCTCAAAACACAGCTATTTAAATAAGGTGAGGGATAAGCCCTCTCTGATTATACTATGCGATATATCGGGTTCTATGGCTATTTACAGCAGTTTCTTTTTACAACTTACTTATGCCATGTCAAAACGCTTTACCGATATAAAAACCTACCTCTTTGTAGATAATATCATTGCGGCTAATTTTCCCAAAGACAGTGCCACAGTGGGTGAAGCCATAGCCGCCACCATCAGTGAAGCTTATGTGCCACGCACCGGCAGAACAAACCAACACTGCACCACCACAGGGGTATCGGATTACGGCAAAGTTTTTCACCACTTTTTGCAAAAATTCAGTGAAACGCTCTCCCAGAAAACCACAGTAATAATTTTGGGAGATGCCAAAAGCAACTGGTTTCCCCCTAATAAAGAGGATTTAAAAACCATTGCCAACAAGTCCCAAAAACTTATTTGGCTCAACCCCGAGCCAGAAGAAAATTGGGATACAGAAGATAGCATAATGGGACTTTATACCCAATATTGCACCTACGCCTTGGAATGCAGAACCATAACCCAATTAGAGCAATGTGCCAACTTAATAATCTAAAAACATTATACAATTTAAAATACCCTTTGGGATAAAACAATGGGGCATACTCCAAATAAAAGATAAAGTGCAGTTTATTTCAATATTATGGGTTTTAGCCTGTATATCAAGGTTGCATTTAGCTATAAATAAAGATTTTTTATATTTACAGCACCACAAAACCAATAAATCCCGCTCTACAAGGCACTTACTTGTACAGCGGGATTTTTTAATTAATGGATAGCATAGGTAATTTAGGGAAGGCAGCTTCCTCAAATAGGTAAATCTTTTTTAGTAAAGATGTACATTCCTAAAAAGTAAAATGCCATACCTGAGATATAAAGACTTAAAAACATCCAAATAGCATTTACATCACCGTCAATTAAGCCATGGGTATCAAATAAGGTTAGAGGAGTTACATATTTTAGAAATTCAAATTTATCCCCCACCTGTGAAATCATCTGTAAAAGGATAAAAGCAACAACTAAACCCCCACCAAAACCATAGGATAACTTTTTATCATTAAAAATGCAGGAGGCGCAAAAACAAATGCCACCCAGAAAAAGCAAAAGACCGTATAAAGCTACATTTATTAAAATAAATTTTGGTAAATCCAATTCCCCGGGGAACATAAATTCGCTGAATCCCCAAGAAATAACACCAATGGTAAGCACCAACATAAATAAACTACCTGTCATAAACTTCATTTGGGTAAGAGCAATTTTTTTTCTGGTGTTGGGGGTAGCCAAAATATAAGACATAGAACCTTGGTCTACATAATGAGCAATGAGGCGGTTTGCCAATAAAATTAAATAAACCCCGGGAAAAGCAATAAACAAAAAATTATATAGATAATTTGCCATAAATTCCAAAAGAGTACCACCTTGATTCATCATACCAAAAGCGGAAAAAAGTTGGGGCATGGATTTTGCCATAAGATTCAAGCTTTCCCCTAATTTGGGGTCAAACATAGCCACAATCATACCGGCATACATAGATAAAACCCCAATAAAGATAAGAAATAGTTTATAATTAGCTTTAATTTCTTTTTTAATTAAGGTCCAATTTATCATTATTTTCACCCCCGTAAAAGTGCATAAACAATTCTTCAAGGCTCTGATTGCGAATTTCCATATCCAAAATTGTATACTTGCTCACATCTTTAATAAATTCGTTAAATTCCCCTGATATATCTGTGGTTACCACGGTTTCCAATCTTGTGGCATTTTTTCTGGTATCCCCAAAGGTTTTTGCATCTTCTATATTTTCAAACCGCACTTCAATTACACGCCGCTTGTTCCTACGCAGTTCATCCATGTTTTCCACAGCCACAATGCGTCCATCTTTAATAATGGCTGTGCGGTCACAGGTTTTATCCACTTCTTCAAAAATATGGGAGGACATTAAAATAGTTGTGCCTTTTTGTTTTTCTGCCAATATTAATTCTATAAATTTACTTTGCATTAAAGGGTCAAGACCACCTGTGGGTTCGTCCAAAATTAAGGTATCTGGATTTTGCATAAAGCAGCAAACTATGCCTATCTTTTGCTTCATACCTTTAGACATTTTTCTGATTTTTCCCGTGGGATTAAGTTCAAAAAAAGCCATTAGTTCTTTGGCACGGGTTAAATCCTTTATGCGTTTCATTTTGGCTATGAATTTAATAAATTCAATCCCCGTCATATTATCCAAAAAAGATATTTCACCGGGCAAATAACCTAAATTTTGGGAGATTATAGCGGCTTCACTGAAGCAATCCATGCCCAAAATTGTGGCAGTACCCTTATCCGGCTTAATAAACCCCATAAGCTGCCTAATGGTGGTGGTTTTACCTGCTCCGTTTGGCCCTAAAAAGCCCATTACTTCACCTTTATTCACACTAAAACTAACATCAAAAACACCTTTGCCTTTGCCGTAATCTTTAGTTATATTATCAACTCTGATTATTTCCATGGCACTGCCTCCTCAAAACCCAACAAATATAATTCATTAACAGTATAGGCTATTTTCCAAAAAATACAAGTTATTTTTCACAATCAACAATCAGGTAAGGAGTAAAACCCAAACATCTTTGGCAATAATTATTGTAAATTTGCCACAATTACATTTTATAGACCCATTATAGACCACTATTTTTTTATTAAAGTTAGCATTAAGCATCTCAAATATACATGAAAATATTGGTTTTAGAAAGTAACCACATTGTAACTGATTGCTTAGCATTGATTAGCATTGATTGGCTCTTATTGTTACGATATTTTTATAGATAAATAGCCACCTTACCCCCAAAAAAAACCGACAATGTGGGCGTAGAGTACCTGTATTTTTTCTCAAACATCCCTTTAAGCATACAAAAAACCCGAGTTTTCAGTTAAGAAAACTCGGGTTCTTTCACAGTCTAAAGAGCCATGGGAATGATGGTTCTTTTTAATAATCTAAATACATTATTGTATTATAATATTAGTCTTCGTTTTTGGCTTCTTCAAACATATCGCCAATGGTTACAGCATCATCTTCCTGAACATATTCATTTTGAGCAGGAGCAGATTCATGTTCTTGGGAAAAATCCTGTTCAGGACGATCCAAAGTTTCTTTAATGCTCAAGCTAATTTTTTTACTATCCAAGTCAAAGCCCAAAACTTTTACATTAACGATGTCACCGGGGGCAACAGCGTCTTCGGTTTTGGCTACACGAGTCCAAGATAATTGAGAAATATGTACAAGACCTTCAACACCTGGTTCTAATTGCACGAAAGCACCAAAGGTTGCAGTGCGAACCACTTTAGCTTCAACAATGGCATCGATGGGATATTTATCCGGAACGGTGCTCCAAGGATTGGGAACTAATTGTTTCAAGCCTAAAGAAATTTTTTCACTTTCCTTATCCACACCCAAAACATAAACATCAAGTTCATCGCCGATGTTTAAAATTTCGGAAGGATGGTTTACACGATACCAAGCCATTTGTGATACGTGGAGAAGTCCATCTACACCATCTAAATCAATAAATGCACCAAAATTGGTAATTCTTTGAACAACACCATGTCTGGTTTGTCCTTCTTCAATTTCTTCCCAAACTTGTTGATGTTTTTTGGCTTTTTCCAATTCCAAGAAAGCTTTTCTGGAAAGAATAAGTTTATTGTGGTTTTTATCGCATTCCAAAACTTTAAACTGGATAGTTTTATCTTTATAGCTATCCAACTGATTTACAAATCCCAGTTCAACTAAAGAAGCAGGTACAAAGCCTTTTAAGCCCACATCAACCAAAAGACCGCCTTTAACAACATCTAAAACTTTGCCTTCTAAAATATCGCCGTCGTCCATTGCTTTGGCTAATTTATCCCAAGCAATATCAACATCTACTTTCTTTTTGGAAAGTAAAGGATGACCATCTTCGTTTTCCCTTCTCATAACCAATACTTCCACTTCTTCGCCTTCGTGGAAAATATCAACGAGATGTTCTGCTTCAGAGGGAGTAAATTCATTTCTGGGGATTACCCCTTCGCTTTTACCGCCAATATCTACCATAACTTCACTTTCAGAAACTTTGATTATGGTACCGGTTAAGCGTTCTCCACGACGAATTACTGCACATTCTTTATCAAATGCAGCATAGGAAGCTGCCATAGTTTCCTCTTCTTCGGCTACTTCTTCTTGGGGATTAACCTCCGGGGTGGCTTCTTCTGCTACTTCCGCCACGGCTTCCTCTGTTACTGCTGCAACCTCTTCAGTTTGGGCTACTGCAACATCTTCTACCTTTTCTTCGGTATTTTCTACTTCGTTTAACACTTTCTCTTCCATTACGTTATCCTCCTTCATTTTTTCCATGACCTCCTCAATAATCCAGTCAGGGGTCGAGGCACCGGCTGTTATTCCAACCTTTTTGTCCTCTAAATTGTTTATAATTTTTTTAATCTTATCAATTTCAGCGGCATCTTCCACAATAAATGTTTCAGACACCCATTCTTTGGCAATATCTGCCAGTTGCTTGGTATTGGCACTGTTTTTACCACCAATAACCAGAATTACATCTACATTTTTTGCCAATAGAGCAACTTCATTTTGTCTTTCAACTGTTGCCTTACAAATTGTATTGCAAACAAAAACATCACTGACAACGCTTTTAATATAATTAACAATTTCATTAAATGCAGTTAAAGACTGGGTAGTTTGGGACATTACGCCCACGCTTTGGGGAAAATCTGTTTTTTTGGCTTCTTCAAGGCTGTTTATAACAATAGCCTCATCATTTAAAACACCAATAATGCCTATAACCTCAGGATGATTTTTATCCCCCACCACTACTACTTTATTACTTTTTTTTTGGAGTGATAAAGCAATATACTGGGCTTTTTTAACAAAAGGGCAGGTGGCATCTATAATTTTCAAACCTTTATGCTCTAAGACTTTTAAAACCTTTGGTGATACCCCATGGCTGCGAATAATAACAGAATCTCCGGGTATATCTTCAATAGTATCTACACCAAAAATGCCCAAGCGTTCTAATCGTTCCACCTCTCTGGGGTTGTGAATCAATGGGCCCAAGGAGCAAATTTGCCCTTCTTTGCCGGCATCTAAAGCCATCTTTATGGCACGCTTCACACCGAAACAAAACCCTGCGGTTTTCGCCATTACAATCATTATATTCTACCCATCCTTAATTTATTCGCATTTATGCACCAATCTCCTGCAAAATTTTGCACTAAAATTTCAACTATTTTATGACAAATAATTACACTATGTTCTTACTTTCGGGAAAAACCAAGTCATAAACAGCCTTTTCTTGCTTTTCCAACATACGCTCTTGTGTTTCTTTGCGTTTTTCACCCTCTTTTCCCTCATAAGGAAAAGATTTTCCAACTCTAACGGTAACAGGCTTGCCAAAATAATTCAACAACCCATCGTCATAGTGAATGCCAATAGGCACAATTTCGCAAGGTGCTTGGGAGGCAATGAAGCAAGACCCTGTTTTAAAAGGCAATAAATCCCCGGTTTTAGACCGAGTACCCTCAGGGAAAACCCCCAGTACTCCGCCGCTTTTTAAAACATTTATAGCTTCTTTAATGGCTTTACGGTCAACACCTTCTCTATCCAAGGCAATAACGTGTAATTTTTTAAAAAACCAAGTCAAAAATTTACCTTTAAATAATTCCTCTTTAGCTATAAAAGCAACTTCTCTTTGGGTTGCCAACCCCAATAATAGTGGGTCGTAAGCCTGCTGATGATTGGCAACCAACATCACAGCCCCATCTTTGGGTATATTTTCCAAGCCCTCATAGTTTATTCTATGGGGTACTGTTATCAGCAATTTAGCTATACATCGCATTACTTTGTAAAACATTGTTGTTCTTTACCTTTCCACAGCGAAATAATGGCATCGGCAACGTCCTCGGCTTCCATTCCATCTGAATTTAATAATATTGCATCTTCCCCTTGTTTTAATGGGTTTATTTTTCTGGTGGAATCCAAATGGTCACGGCGGTTCAAATCCTCTATAACTTCGTTTAAGGTGAGATTGCCGATATGCTTTTGTTGCCATTCTTCAAAACGGCGGCGACCACGCTCCTCAGACGATGCTGTAAGATAAATTTTCAAAAGAGCATTGGGCAGCACATGGGTGCCAATATCACGCCCATCCATCACCACATTGCGAGATGCTGCCATGGCACGTTGTTGCTCCACCATAGCTTCACGCACACCGATATAGCTGCAAGCCTGAGAAACATTTTCCGTAACCTCTGTTCCCCTTATTTCCGCACTTACATCTTTCCCATCAAGAAAAATTTTACTTACTTCGTCTATGTCCACTAAATTTATAATGCAATTTGCCGCTAAATCCGTAAGTGCTTTTTCGTCTTTCACATCCACATCCAGCATCAAAGCTTTTAAAGTAACACCACGATACATAGCACCAGTATCTATATATTGAAATCCCAATTTTTCTGCCACCAACCGTGCCACAGTGCTTTTACCGGCACCGGAAGGGCCATCAATGGCTATTGCTTTGGTAATTTTACTATTCATTAATTTACCTTTCCAAAAAAGAGTATTCTTACAGATTGTCAAAAAACATAGTTTTTTGGCAAGATGTTAGGCTGTTAAGAAAGCCTTAGATTCGGTAAAACTCCCCGAGCAGCGGCTGTGCAGTGTACCGAGATGTACATAAGCAGTCGCTGAGAAGGGATTTTGCCGAATATCAGACTTTATCAACAGCCTGAAAGAGTATTCTTATATTATATCTCAAAGTAGAATAAGTGGCAACCTGTTATTTATATTAAATTATTAACACCACTGAATTTTGGTAAAATAGACATATAATCACAACACATAAATTAAGAGTGAAAGGCAGAAATCTTAATTAAAACAGGTTTTGGTATAAAAAACATCATTTTAGTAACCTTATTTTAACTGCACTTCACCCCAAAATATCTTTTTACCCGTAGCTTCAAAAACTTGGGGGAACTTACTATTATCCAAATTTTTAGGAACTTCCATTAGCTTTATTTTATCACCAATATTACCACCAAGTAAATATATTTTATCTTGGGGATAAACTTTTACGCTCAATATACCACCGCTAAAATCCCCTACAATTTTATCATTTACCATTAAAGAGCACTGAGAAACCGTGGCTTTTTCTGTTTCAAAAGTAAGATATACAAATAAGCCCTCCTCTTTTTGGTTAACCTTGGTGAGGATAGGTGGGGTTTCTTTTAAAGTTGCCCCAAGACGTGCAGCTCTATTTTCATCTTGAATTTTGGGATGGATAAAAAAATATCCTTGAATAAAGCAAAAAACAATAAACACACAAGCTAAAAAAATAAAAAAAATCCGCTCTAAGCTTTTCATAAAAACCTCCTTGGTCCACCATCTATTATTTGCCTGAACAGAAAATTTTATCCATAAAAAGCTTATTTTATATATATAAATATTTTATCCCTACCTATTAATAAAAGAATTTGCTAAAATTATTAAAACAGTTTGCTAAAAAATTACTTTTAACAAACTGTTTTTAATAATATTTTTAAGAATTACAGAACACAATTAAAGATTTTTTCTTCAGATTGTCAAAAACCATAGTTTTTTGGCAAGATATCAGACTGTTAAAAAAGACTTAGATTAGATAAAACTCCCTGAGCAGCGGATGTGCAGTGTACATAGATGTACATAAGCAGTGGATGAGAAGGGATTTTGCCGAATATCAGACTTTATCAACAGCCTGGGTTTTTTCTTTTCATAGTGCGTATAATTGCTTTTTCTTCTTTGGTTACTCTGTTAGATTCTATTATTTTTTGCAAAGCCTTATTATAGGTCCAATTATCCAAATTATTATTTTTTAAATATGCCATGGTTTTTTCCTTTTCCTTAACATAAGCCACAGATAAGCCCCATGCCACCGCCATTTTTACATAATAGCCATTGTGAGAAATACTGTCATATATCTCCAATATTTCTGAAATATATTGAGAATCGGTATAATAATCCATTATAGATATTACTGCAAATCGAACTTTATACTCATCTTCACTATGCAAATATTCACTTAAAAATGTATAAAATTCTTCTCTATTTTTTTTCACAACAGTTAAACCACTTACAAAACTATCACAAATTGCCCAATTATTAATTTGGGGAATAAAATCTTCTATAAATCCAAGTATTTTTTTAAAATCACTTCTTAAATTTCCTATTACAATGGCTTTTAACATCACTTTCTCATAATAATCACCGGAAATTCCCCTTAAAAAGCTTTCACCATTGCCTTTTGCTATCTCCCCTGCAATTTTTCGTAAAATTGGTAAACGCACCCCAATAATGGGTAGAACATCATCAACACCCGGAACTAATTTACTATGAAAAGACCTGTACTTAGCGTCTTTTAGGGAAAATAAGTATTTTTCTAATTCCACAAAATCTTTATCCAACCAATTATTCTTCACCCACACGGTAAAACACCTCATTTTTTATTTGACTATAAAAATAGCATATAATCATAAAAAATGCAAATATATGAAGGAAAATATACAGAAAAACTATTGCTATTTTTTGTATTATATGCTATGTTATCTGTATATTATTAATAAATATAAAAAAAGGGGAAAACAAATGAAAAAAATATTATCAATCGCACTTATTTTCTGTTTAGCCTTGGGCTTATTCGCCTGCGGCAGCAAAGACAAAGAAGACACAGCCACTAAAGAAGAAACCACAGCAGCAGCCACCCAAACATTGGATGCCATTAAAGAAGCAGGGGAAATAATAATGTTTACCAACGCTGAATTCCCTCCTTTTGAATACAGAGATGACCAAAACAACGTAGCCGGGGTGGATGTTGACATAGCCAACGAAATAGCCAAAGATTTAGGCGTTAAACTCGTTGTGGAAGATGTAAACTTTGATAGCATTGTTACCTCTATTCAAGCAGGTAAAGCCGCTTTCGGTGCTGCGGGTATGACCGTTACTCCGGAAAGAGAAAAAAATGTTGATTTTTCAACCAAATATGTAAGCTCCAAGCAATATGTTATTTTACCCAAAGGCGTAACCATTAAAACCATTGAAGATTTAGATGGCAAAACCATTGGTGTTCAAAGCGGAACCACAGGGGACTTCATTGTTTCCGATGCCATTGAAGGCACAGATGAAGCCGAAGCCTTAATTCCCAAAGCAGAAATAAAAGGCTATAACACCGCTATTATGGCAGCTCAAGATTTAGTATCCGGTCGTCTTGATGCGGTTGTTATTGATAAATTACCTGCTGAAAACATCACAGCAGCCAATGCCGATGCAGAAGTTACCACTGTGGAATTAACCTATGCCGATGGCAGTGATACCACTGAAGAATACGCAATTTGCGTACAAAAAGATAATAAAGAATTATTGGATGCCATCAATGCAACCTTGGATAGATTGATAAAAGATGGTTCCATCGACCAATATTTAGTTAAACATTCCGAAGCCGGCGCAGTTGCCAAATAATTAAACACAGTTAATAAAGTATAATGAGCTTGTAAAAATGACTTTTAATAGGGAAACACGCCAAAATGAAGATTCGCAATACACATAAGCAATCCGAGATTGGTGGGTTTCCCTATTGTTAGGCTTTACCTGAACCAAAAATACAAGCTCTATACTTAGGTTTAAAGGAAGAACAATATGAACTTTTTTGATAAAATTTATGATGCCCTATATGCCACTTTTATTGATGCAGGACGTTGGCAAATGTTTGTGGAAGGCTTGGGCAATACTTTAAAAATAGCCGCAGTTGCCACATTAATTGGGGTATGTATTGGGGTTACCATAGCCATGATTAGGGTATACCACAAACAATCCGGTAAAATGTATCTGGCAGATAAAATTTGCGGGCTTTACCTCACAGTTATTCGTGGCACCCCAATGTTAGTGCAGCTTATGATCATGTATTACGTAATTTTCAGCAATGCCAGAAATGGCGTACCCGTTGCCATGCTTGCCTTTGGGGTAAATTCCGGTGCCTATGTGGCAGAAATTGTGCGGGCAGGTATCAACGCTGTGGATAAGGGCCAGGCAGAAGCCGGTCGCTCTTTGGGGCTTAACGGAACTTCCACTATGAAATCCATAGTTTTACCCCAGGCTATTAAAAACATTTTGCCAGCCTTGGGTAACGAATTTATTGTACTTTTGAAAGAAACATCCATTGTTGGCTATATTGCCATTGTGGATTTAACCAAAGCAGGAGATATTGCCAGAAGCAGAACCTACGATGCTTTTACCTCCTTAATATCGGTGGCACTGATGTATTTAGTTTTAGTCATCGGTTTACAGGCTATTTTAAAAGCAGTTGAAAGGAGGATGGCAAAAAGTGATAGAAGTTAAAAATTTACGCAAAAGTTTTAAAGAAAACGAAGTCTTAAAAGGCATTAATCAAACCATTGAAAAAGGTGAAAAAGTGGTAATAATCGGGCCTTCTGGTTCTGGAAAATCTACTTTTTTGCGTTGTTTAAATTTATTGGAAGTGCCAACCTCGGGTGAAATTTGGTTTGAGGGCAACCTTATAACCGATAATAAAACCAATATCAATAAAATACGGCAAAAAATGGGCATGGTTTTTCAAAACTTTAATTTATTTCCCCATAAAACCGTAAGGGAAAACCTTACTTTAGCCCCGATAAAATTAGGGGTTTGCAATAAAGAACAGGCGAATCAAACCGCAGAAGAATTATTATTGCGGGTGGGATTACCTGAAAAAATAGACGTTTATCCCAATAGTTTATCCGGGGGGCAAAAACAAAGAGTAGCCATTGTGCGTGCTTTAGCCATGAACCCTGATGTAATGCTTTTTGATGAACCAACATCGGCACTGGATCCGGAAATGATTGGTGAAGTTTTAGATGTTATGAAAGAATTGGCTCAAGAAGGCATGACCATGGCTGTGGTAACCCACGAAATGGGCTTTGCCAAAGAAGTGGGCACCAGAGTTCTTTTTATGGACGAAGGCGAAATTTTAGAAGAGAATACCCCTGTAGAATTTTTTGATAACCCCCAACATCCCAGATTACAGGAATTCCTTTCTAAAGTTCTAAAAAATTAAATTACAGCACATAAAACAAAGCACTAAACCATTTTAGGTTTAGTGCTTTTAGATTGTCAAAAAACATAGTTT
>JAVXOZ010000005.1:100196-108422 GCA_036644995.1 Clostridiales bacterium | reverse complement strand
CTCGTATAATATTATAGATAAGTAGATTGGATAATTATGTAATAAAATCAAGATTTATTAAATATCTTAGATTGGAGAATATACATGAAGCGAAACAGTAAAAATTGTTACCTTGTTTTAGCCGATGGCACTATTTACCCCGGTAAATCTTTCGGGGCAAGGGGTGATACCTTAGGTGAGGTGGTGTTTACCACTGCAATGACAGGGTATATGGAAACCCTTACAGATCCCAGCTATTATGGACTTATTGTTGTTCAAACATTTCCCCTTATTGGAAACTACGGTGTCATAACCCCAGATTGCGAAAGTGAAAAACCTTTAGTTCGTGGCTATATTGTCAGAGAATGGTGTGAGGTTCCTTCTAATTTCCGCAACGAAGGGGATATTGACACCTTTTTAAAATCCAATAATATCATTGGTCTTTACGATATTGATACACGGGCTTTAACCAGACGTTTACGTGTTCAGGGTGTTATGAATGGTGCAATAGTAGAGGATAAAGCTGAAATTAACGATGCACTTTTTGCCAAATTAAATGCCTATAAAGTTGAAAGCGGTGTGGAAACCGTTTCTCCCCAAAAATCCTTGGGCTTAAAACCCGAAAATCCCAAATATAAAGTGGCTCTCTGGGATTTAGGCGCAAAAAATAATATGGAGCGTGAATTGGTAGCCCGTGATTGTGAAGTAATTCATCTCCCTTCCACGGTTACTGCCGAAGAAATAGCCGCTTTAAATGTGGATGGGGTTTTGGTAACCAATGGCCCCGGGGACCCCGAGCTTAACCCCGATGTTATTAAAGAGATGGCAAAATGGATGGATAAAAAAATACCCACCATGGGCATATGCTTGGGTCACCAAATTATGGCACTTGCCCAAGGCTGCAAAACCGAAAAACTAAAATACGGTCACCGTGGGGAAAACCAGCCCGTGCGTGAAATTCCCAATGGCAAGCTTTATATCACCAGCCAAAACCACGGTTACACTGTTTCTTTTCAGGATTTACCCCACCATGTAAAAGTACTTTACGAAAATGTAAGTGACGGAACCTGTGAAGGGCTAACCTTTGAAGGTATGCCCTGTTTTTCCGTGCAGTTTCACCCCGAAGCTGCGGGGGGACCTTTGGATACCGCATTTTTATTTCAGCGTTTCATAGATTTAATGGGAGGTGCAGCCAATGCCACAAAATAAAAATATACATAAAGTATTGGTAATCGGTTCAGGCCCCATTGTTATTGGTCAAGCAGCAGAATTTGACTATGCAGGAACCCAAGCTTGCCGAGCCTTAAAAGAAAAAGGTTTGGAAGTTGTACTTATCAATCCTAACCCTGCTACAATCATGACGGATAATGTAATTGCCGATAAAATTTATATTGAACCCCTCACCACCGAAGTTGTAAAAAGAATTATCCGCATTGAAAAACCCCAAGGTTTTTTATCTACTTTGGGTGGTCAAAGTGGTTTAACCTTGGGAATGCAGTTGGCAAAAGAAGGCTTTTTTGAAAAAGAAGGCGTGGAGCTTCTCGGTGCCAGCTTAGATACCATTGATAAAGCCGAGGATCGCCAAAGTTTTAAAGATGTGATGGAAGAAATTAAGGAACCCACCATTCCCTCTTTGGTGGTGCATGATATTGAATCGGGTATTAAATTTGCCGATGAAATTGGCTACCCTGTGATTGTGCGTCCTGCCTTTACCTTGGGTGGCAGCGGCGGTGGCATGGCAGATAACGAAGAACAGTTGCGGGAAATTTCCGAAAACGGTTTACGTACATCGCCAATTCACCAAATTTTGGTGGAAAGATCCGTGGCTGGTTGGAAAGAAATTGAATTTGAAGTAATGCGAGATGGTGCAGGCAACTCCGTTACCATTTGCAGCATGGAAAATGTAGACCCCGTTGGGGTACACACCGGGGACAGCATAGTTATTGCTCCTGCGGTAACGCTGTCCGATAAAGAGTACCAAATGTTAAGGAGTGCCGCCCTGAACATAGTAAATGCCTTAAAGGTAAACGGCGGCTGTAATTGTCAATTTGCTTTAAATCCCGATTCTTTTGAATATGCAGTTATAGAAGTTAACCCCCGTGTTTCCCGTTCCTCTGCTTTGGCAAGTAAGGCAACAGGCTATCCCATCGCCAAAACCGCAGCTTTAATTGCTATCGGTTATAATTTAGATGAAATTCAAAACGAAATTACCAAAAAAACCTATGCGGCTTTTGAACCCAGCATAGATTATGTGGTTATTAAAATGCCCCGTTGGCCCTTTGATAAATTTGTTTATGCAAAGCGTACCTTGGGCACTCAAATGAAAGCCACAGGGGAAGTAATGTCCATTGCCCCCAGCTTTGAGCAGGCTTTAATGAAAGCAGTGCGTGGTGCGGAAATTGGTCTTTCCTCAATGCGTATGAAAAAAATGATGGAAATGGGGGACGAAGAACTCCATGAAAAAGCCACCATAGCCACGGATGAAAGGCTCTTTGCCATTTATGAATGTATCCGCCGTGGTGTGTCCATCGAGGAAATTCATGAGTGGAACATGATGGACATTTGGTTCTTGGCAAAAATCCGTAATATCCACGAAATGGAACAGGTTTTAGAAACAGAAACTTTGGACGATGAATTATATTTAGATGCCAAAAAAATGGGCTTTTTAGATAAAGATATCGAAAAATTAAGTGGTCAAAAAATTGCCAACCCACGGTTTGCCTCCTATAAAATGGTGGATACCTGTGCAGGTGAATTTGCCGCAGAAACCCCATATTTTTACAGCACCTTTGATGAAGAAAACGAAGCCAAAGAATTTATAGAGCACCACGATTCAGGTAAAAAACGGGTAGTGGTTTTCGGCTCAGGTCCCATTCGCATTGGTCAAGGCATAGAATTTGATTATGCTTCGGTGCACTGTGTTTGGACACTGAAAGAAGCAGGCTATGAAGTTATTATGGTGAATAATAACCCGGAAACCGTTTCCACAGACTTTAACACAGCGGATAGACTTTATTTTGAAGCACTTACCACCGAGGATTGTTTCCACATTTTAGAAACCGAAAAACCTTTCGGGGTTGTGGTGGCATTCGGTGGGCAAACCGCTATTAAATTAACAAAATCTCTCCAAGAAGCAGGGGTGAATATTTTAGGCACCCAAGCCGATAGCATCGACATTGCCGAGGACCGTGAACGCTTTGATGCGATATTGGAAAAATACGATTTAAAACGTCCCAAAGGCGAAACCGTAACCAACACCCAAGAAGCCTTGGCAGCGGCGGAAAAACTCAATTATCCCGTGTTGCTCCGTCCTTCTTATGTTTTGGGCGGTCAAAATATGATTATAGCCTTTAACGATGAAGATATTAAAGAATATATGGGGATTATTTTAGAACAAGGTATTGAAAACCCTGTGCTTATTGATGCTTACCTTATGGGTATCGAAGTGGAAGTGGATGTTATCTGCGATGGTGAGGATATCTTGGTGCCGGGAATTATGGAGCATATAGAAAGAGCAGGGGTTCACAGTGGTGACTCCATTGCTGCTTATCCATCATTCAATATCAATGGTCCTCTTATCGAAAAACTAATTGCTTCCTCTAAAAAAATTGCCATGGGCTTACAAACCAGAGGATTGTTAAATATTCAATATGTTATATATGGTAACGAAATTTATGTTATAGAAGCAAACCCTCGTTCCTCCAGAACAGTGCCTTATATCTCCAAAGTTACAGGCTTGCCTGTGGTGGATATTGCCACCAGAGCCATGCTTGGTGAAAAAATTAAAACCATGGGTTATGGCACAGGGCTTTACCGTTCTGTTCCGTATTTTGCGGTTAAAGTTCCTGTTTTCTCCTTTGAAAAATTAGCGGATTTGGATACCCAATTAGGGCCGGAAATGAAATCCACAGGGGAAGTTTTGGGCATTGGCCGCACCTTACAAGAAGCACTCTTTAAAGGATTGGTAGCCGCAGGTTATCACATGGATAAAGAGGGTGGGGTATTTATTACCGTTAAAAATAGCGATAAAGGCGATATGGTGGCTGTTGCCAGAAAATTCTACAATAGCGGCTTTAAACTTTATGCCACAGGTGGCACCGCCAAAGCCATTTTTGATGAAGGCATGGACGTTACCACGGTTTCCAAAATTCAAGAAGGCCCAGGTTTACTGGAACTTTTGGAAAGCGGCAAAATAACTTATGTTATCTCCACTTCCAAAAAAGGCAGATTGCCTGCCAGGGACAGCGTAAAAATCCGCAGAAAAGCAGTGGAAAGAGCAATTCCTTGTTTAACCTCTATGGATACTGCGGATGCCTTAATAGATAGCTTAAACAGCCGTTATTCCCAAGAAACCATGGAACTTGTGGATATTAACCAATTACGTGAAGAAAAGCAAAAATTACCTTTTGTGAAGATGCGTGGCTGCAATAACGATTACATTTTCTTTGATTGCTTTGAGCATAAAATTGCCGAAGCAGCCAGTTCCATAGCGGTTACTTTATCCAATCGCCACACAGGCATAGGCAGCGATGGCTTAATTTTAATGGAACATTCCAGCATTGCCGATGCGAAAATGGTAATGTATAATGCCGATGGCACCAACGGCTATATTTGCGGTAATGCCTTGAGATGCGTGGCTAAATATCTTTATGAAAACGGCATAGTAAGAAAAGAAGATATGACCATTGAAACAGGTAGCGGCATCAGAAAAGCCAAGCTCTACCCCAGAAGTGGCGAGGTTAGCAGCGTAACTGTGGATATGGGGGCGGCAATTTTAACCCCTTCAATGATTCCTGTGATGTTGGATGGGGAAAATGTGATAAACAGACCCCAAAAAATAGCAGGGGACACCTATAATATCACCTGTGTTTCCATGGGCAATCCCCATTGTGTGGTTTTTGCCTATAATATTCAATCTTTAGATTTGGAAAAAATTGGGCCTTTATTTGAAAAAGACCCCATTTTTCCCCAACGTGTTAATACGGAATTTGTAACTGTACTTGGTCAAAACACTCTGCGTATGCGTGTTTGGGAAAGAGGTACAGGGGAAACTTGGTCTTGTGGGAGTGGTGCTTGTGCTGCGGCTGTGGCGGCGGTGCTAAATGGCTATTGCGATAAGGATAGCGATATCACCGTTAAATTAAAAGGCGGAGATTTAGTTATCCGCTACACGGATCAAGGTGTTTTCATGACAGGAGATGCCAAAACAGACTTCTCAGGTTATGTAGAACTGTAAAATTTACACACTTTTGGTGTTGTGCCTAATATTCCTATCTTAATATTCTGAAATGACAATAGCCCCATTTTCCAAGGTTTTACTTGGAAAATGGGGCTACTTATTTGTCTATTTTGCCATAGTGGGGATATCACCAAGTGGAATATTCCCTTTATATAGCTGGGACTTTGGCTTATTTAATGGTTACGTTTATGGATTCGTCCTCTACTTCGTTGCCGTTTTCATCAAGGCATATTACTTCAATTTCGCAATTTGTTTTATCCCCAGTTTTTTTATCTTCGGGTATATTGTAGGTAATTTTTGTTGTAAATTCGTGGCTCACATCGGCTATAAGTGCTTTACCTTCACCGATTACGGTTTCATCTTCCAAAGTAATTTTGCATTTAACCTCTTTGGCGGTGCCCTGCACTGTGCCTATGATGTTCACCGAACCACCGGTAATTTCCTCATTTTCTTTGGGTGTGGTAATGGTAACTTCCACATCGTTTTCTTCAATTTTTGCATCTTCGCTGTTGGTGGTGTCTTTGGTTGAATCCTCGGTGGATTCTGTGGTGCCTGCGGTATCTGCACTATCTTTGGGTGTTTCATCACTGCTGTTACAGCCTGTTAAGGAAAAAATACTCAAGGCTAAAATTACCAGAACCAATAACGGGAAAAATTTGATTTTTTTCATAAAAATCCTCCTAAACTTTTTCTTTAGTTTTAACAAAATATAGGTAATTATTCATACATTTTATTAAAATCCATGGTTTAGGAGGATATTTTTTAAATTTCTTCTGCAATTTTTACTTGTTTGTTTATGATTTTTTCAATTTTTGCACCGAATTTATTGCCAATAAGTGATAATATAATAAATCCTGCGGCAACACAAAGTAAAACCTTGACATCTTGGAAAACAATACTCATATCCCCACCGGAAATGATTTCTCTATATCCATCCACGGTGTAGGTAAAGGGCATAAAGGGGTTAATGGTTTTAAAGAATTCAGGCACCAGCTCCACAGGGAAAGTGCCACCACAGGAGCTTAATTGCAGCATTAAAAAGATAATTGCCATGGCTTTTCCACCTAAGCCAAAAAGCAAGTTCAAATTTTGCATAATCACCACAAAAACCAAAGCGCTTAAGCAGGAAAATAAAATAAAAGCAGAAATATTTGTTACCTTTACACCAATGGCAAGTGCTCCCAAGGCAACTGCCACAGCTTGTAATATACCAATTATTAAAAAGGTAGGCAATTTGCCAAAAACCACTTTAAAGCTATTGGTGGTAAGTTTTTCAGGTGGGCGAACTTCCACAATAAAAAATATAAGCAATGCCCCAATCCATAAGCCTAAAGATAAAAAGAAGGGAGCAAATCCCGGGCCATATGTTCCCACTGCACCATATGTTTGGGTGGTGGTTTTTTCCGGGTCTGCAATAAAGGTAGACATATCCTTGCTGCTGTTTATTAGTTTGGAGTCCATCTCTTTACTGCCATCTTTTAAGGCTGAGGATAATTCACCACTACCATTTTTTAACGAGGTTACACCCTTGGTTAACATAGGCACCGCTGCATTTAAAGAGCTCATGCCACTGGTTAAAGATGATGCTCCGTTGTATAATTTACCTACACCACCTTGGATTTCATCGGCACCACTTGCCAAAGCTGATGAGCCTTCTGCAAGTTTTCCTAAGCCTGAGCTTAAAGCCGGAGCATTGCCGGCAACTTGGTTTATACCGCTGTTTAGCTGGTTAGCACCATCCTTTAATGCTCCCACTGAGCCTTGTAATTTTTCTTGACCTTGGTTGTATTCGGCTTGTAATTTGGTTAATGCTCCCACTGCCGCTGCTATTTCCTCCGGAGATTGAGCATTTTGTAAAAGTGCTATTATTTGGGATAAACTTTGGTCTACCTTGGCACCTGAATCACCAATCCCTGCATCCAGTGCTCCCAAACCGTCTTTTAATTGTTTAGACCCTGCGGCTAATTCTCCCACGCCTTTGGTAAGGGCAGGAGCTTCATTTTGCATTTTTTTTATGCCTTGATTAAGTTCCCTTGCTCCCCGTGCAAATTCTGGGATTTTACCGTTTAATTCCCCTAATCCTGTTTTTATGGCAGCGGCACCATCCGCAGCTTGGTTTATGCCATTTGCCAAAGTGGGGACTTTGCTCCCTAAGGTGTTTATGCCTTTATTTAAACTTTCGCTGCCTGTGGCTGCTTCATTCATGCCATCTTTAACTTTATAAAGATTATCAAAAGCCGCAGCGGTGTATTCCTTGGTAATGGCAGCAGAAACAGTATCGCTAAATTTTGTTTTTACGGTATTGCCTATTTGTGAGAGTAAAAAGTTTTTTCTCTGATTATCCAAATAGATTATTTGTGCGGTATTGGGTGTGGAATTTTCCGCACTGATAACCGAGGCAGAAAAATTTTCAGGTATTACAAAAGCCATATAATAATCTGTGTGTTCAATGCCTTTTTCTAATTTTTTACCATCCACAACCACCCATTTAACCTCGTGGTTCTTTTTTAGTTCTTTTAGTATCTCATCGCCGTAGTTTTCCTTTACCCCATCTCTTGTGGCTCCCACATCGTTATTGGCAATGGCAACGGGCAAATTTTCCATACGCCCTTGGGGGTCCCAAAATGCAATAACATATAACAGCCCAAAAAGCATGGGTATGATAATAATAGCCACTATGGCAAAGCGGATAAAGCGATTGGTAAAAGTCCTTTTTAAGCTATCTATGGTTACTTTCCCTATTTTCATTTAAGTCAATCCTTTCTTATTTGCATGGGAAATATCATACTGCAAATCCTTAAATAAATGTATGGATAATTACTGTGTTTTGTCGTAATTTAAGACAAATCCATGGTAATTGTATAAAAATATAAAAGGTGCTATAATAAGAAAAAGGCTGTTTATTCACGTTGCATATTGGATTTAACGGATTTAGAGGATTTAGAGGACTTAACGTAATTAACGTAATTAACGAACTTAACGAACTTAACGAACTTAACGGACTTAAC
>JAVXOZ010000005.1:21599-100096 GCA_036644995.1 Clostridiales bacterium | reverse complement strand
GGATTTAACGTAATTAACGGATTTAACGTAATTAACGGATTTAACGTAATTAACGGATTTAACGTAATTAACGTAATTAACGTAATTAACGTAATTAGAAAAAATGAAATTTCAGATGGCTGAAGGGTTTTGCAAAAAAACCTTAATCTTGTGGTTTTGGTGCTTATTCAGCTTTGCCCAAAATCTAAAATAGCCTTATTTTATATTGTATTGGGGGATGATTTTATGTCTGCTTACACCACAAAAATTGCTTTAATGAATTCTTTAAAAAAGTTGATGGCGGAAAAACCTTTGAATAAAATAACCATTGGTGAAATTGCGATAAATTGTGGTTTAAACCGCCAAACCTTTTATTATCACTTTAAAGATATTTACGACCTTATTGCCTTTATGTATGAACAAGAGGCTATTCTTATGTTGCGAAAAAGAGAAGGTGCAGACCTGTGGCGCAATGGATTTTTGCAGTTGTTTCAATATATAGAAGAAAATAAAAAAGTTTGTCTTTGTGTTTTTCAATCCATGGAGCGTGAACAGTTAAAAAGATTTTTTTACAACGATATTCACGATATAATAAAAAAAACCATTTACAGTGCGGTGGAAAATAAATTTGAAATATCAAAAAAATATGGAGAGTTTATAACGGGTTTTTACACACTTTCTTTGGCTTCCTTGGTGGAGAGTTGGCTGAACGACGAAATACACCTAAGCCCCCAAGAAATAGTGGATTTTATAGATATTACCGTGGGGGATCAAATTGAAGGTGCTTTGGAACGCCATGCGGTGGTAAAACCAAAATAACTTTTATCTAAAATAATTGAAAATTAACGATTTTGTAAGGTTATATGAAATTCAAAAAACTCAATAAAATATCCGGAAAAAATTAAGTAAAATATCCGAAAAAACGAAATAATCGAAAAAACGTAATAATCAAAAAAACACAATATAAAATATCCGAAAAAAACTCAAAAAAATATCTCAAAAAAACCAATATAACATTTCAAAAAACTCAATAATCAGAAAAAAGTAAATATAATATCAAAAAAATTGAATGTAAAACCCCAACAACAACCAAAAAATAACCCAATCAACCAACTAACCCCAACTAACCCCAACTAACCCCAACAATCCAGCCAATCCAACCCAACTAACCCCCACAACCCAACTAACCCCAACAATCCAGCCAATCCAACCAACAACCCAACCAACCCCAACAATCCAACACAAAAACCCCAAGAAAAAACCCCGAACTTTAAGCTTTTAACGGCTTAAAATTCGGGGTATTATTTTTATTTAGTTTAGCTTATTTTAGGAAACCTTTTAAAATTGTATCTTCTGCTTCTTCTTCGGTTAGCCCCAAAGACATTAACTTTAATAATTGAGCACCGGCAATTTTCCCAATGGCTGCCTCATGGATTAGTTGGGCATCGCTGTGGTGTGCGGAAATTTGGGGAATGGATTCCACCACGGCATTATCCATGATTATGGAATCGCATTGTATATGCCCACGGCAAGGATTATTGCCAATTAAATTCATATGGAATTGCTGTTTGGAATTGCCACGGGCAACGGAGCGTGACATAACCCGGGCACTGGAATCGTTGCCCATTAAATGCACGTCCACTATGGAATCGGCTTTTTGTTCCCCTTCGGTAAGTAAGCGTTCCACAATTATCAGCCTGCCACCTTGGGCAATATCCACTTGGGTATCACGGATGGTATCATCAACGCCGCTTATTTGCACCATTTCCATTTCTATATGGCCATTTTCTTCAACGTGCACTTTGGTAGTGGGGTTTAAAACCCTTTTTCCTGTGCCTGTGCCTTCACCATAGTGCTTTTCAATATATTTTACCTTGGCATTTTTCCCTACGAAAAATTCGTGAATACCGTTGTGTCCTGCTTCGCTGTTGCAATCGTTATGTATGCCGCAACCTGCCACAATTACCACATCGGCATTATCTCCAATTTTAAAGGTATTGTAAACCACATCGTGCATACCTTCGGCACTTAATATCACGGGTATGTGCACTTGCTCACCTTTGGTGTTGGGTGCTACTATAATATCTATGCCGGGTTTATTGGTTTTGGGAATTATTTGTATATTTTTAGTGGAGCGACGAGATTCCCCCGCACCGTTTTTTCTGATGTTATAAGCACCGTTTGCAGGTATTTCCGTTAAATCTGCCACTGCTTTTAACAGACCTTTATCAATTAAATCCAGCATTAATTAACACCTCCTAATTTAGGGATGCAGGTTTCGCCGCAGGCACAATCTTTATCAGCGGTTATTCCAGCCAAAAAGGTTTTTTTATCGGTGATTTCTTTTATTTTGCCGTTTTCAATAACTATTATTTCATCTGCCAATTCCATAATGCGTTCTTGGTGGGAAATAATCAGTAATGTCATATTGCTGTTTTTGTGCATATTGCCAAAGGTTTCCGCTAATTTTTGAAAGCTCCACAGGTCTATTCCTGCTTCAGGCTCATCAAAAATTGCCATATCTAATTTTCTTGCCAAAATAGTGGCAATTTCTATTCTTTTTAATTCTCCTCCGGATAATCCAGAATCCATTTCACGGTTAATATATTCACCGGCACAAAGACCCACATCAAATAAAATTTGCATGGGGTTTATTTTGGTTTCGCCTGCTGCTAAAAGCAAAAGTTCCGAAACTTTTATACCTTTAAACACAGGTGGTGCCTGAAAAGCATAGCCAATATTCAGCTTTGCCCTTTGGGTTATGGAAAGATTGGTAATATCCTTGCCGTTAAAAAGGATTTGTCCTGAGGTTGGCTTTAAAACACCCATTATTAATTTTGCCAAGGTGCTTTTGCCGCCGCCATTGGGGCCTGTAACCACATAAAATCTATCATCTTTCAACGTCAGAGAAATATTATTGATAATATCACTTTGACCTTGGTCGTTGGTAACTTGCCAGCTAACATTTTTTAGTTCTAACATATCTCACAACCTCCTGTCTAATTCTTTATATCATAATTCATAGTAAATTACAAGGGTTTTAATGATTTAACATAAAATATTATAACTAAATTGTAAAAAATCTTACAAAAAATCTCTTTTTATCTATGGCAATCTATATTTAAGTATTGCCGATTTTTATAAATTTTACCATTGAATTATGGAGATTAATGGTTTTAATCTAATTTAATCTATATGTAAAGTTGCAAAGTAATCATCTAAAGTTTCAGCACGGCGAATTAATTTGCTTTCCTTACCACCTTGCCACAAAACTTCCGCAGAGCGTAATTTGCCATTATAATTAAAGCCCATGGCATGACCGTGGGCACCAACATCGTGAAAAACTAAAATATCACCAATGTTTAAATGGGGTAAATAGCGGTCCACTGCAAATTTATCATTATTTTCGCAAAGGGAGCCAACCACATCATATTTGTGCTCTCTGGGTTCATTTTCTTTACCTATAACGGTAATGTGGTGGTAAGAGCCATAAAGTGCAGGGCGCATTAAATTTGCCATGCAAGCATCTACACAGGCATAATCCTTATAAATTTCTTTTTTATGAATCATTTTTGTAACCATATAGCCGTAAGGGCCTGTCATCATTCTGCCGCTTTCAAAGGCAATTTTTGGGGGGATTAAGCCATTTTCTATAATTATTTCTTGGTAAAGTTCCATTACGCCTTCGGCTAAACTGTGCAGATTAATGGGCTTTTCACCGGGAAAGTAGGGTATCCCCAAACCGCCACCAAGGTTTATGGTGTTAACATCAATATCCAATTTTTCTTTTATTTCCAATGCCAACTCAAACATCATTTTTGCGGTTTCTAAAAAATAATCAATATTTAATTCGTTAGATGCCACCATGGTGTGGATGCCGAATTTTTTGGCACCTTTTTCTTTTAAGATTTTAAAACCCTGAAAAATCTGTTCACGGGTGAAGCCATATTTTGCTTCAATGGGGTTACCAATTATGGAGTTGCCGTTTCTTAAAGGGCCGGGATTATAGCGGCAGCATATTTTTTCCGGTATACCCACATTTTCTTCTAAAAATTCAATATGGCTAATATCGTCAAGGTTGATTATAGCACCTAATTCCTTGGCTTTTATAAATTCCTCCGCAGGAGTATCGTTAGAGGTGAGAAAAATATTTTCTTTTTTAAAACCGGCTTTTTCCGCTAAAATAAGCTCGGCTAAGGAGCTGCAATCCACACCGCAACCCTCTTCCTGAAAAATCTCCAATAAAGAGGTGTTAGGGGTGGCTTTTACGGCAAAAAATTCCTGAAAAGCAGGAAAATCACGGAAAGCATCTAAAAAATTGCGTACATTTTCTCGGATTGCCCGTTCATCGTAAATATAAAAAGGTGTATCGTATTTTTCCATCATAGACATGAGGAATTCATCGGAAAAGGGTAAAACTTTTTTCATTTCATTATCTCCGTTTTTTATAAAAATAAATGTAACTTTAATTTTATAATACAAATACAAGTAATGTCAAGATAAAAACGAGAAAAGACCCCATAAAATCCACAATTAAAATATTATTGGCATTTTTATTAAAAAATAACCACATAATTACCACTTATTTGCAAAATATTGGTTTTTTCATAGCTTGTGCTCAAACCACAGTCTTATGTAAAACTTCTATATAATATAAAAAATCAGTAATATAATATAAAAACCTATAAAATTATTTAGTATTGCAGAAAAACCATAGTAATATGAAAGAAAAATCCAAAATAGCAATCCTAAAATCTATGTTTTTAAGTGCAAAAATGTTGGTATTTTAAAAAAGTAAAATCATATTTATCGGAAAAATATCTTAGATAAACCGCCGAGGAAAAAATTTTATAATTAAGGCAAAAATAATGAAAAAATCCGCCAAACTATGGTATGTGGTTCTTGTAAAACCTATGAAATTATGATACAATAAATAAAAACTTGCCTTGATTTTACCTGGGGCGAGTTTTTCCGTGTGCAAGATAATTAATTTACTGTAAAATTGTAAAATTTAGATTAACCAATGGAGGAATCATGCGATTCATTGAAACCATGAAACAAGATATTGAGGAACGATTATTAAAAGCCTTATCTCTTTCTCAAAAAAACGGTGAGGTTTCTTTCCAAACCCTACCTCAATTTATCATAGAAATGCCCAAAGAAAAAGGTCATGGGGATTTCGCTACCAACATCGCTATGGTAATGGCAAAAGAAGCCAGAATGGCACCAAGAAAAATAGCCGAGAGCATACTCTCTCACTTAGAAATTACCGGTTCCTATATAGCCAAAACAGAAGTGGCAGGAGCCGGCTTTATCAATTTTTTCCTAAATAATCA
Source organism: Clostridiales bacterium (assembly GCA_036644995.1). Taxonomy (GTDB): domain Bacteria; phylum Bacillota; class Dehalobacteriia; order UBA7702; family UBA7702; genus Cryptoclostridium. The sequence continues at coordinate 94,781 of JAVXOZ010000005.1, read as the reverse complement.
GTGGCTAAATGATGTGCCCAAAGCAGTACATGAAATGGGGGCAAATTATGGCACAGTGGAAGATGGCTTGGGAAAAAAAGTACAGGTTGAATTTGTCAGTGCCAACCCCACAGGGCTTTTGCATATGGGTAATGCCCGTGGTGGTGCCATTGGTGATTCCTTGGCAAACCTTTTAAAAGCCGCAGGCTACACCGTGGAAAAGGAATTTTATATTAACGATGCCGGTAACCAAATAGTGCTTTTGGGCACATCCCTGGATATTCGCTATTGTGAACTATTGGGTGAAACCCGTGATTTTCCAGAACAGGGCTATCATGGTGAAGATATCAAAGCCACCGCCAAGCATTATTTAGATGAATTTGGCACGGATTTAAGAGAAAAACCCCAAGCCCAAAGAGAGGCGATTCTTTGCGATTATGCTTTAAAAGAAAAGTTAAAATCCATTAAAGAGGTTATGGCTCTTTACGGCGTGGAATTTGATGTGTGGTTTTCGGAAAAAACCCTTCACGAATCCGGTAAAGTAAAGGCTACCTTGGATTATCTCTTGGAAAAAGGCTATGCCTATGAAAAAGATGGCTCTATTTTACTGAAGGCGGAAAACAGTGGGGAAGTGAAAGCTCCCCAAAAAGAATCTGCCAAAGGTGATTTTGTAAATTTAGAAGATAAAGATGATGTTTTGGTACGTGCCAATGGCATACCCACCTATTTTGCAGCGGATATTGCCTATCATAAAGATAAATTTGATAGAGGTTTTGATAAGGTTATCAATATTTGGGGAGCAGACCACCACGGCCATGTTGCCCGTATGAAGCGTTCTGTGGGATTTTTTGGCTACGACCCGGATAATCTCACTGTGATATTAATGCAGCTGGTGAAATTATACAGAAATGGCGAATTGGTGCGGATGTCCAAACGTTCGGGGCAGTATGTAACCTTGGAGGATTTAATTGCTGAGGTGGGGTACGATGCCGCCAGATACTTCTTTGTGATGCGCAACCCGGATAGTGCCATGGATTTTGATTTGGATTTGGCAAAATCCAAAACCTCGGAAAACCCCGTTTTTTATGTGCAATATGCCCATGCCAGAATATGCAGCATTTTGCGTCAAGCAGAAGCCAAAGGTTTTGCACTGCCGGACTTTACCACAGTGGATTACAGCTTATTACAGGATGAACACGAAATTGAGCTTATGAAAAAGCTTGCAGATTTGCCCGAAGAAATTGCCGAAGCCGCAGATAGTTTGGAACCACACAGATTGTGCCCCTATCTACATGATTTGGCTTCAAGTTTTCATAGTTTTTATAACCATTGCAGGGTTATAGATGTGGAAGAACCATTAAGAAATTCAAGGCTGGGGTTGGCAAAAGCCACCGCCATTGCCATAAAAAATGTTTTGAAGATATTGGGAGTTCATGCTCCCAATGAGATGTAAGAATTGAACAAAGTGGGAGGATTCATATTATGACCAAGTTTATTTTTGTTACCGGTGGCGTTGTTTCTTCTTTGGGAAAAGGGATTACCGCAGCTGCTTTAGGTTGCATTTTGAAAAATAGAGGCTTAAAAGTGGTTAGCCAAAAGTTTGATCCCTATATTAATGTGGATCCCGGTACCATGAGCCCTTACCAACACGGCGAAGTTTTTGTTACTGATGATGGTGCAGAAACAGATTTGGATGTGGGGCATTATGAAAGATTTATTGATAATAATTTAAGCCGCAGCAATAATGTAACCAGCGGCAAAGTTTACGATGCTGTAATAAAAAAAGAACGCCGTGGGGATTACCTTGGCGGCACTGTTCAGGTGATACCCCATATCACTAACGAGATAAAAGAGCGGATAATCCGCCCCTCTTTAGAGGGAAACCCCGATGTGATTATCACGGAAATCGGCGGTACCGTAGGGGATATAGAATCTCAACCATTTTTAGAAGCTATACGCCAAATGAAAAGAGAAGTGGGCAAGGATAATGTTCTTTATATCCATGCTACTTTAGTGCCTTTGCTCCGTGCCTCAGGTGAAGCTAAAACCAAGCCCACCCAGCACAGCGTCCACGATTTGCAGGGTATTGGTATCCATCCGGATATTATTGCCTGCCGTGTGGAAGAACGCATGAGTCAAGAAATGGAAGAAAAAATATCCCTGTTTTGCGATATTGAAAAAGAAGCCGTTATCCAGGTTATAGATGCTGAAACCATTTATGAAGTGCCTTTAAATCTTTTAGAAGAAAAAATGGACGATATTGTGGTGGAAAAATTACATCTAAATTGCAAACCTGCGGAAATGAACGCATGGCGTGAAATGGTGGATAAAATAAAACATCCCCAGCACACCTTAACCATTGCCATAGTCGGTAAATATGTTTCCTTGCACGATGCCTATTTAAGCATTGTGGAATCCTTGAAACACGCAGGGTTCGACCGCCGCATTAAAGTGGAAATAGAATGGATAGATTCCGAATATATAACCACGGACAATGTAGGGGAAAAATTGCAAAATGTAGAAGGTATAGTGGTGCCCGGTGGCTTTGGGGACCGTGGTATCGAAGGAAAAATTAACGCCATTAAATATGCCAGAGAAAATAATTTACCTCTCCTTGGCATTTGCTTGGGTATGCAGCTTTCCGTGGTGGAATATGGCAGAAATGTTTTGGGTATTGAAGAAGCCAACAGCTCAGAATTTGCCGATACTCCCAATGCGGTTATTGATATTTTGCCTGAACAAAAATCCGTGGAAGAAAAAGGCGGCACCATGCGTTTGGGTTTATACCCCTGCGTGATTAAAGATGGCTCCAAAGCTAAAGAATTATACGGTGTGGAGGTTGTGGAAGAACGCCACCGCCATCGTTATGAATTTAATAATGTGTATCGTGAAAAATACGATAACAGCGATATGGAAATTGTGGGAACTTCACTTGATGGCCGCTTGGTAGAGATGATTGAATTGAAAAATCATCCTTACTTCATGGCTTGTCAATTCCATCCCGAATTTAAGTCCCGTCCTAATCGTCCTCATCCTTTATTCATAGGGCTTATTGCCGCTGCTTTTGAAAATATGAATAAATAATGGCGGTTAATTAGTTTGTTAGTCGGGAGAAAGGAGTTTTTACTTGTTAGAAGCAAAAATTATAGAAGAAAAAGATAGAGAACTGTTCGATACCTTTGTGGCGAACCATCCCAAAAAAGGGCATATCCTCCAAAGCTATGAATGGGGGGAAATAAAATCAGGGAGCTGGGTTCCTATCCGTTTGTTGATTTTAAAAGATGGCGAACCTGCCGCAGGTATTTCCATACTTCAACGCAGTGTACCCATGGGCAAAACCATTTTTTATGCCACCCGTGGGCCTGTGGTGGATATAGATGATAAAGAAACCGTAAAATTTCTCATGGCAGAGGTGGCAAAAATTGCCAAAGAGAGAAAAGCTATCTACCTGAAATTAGACCCCGATGTTAGCGTTGAAGAAAATTCTTGGCAAAACTTTTTTCAAGAATACGGCTTTGTAAAGCCCGGTTCTGGTTCGGGATTTGAAGGTATTCAGCCTAAATTTGTTTTCCGTTTGGATATAACTCCCGATGAAGAAACCTTAATGAAAAATATGCACCAAAAAACCCGTTATAACCTGCGTTTGGCAGGAAAAAAAGGTGTTACCATTGAGCTTGCCCAAGATAAATCCAAGCTAAAAGAATTTTACGATTTGCTGAAAGTAACAGCGGAACGGGATAATTTTTTAATTCGCTCCTATCAATATTTTGAAGATATGTATGATAAATTGGTGCCCAAAGGCTATGCACAACTTTTTTATGCTTATTATGAAGGCAAAATGATTGCAGGTACTTTATATTTGCAATTTGGTTTTAGGGCTTGGTATCTTTATGGTGCTTCTGCCAATGAATACAGAAATGTTATGCCCAATTATCTTATTCAATGGACTATGATACAGTATGCCAAAGAGCAGGGCTGTACCATGTACGATTTCCGTGGAGTTCCGGGTCAAGTCCCACCGGAGCATCCTTTATATGGTCTTTATAAATTTAAAAAAGGATTTAATGGTGATTATGTTGAATTTATAGGAGAGTACGATTTGATATATAATAAAACTTTCTATAAATTATACGAAACCTTTGAACCAATTTATTATAAAGGCGTACGCAAATTGATTCGCTTCAAGAAAAAACTTAAAGGCGGAAAATAAGAGGGATAATCATGTCTTACCAAAATGAGGATTTTTGGATAGAAGTTAATTTAGATAATTTAATTTATAATTATCAGGAAATAAAGAAAAAAATAAGCGGTCAAAAAGGCGTTATGGCTGTGGTAAAAGCCCAGGCATATGGCCATGGTTTACTGGCAACTGCCCAAGCTTTGGCAAAGGCAGATGTGGATTATTTGGCGGTGAGCCACTTTGGTGAAGCACGGGAATTGAGAGTGGGGGGCATAAAATCCCCAATTTTAATGATGGCACCATCTTTACCCCAATATTATAAAGAGATTCTCTCTTTAAATTTAGCTCCCACTTTGGATAATGCTGAAAATTTGGGGCATTTATCTGAGGCAGCCGCTGAAAAAGAATGTTTTTTTCATTTAAAAATAAATACAGGCATGAACCGTTTTGGTATTAATGCCGAGGATATTCCCGACTTTTTTCTTAAATTAAAGGAATATCCCAATTTGAAAATTGCTTCGGTTTTTTCCCATTTACCCACGGCTTTGATACAAAATCACCCCCAAACACAAAAACAAATAGATACCTTTGATGGTATTTTACAGGTGATACGCAGCTATATAGATTATAATTTCGATGTGCATTTAAGTAACAGTGCAGCATCTATATCCCACCCTGAAGCTCGCTATGATTATGTGCGGGTGGGCACTTTGCTTTACGGGCAGTTTCCTGCACCGTTTTTAAAAGGTACTTTGAACTTAAAAGATACTTGGCAGGGAAAAGCAAAAATTGTGGAAGTTCGTGAAGTAAAAACAGGGGAAAAAGTGGGCTATGGCGGTGATTTTACCGCTAAAAAACCCATGCGTTTAGGTGTTATACCCGTGGGCTATACTGATGGATTCGGTATACAACCACCTTTAAATAATATATCGTTGAAAATTTTTATAAGGCAGGCTTTAAAGTTATTGCGTAGCTTTTTGCGACGCAGACCCAACAACATTGTTTATTTTGAGCAGAAACCCTTGGCTGTTATCGGCAGAATTGCCATGCAAACCACGGTGATTTCGCTTGATAATACCGATGCAAAAGTGGGCACCGTGGTTGATGTTCCCTTACGCCGCACTGCTGTGGCATCATCGGTAAAAAAAATATATAAAGGAAGTGTTTAATAATGCCATTAGTAACTTCAAAAGAAATGTTTGAAAAGGCTTATAAAGGTGGCTATGCAATCGGTGCTTTTAACGTAAATAATATGGAAATTATTCAAGGCATCACCGAAGCAGCCAAAGAAGTGAACGCACCTTTGATTCTCCAAGTTTCCGCAGGGGCAAGAAAATACGCTAATCCTACTTATTTGTTAAAATTAGTGGAAGCAGCAGAAATTGAAACAGGCTTACCCATTTGTTTGCACTTAGACCACGGCGATTCCTTTGAAACCTGTAAGGGCTGTATTGATGGTGGTTTCACATCTGTAATGATAGATGGCAGCAAAATGAGCTTTGAAGAAAATATTAAACTTACAAAGCAGGTTGTGGAATATGCCCATAGCAAAGGCGTGGTTGTGGAAGGTGAATTAGGTCGTTTAGCAGGGATTGAAGATGCGGTAAACGTAAATTCCGAAGATGCTTCCTACACTCGCCCCGATGAGGTTGAAGAATTTGTAAACAGAACAGGGGTGGATTCCTTGGCTATTGCCATTGGTACCAGCCATGGGGCTTATAAATTTAAACCCGGTCAAAAACCACAGTTAAAATTTGATATTTTAGAAGAAGTAGGCAAGCGTTTGCCTAATTATCCCATTGTTTTGCATGGTTCTTCTTCTGTTATTCCCGAATATGTTAAAATGATAAATGAATATGGCGGCAATATGCCCGATGCCATTGGTGTACCCGAAGATATGTTGCGTCAAGCTGCAAAAATGGCAGTTTGCAAAATCAATATTGATAGCGATTTACGCTTGGCAATGACAGGTACTATCCGCAAATATATGGCAGAACATCCCGACCATTTTGACCCCCGCCAATATTTAAAACCAGCCCGTGCCAATATCCATGAATTGGTAAAAAATAAACTTATTAATGTTTTAGGTTGCGACGGCAAAGCATAAAAGGGGATTTATCGTGGAACTCTATTTAGATACAGCAAATTTAGATGAAATTAAAGAAATTGCAGCTTGGGGTGTATTAAGTGGTTTAACCACCAATCCCTCACTTTTGGCAAAAGAAAAAATTCCCGTATCGGATTTCATGGCAGAGGTGCGAAAATATGTAGATGCACCTTTAAGCTTGGAAGTTTTAGGGGATTTAGCTGAAGATATGGTGAAAGATGCCAAAAATCTTCAAAAATATGGCGATAATATTGTAATTAAATTACCCCTCACAGAGGAAGGGTTAAAAGCTCAAACTATTCTTTTTTCCTTGGGGTTTAAAACAAATATGACTTTGGTTTTTTCTGCAAATCAAGCCTTATTGGCAGCCAGAGCCGGTGCAACTTATGTTAGCCCCTTTGTAGGCAGAGTGGACGATGTGGGTGCTGAGGGCAAGGCTTTAATAGAAGAAATTAAAACCATTTTTTGGCAATACGATATAAAAACAAAGGTTATTGCCGCCAGTATCAGAAGTGCCCGTGACGTTAGCGATGCGGCATTGGCAGGGGCGGATATTGCCACGATACCTTATGCTATTATGAAAAAAATGGTAAAACATCCCCTGACAGATGCAGGTATTGCTACCTTCAAAAAAGATTGGGAAAAAAGCGGTTTAAAAGGCTTATAAAAGGAGATAAAAATGTTAGAACGAGGATTAACTTTAGACTTTGTGCGTGTTACTGAAGCTGCTGCTTTGGCATCGGGCTATTGGCAGGGCAGAGGCGATAAAATGGCTGCTGACGACGCTGCTGTACGTGGTATGAGAGCAGTTTTTGATACTATACCCATTAATGGTACCGTGGTTATTGGTGAAGGGGAAATGGATGAAGCTCCTATGCTTTACATCGGCGAACCCGTTGGCAATGCCAAAGAACCCTTGGTTGATATTGCGGTGGACCCCTTGGAAGGTACAAATTTGGTGGCAAAAGGTGCCAGTGGTGCCATTGCTGTTTTGGCAGCAGGTGAAAAAGGCGGCTTGCTCCATGCTCCGGATATGTATATGGATAAAATTTGCGTTGGCCCCAAAGCCAAAGGCAAAATTCAATTAGATGCCAGTGTTACAGAAAATATGAATAATATAGCTAAAGCTTTGGATAAACACCTTTGCGATTTAACCGTTGTGGTGTTGGATCGTGAGCGCCATCAACCCATTATTGATGAATTGAGAAAATGCGGTTGTCGCATTCAGCTTATTACTGATGGTGATGTTGCTCCTGCGGTTGCCTGTGCTATCCCCGGTTCCGGCATTGATGCGATGATAGGTATTGGCGGTGCACCTGAAGGTGTTATTGCTGCTGCTGCTTTAAAATGTTTGGGCGGTGATATGCAAGGTAGATTGTGGCCCGAAGATGATGAGGACCGCCAAAGAATGGCAGAACTTGGTGTTGCAGATGATGAAAAACTTTTAACCTTGGAAGATATGGCAGCAGGTGAGGAAATTATGTTTGCCGCCACAGGTATCAGCACAGGGCCTTTGCTTCGTGGTGTGGTTTATGATGGCGTTGGTGCTACCACCCATTCCTTGGTATTAAGAGCAAAAACAGGTACTATGCGTTTTGTGGAAACCATCCACGATTTCAGCAAAAAACCTTTGATAAATATTATTACCAAAGATGTACCGGGCTTTGCAGGCAAATAAAATCTGCATATTTAATGTATACACAAAACCCCAAATCCTTTTTTAACAGGATTTGGGGTTTTTTAAATTATGTAGGCTCTTTTTTGTTTTGGATTAGTGCCGTAAAATATTTAAGGTGTTTATTTACTTCTCACCTAAATTTATAGCGATGATTATTTACTCCCCACCAGAAATTCACAGAGATGCCAGTTGCTTTCCATCTAAAATCCACAGGTGTGCATGGTTACTTCCCACCTAAATTGGTTATAGCCTTGGGTAAATTTATAAATCAGTAAATTTACCCAAGGCTATTTAATATTTTCCCTATTTGTATTTTAAGAGCTTTTTAAAATTAAACGGATTGTGATTATGTAGTTTTGTGGAGTTTTGTTTTTTATAATCCTAATCAGTTGTTTATAATTTTAAAATCCAAAGCCCTTATTTATTCACCTATCAATGGATTGTTTTCTATTATTATATCGGCTAAATAAAAAGCCGCAAATGCCAAACATAAAATTCCCCAAATAATTAGGTCTATATAGGAGCCTGCTAAAAGAATGGCAAAAAGTGCAGCCACACAGTAAAGTATCATGGCTGAAAGTGCACCGCCTCTTTTGTGATAATTGCGAGTGGCAATTCCAACTATACCAGCTGTTAGCATCAACAATGCCGTTATTAAACCTGCTGTGCCCCCAACCTCACCTGTGTTTGCAAAAAAGTTGTGTACTCCTGCGGCACAGGATTGAAAAGTTATAAAAAAGCATAATAAAATACATAATATGCCAATAAGCAGTTTTCCGGTTTTCATGTTTTTCCCCCTTTATTGTGAAGTATTAATTTGAAAGGTTAGAATTTTAAAAAGTTTGCAAAGCTATAAAAGGTAGAATATTTTATGAATATATTATTTTTATCTGGGGCAAATCCGTGTATAAAGATGCAGGGTTTTTTTAATACTTAAAATTTTAAATCATAGTTATCAATATTACAAGATATTTCTGTATTGCAGCTCAAGGCATCTACTTTATCTTTGGGCACTATGCCACCTGTGGCAAAATTGGCAATTATAACCAAAATAGTCAGTGTAAATATGGCGATGCCAACAATGGAAACCTTGTCTAATTTACCAAATACTAAGTTTTGGGTTTTACCGGTTTTTTTTTGTTTTTTTGGTTCTGTATGGTGATGTTCAGTCAAGGGTTCTTGTGTTTCCAGCAAAGGTGTAAGGGGTACTCTGGTTAATATCGGTATATTTGTGCCTTGATTTTTGGGGTTTAAGTCATTTTCATCTGTGGATATAGATGAGGAAATCGGTGCCATTATCGGGTTTGGCATTGGTGTTTCTGTGTTAGTTATATTTTCCTCAGCCATTGCCGTGGCTTGGGTGCTGTTAAAAACCAGTGGCGATACCGATGGTTTTTCATCTTCAATATTTTCAGAGATATTGGCTGAAATTTCACCCTCGTCACTTACAATTTTTTCCGCAACTTCTTCGGTGTTGGGGTTAAGGGGCATTACCTTAAGTGATTCCCAAGATAGGGGTTTTTCATCTTCAATGTTTTCAGAGATATTCCCTGAAATTTCACCCTCATCACTTACAATTTTTTCTGCAACTTCTTCGGTACTGGAAGCAAGGGGCATTTCTTTAAGAGATTCCCAAGATAGAGGTTTTTCATCTTCAATATTTTCTGTGGGTAAAGGAAAAAGTTTTTCTATATCTTCTTTTTTTATATCTTGGATAAGACTGTTTTTTTCCTCGATATTGCTATTTTCGCTGTTATTTTCTGCAATGGTAATATTATCCGATGCAATGCCATTATCTGGATTTATTTCATTATTTAAAATTACCGATGGTATGGCTTGCTCTTTTGGGGCGATAATATCATTAAGTTCCATTTGGGGATTTTTGGCTGCGGCTTCTTGAGCTAAGGGCGGCATATCTAAATTTTCAGCTTCTGGGCTTGGCTCAAGGGTAGGGTTTACACCAAGGTCAGCTTGGGCATTTAAAGGTGATAATGGCGTATTTATATTGCTATCCGCCGTGGCTGTATTTTCTTTATTGGCTATGGCAGGTGGTGGTGTTAAGGGTGGTTTGGGTGTGTGTGTATATGCCTTGGTATTTTCCTCTGGGGAAATTATTGGGGCATTGTACGCAGGACGGTTTTTTGCGCACAGTTGGCATGGTTTTCTGGCTTGGCAACGGGCTATTTTGTTATTGATGGTAATACAGCCCACACCTGCACATTCTTTATCCAAATGATATATTCTGTCGTTACTTTGAATAAAAACAGCATATAGTTGTTCTTGAGGTTGAGGTGCGATATTCTTTTTTTTATTCTTAAAAAAATCCCTCATTATAAAAAATCCCCCATAATAATTAATGCAGTAAACCAAGTTGTTTTTTTGGTTTACGGTAAATTGAATATATAAATGGTTTTTACGGTAAAATCTATATTAATATGCTTAAAAAAGTGTAGTCTTGAAAAACATGGTGGGTAAATTGTTAAGGTATAATTTTTTCAGCCTAATTTTAAAGTGCCTAAATGTTTCCTTATTTTAAGTTTTTAAAAGTAAATACCCACGGCTTGAATTTTTAATAAATCCTGTATTTAAAAAGGCATAAATTTTCAGATTTTTGCAAAAGGTAAATTCTGCATTCATATTATATAGTAATATATTTTGCAACAATATTCAAGTCTTATTTAAGAGTAAAAGTGATAAAACCACAGATTAACCACAATTTTTGCCTATCTTAAGGTAATTTAACCTAAGTTTAAAGGATTTTGTATATTTTTATTGAATAATTAAACTATATGATAAATTACAAAAATGAGAAATTGAGAAAAATATCACGAAAGTGGAATTGAAAAATGAAATTATTATATACAAATAAAAATGGTGACCTTTTGGTAGATAAAAATTTAGATGCCGTTGCTGTGCGTGGCAGCGAAGTTGTAACTTCAGAAAATTTTATACCCATGCCCGAAGGAGCAACGTTAACATCTTTACCCGGCCGCATGGCTTTGGGTCGCAATGTATCAGGTAGAATTGTAGCTTCAGAAAATCAAGGTTGGCCTGTGGCAGCATTATTGCCCCAAGGTTTTACCAGAACATTACTGCCTGCTTATGAAACACCTGAAAATGTTCAAGAAAAGGTATTGCCTATTTTAGGTTACACCGCAGTGGCTATGGAAGGGGATACTCCTTATGTGGCGGCTATTCAAACAGATGAGCACAAAAAATGGCACCCCAACCACTATAATACCACGGATTTGGCTATGCGTATTAAAAAGGTAAAAAACGCTTTGCCCCATAATCGCATTATAACTCAGCTGGCACATTGTTCCATGGAATATGGCTGTTTTACTGCTCAAAATATTTTTTACAGACGTTGGGAAGGTGGCTTGCCTGTATCTCAATATTGTAATGCACGGTGCATTGGCTGTATATCTTTGCAAGAGAGCCAGTGTTGTCCTTCACCCCAAGGCAGAATTAATTTTCGCCCCAGAGTAAAAGAAATTGCCGAGGTTGGTATTTATCACCTCAATGCCAAGGGCAGAGAAAATATTATCAGCTTTGGTCAAGGGTGTGAGGGTGAGCCTTCACTTGAGGCTGAGCGTGTGAGCAAAGCCATTAAAATCATCCGCAAAAACACCAATGAAGGTACTGTAAATATGAACACCAATGCAGGGCACACAGGCTGTATAGAGCAAATTGTGGATAGCGGCATAGATACCTTAAGGGTGAGCATTTTTTCCGCAATATCAGAGCACTACAACGCATATTATCGCCCCAAGGCATACACCTTAAAAGATGTGGAAGCTTCGGTGAAATATGCTGTGGAAAGCGGTGTTTACGTATCACTTAATCTTTTATCTTTTCCCGGGTTTACCGATAGAGAAGATGAGGTAGAAGCGTTGCTGGGCTTTATAAACCGCACCCAATTACAAAAAGTGCAAATACGCAATTTGAATATAGATTGCGATTATTTTTATGAGGCTTTAGCCATGGAAAAAACCAAATCCTTGGGCATGGAAAAATTACTGCGTATTTTACGTAAAGAAGGCATAGATGTTGGAAATTATTCCACCCCAAAAATATAATAAAATATAGTAGAAAACCACATTAATTTTCTTGCATTATGAAAATTAATGTGATATAATTACTCCTGCATGAAAATATCCACCATACCGATTTGAGAAAAGAGAGGTGACAGGTATGAAAAAAGGTATTCATCCTGCTTATGATGAAGTAGAAATCACTTGTGCATGTGGCAACAAATTTATGTCTAAATCCACCAAAAAGGATATCAGAGTTGAAGTTTGTTCTCAATGCCATCCCTTCTATACAGGCAGCAGACGCTTCTTAGTAGAAGAAGGCGGCCGTGTAGATAAGTTCAAAAAGAAATACGGTCTAAAATAATTCATTTGATGCACCGATTAACGGAGCTTTATGCTCCGTTTAAGGCATTAAAAAGTCTGATGCTCGCCGAAAATATTAATTGCCGATTTTTTGGTGTATTTACCCCGAAATTCTGCTTACTATTTTCGTCGGGTTAAGTCTTTTTAAAGTCCTAATTGTGCAGGCAAAATTTCATTTTGTTCACAATCTGCAACGGAGCGTTAAGCTCCGTTTTTTGCTATGAAAAATCACACTTGCCAATATTTGGCGGTTTGTAAATTAAAAAAGGAATGTATTAATGAAAAAACCTTTTTATTATGGGGGTCAGGCGGTCATCGAAGGTGTAATGATGATGGGTCCCAAGGAATATGCCGTATCCGTACGCAAAGAAAACGGAGAAATTATAACCAAAAAAGAGCCTGTGGATACAATCAAAAATAAATACCCCATCTTAAAATGGCCTATTATCAGGGGATTTGTTAACCTTATCGAGATGATGGCTTTGGGTATGAAAAATATCACTTGGTCTGCGAATCAATCCGGTGAAGAAGATGAGGATTTGGGCTTTTGGGGTATGTTTTTAGCCATAGCCGTGGCGGTGGTGGTGGTTTTAGCCATGTTTTTTGCCGCCCCTGTTATGTTGGGCACTTGGCTGCATCCCTATATCGGTGATTTTGGCAGAAGCTTGGTTGAAGGCATAATCCGTATATCTATTTTTATACTTTATATAGTTTTAGTCAGACGCATGGAGGATATCCGCCGTGTGTTTCAATACCATGGAGCAGAGCATAAATCCATTGCAGCTTGGGAGCATAACGATGAACTTACGCCTGAAGCTGCCCAAAAGTATACCACCTTGCATATGCGGTGCGGCACTGCCTTTATGCTAATGGTGATGATTGTGATGATTGTGGTTTTCACTTTTGTGGGTCAAACAGAAAGCTCCTGGGCACGTATTTTAATTAAGCTTATATCAATGCCATTTATTGCGGGACTAACCTATGAGGTTACAAGGTTTGCCGCAGGGCATTGCCAATATAAAGCGGTGCGGATTTTTATGGCACCGGGGTTGTGGATGCAAAAACTCACCACCGAAGAACCTGATTTATCTCAGTTGGAAGTTGCTTTAACATCTTTAAAAGCAGTTATACCCAATTATTACCAAGACCACCCCGAAGAAATGCCACCCAATAACCAGAAAAACGACACAGTTGACGGCGAAGAAATAAGCGAAAAAACAACAGAGGAAGAAATTAATTAATGTTCGATAAATTAAGTCAATTAGAAGAAAAATACGAAGAATTATCATTGTTGATTGGTGATCCCGCAGTGATAAACGACCAAACAGAATGGAAAAAACACGTAAAAGCCCATTCGGATTTAGAAGATATTGTGAGCAAATTTCGGGAATATAAAGCTTGGAATGAAGAATTACAAGGTACTTTGGAAATTTTAAACGAAGAAACTGATGCGGAAATGAAAGAAATGGCAGAGCTGGAAGCAGATGAGCTTAAAGAAAAAATAGAAACCGCCAAAGCGGATTTAAAACTTTTGCTCCTGCCCAAAGACCCCAACGATGCCAAAAACGTAATTATGGAAATACGTGCAGGTCAGGGCGGTGAAGAAGCAGCTCTTTTTGCCAACGATCTCTACAAAATGTATGGCCGTTATGCGGAAAAAAACAAATGGAAAGTGGAAGTTTTAAGCAGTAATATTACGGATATTGGCGGCGTAAAAGAAGTGGTTTGCCTTATTGAAGGTAAAAATGTTTACAGCCGTTTAAAATATGAAAGCGGAGTCCATCGTGTACAGCGTGTGCCGGATACCGAAGCCAGCGGCAGGGTTCATACATCCGCTGCCACTGTGGCAGTTATGCCCGAGGCTGAGGATGTGGAAGTGGATATCGGCCCCAATGATATTAAAGTAGATGTTTTTTGTGCCAGCGGCCCGGGTGGGCAGTGTGTTAATACCACCCAAAGTGCGGTGCGTCTTACCCATTTACCCACGGGTATTGTGGTTTCCTGTCAGGATGAAAAAAGCCAGCTTCGGAATAAGGAAAAAGGCATGAAAGTTTTACGTGCCCGTATTTACGATGCCATGCAGGCAGAAATAAATGGTGATATTTCCAGCCAACGTAAATCCATGGTGGGCAGTGGCGACCGTTCCGAACGTATTCGCACCTTTAATTTCCCCCAAGGCAGAGTTACAGACCACAGAGTGGGGCTGACTTTGCACCGTTTGGATTCTATTTTAGAGGGGAATATTGATGAAATAATTGATGCCCTTATCAGTGATGAGCAGATGCAGCAATTAAAAGCCGGGGTGGAATAAAATGCTGCCGCATACCTATGCCCAATTATATAAATGGTTAAAAGAAAATTTGGCTTTTCGTGAAAATGGCGAAAATGAAAGCCGTTGGCTTTTGGAAGAAATCAGCGGTAAAAAAATCTTGGTTTTGGGCGATGAAGAAATATCAATCAGGGATTTTGCCCAATGCCATACTGCTATTGAACGCTTGGAAAATGGCGAACCCTTTCAATATGTTATGGGTAGTCAAGATTTTTTCGGCTTAAATTTTAAGGTTAATGCCGATGTTTTGGTGCCACGCCCGGAAACAGAAATTTTGGTGCAAACCGCCATAGAGTGGGGAAAAGATGAGTATTTGAATGTGTTGGATCTTTGCACAGGGTCGGGCTGTATTATTATATCTTTGGCAAAAAATTTAGCAGGCAAATTTCACGCCGCAGATATATCACCCCAAGCTTTAAAAATAGCAAAGGAAAATGCGGCTTTAAATAAGGTAAAAGTAAAACTTTATAACGGCGATTTGTTTAAAGCTGTGCCCCAATATATGAAATTTGATATTATCACTGCTAACCCCCCTTATTTAACCAAAGAGGAGATGGCAAATATCCCCAAGGAATTAACTTTTGAACCTGATTTGGCATTGTATGGTGGGGATGATGGTTTATCTTTGTGCTATAAAATACTAAAGGAAGCACCGCAATTTATGAAAACACAGGGACTTTTTTTGATGGAAATAGGTGAAAACCAAGGTGGGGATATTTTAAAATTTGCCCAAGAATATTTTAAAAGTACCCAGATAATTAAAGACCTTTGCGGAAAAGACCGCTTTTTAAAGGCGGAAAATTAAAATCGAAAATAACTATTATGGCAATATAATTTAAATGTACTATAAAAAACACCGAGATAGCGTAATAAACCAATCCATAAATTAGGCGGAAAAAATCTAACTTATGGGTAATAATGGTTTAAAAACAGCTATTTCGGTGTTTTATTATTTTGCATTTTTAACCAAAGTAAGAATCGGCACAAGTTGAGTTCGGTTTACAGTTTACCGTGGCATCTCCCTGATTTACCGTGGAACCGTATTCCACCTCAACCCTAATGCACAATGCTTGGGTAATGAAAATATCGCAGCCACAGGGAGATTGTGAGGAAAAAGGTGCAATTATGGGTTCACCACAGCATTGGGTACTTACTTTTTTAACTGTGGCATAGGGTATTATGTTTAGGGGTAAGCCAATTTCTGCATAGTGAGCAGTTTTATTTAAGCAAGTTGAATTTTCCTTTTCGCAACCGCAGTCATGCTGCTTTTTTTCTGCCATGATTAAGCTTCAGTTGTGGATATGGCTTCAGCTTTAGGTGCAGATTGGGGTGCAGGTGCAGGGATGTGCTTGGAGCATTCTGTGCAAATATCGTCTGCGGATGCGCCTTTGCAGTTTACATAGGTATCTCCTTCTTGGGCTGTTGCACCAAAATCTATGGGCACTTCCACGCAAATATCTTGGCTTATGGTGAAATAACAAGCACCGTTTTTTTCGCCTTCACATGGTACTCTACCGGATTTTACCACAGGATTGCCGCAGCACTTAGTAACAGTGGTGCCGGGTTTGGCAAAAGGTGTTATGGTAATGGGAACACAAATGGATAAAGCCTGATACCCCACAGCAGGGCAGGTTTCATTGGTGCCGATTAAATCTTTGTTTTCGTTCATCATCTTACTCCTTTATTTTTTTTGATTTATGGTAATGGATTTTTAAGTTTAGCTTATGGTAAGAGCCTTGTAATTTGGGATTTTATAGTACATCTTTATATATATGCGGTTTTTAAGCCCAAGGAAACTTGTCTAAAAAAAAGCATATCTTGAAAAATCAAGATATGCAAGATTGTTGAGAAAATGTGATAATGTGAAACTCACCAAATTTTCGATTCTTATTATATCGGATACATCGAGTATATCGGATACAACGGGATACAACGGGATACAACGAGTATATCGGATACAACGGGATACATCGAGTATATCGGGATATATCCGAAATGAGGAGTTTGGTGTATTTACCCATTTAAGTTTTTGAAGTTTGCTAAAAGTTTTAATCTAATAAAATTAACTTATTTTTTATGCTAAAAGTGTACTTAATTTCTTAATAATTTTATTGTACCTTTTATTATCTGTTAATGCCCCAAAGGATGGATTTTGTGAAACGCTGTTTATCATAGATGCTTTAATGGTTTTTTCATCACGTGGTGCAGATGTACCCAATTCCAAATCATTAAGCCATGGGTCAATTAAATCGAAAAACTCATCGCCGTGTAATTTTAGGGGATAAATATCACTTGTAACCAAATCAGCGTATTTTTCCAGCATCTCTAAGGTTTTTTCGGTATTATTTGCCAAAGCATAGTTTTGAGCCGAGGTAATGTAAATCCCAATCATGGAGCTGGGGTGCAATTTTTCTAAATTAAATACTTCGGAGATAGCAAAAAGACGTTTTGAAATTTCCTCAAATAAATCCATATTATCCATGGCAAAGGGCAGAAAACCCAAAAGATTTTGGGTTAAACACAGCAAATGGTTAAATATGCCCAATTCCAATGTTTCTTTGGCTTTTTCGCTGTTTCCGGTCATGGTATAGGCGGAGGCAAGGAGCTGGGTGTTATCATAGAGATTTGGAATATTTTCCCCTAATATCTCCAAGGTTATTTGTGGTTCTTCTAAAATAATATGGCAAATTGCTTCCATATATTCGGCTTCTTTGCGTATTTCGTTATTTTCGCTTTGAGTTTTAATGCGGATAAACCAAGTTACGGCTTCCTTTATTATATCTAATTTATTTTCGGACTTTGCCAGCTCATAGTGGTTGATGGTTAAAATGCCCATTTGCAGAATCAGGGGAAAGCAGGAGTAGTATTTTTGCACCGTTGCTCTGACCTTATTCATCACATCGTCAAAGGGTTCTTGGGTAAAATCAACGGTAAAATCAAAATATACCTTGGCAATTTCTTCTTTGGACATTTGGGGCTTGTAGTCCATTAAGCGGTCTATGGTAATGTTAAAATAGGCTGCAAGTTTGGGTATCAATGTAATGTCCGGGTAGCTTTGTGCGGTTTCCCATTTGGAAACCGAGGCTTTGGAAACCCCGATGTATTCTCCAAGTTCATCTTGGGTAATGCCTTTTTCTTTTCTTTTTTGAGTTAGTATTTTTCCGATATTTATTTCATTCATGTTTATCACCTCTATGTATAAGTATAAGGATATCACCTAAAGAGTCAATGGATTGGTAGTTAATTTAGGTTGATAAAATCAACCGTGGGTTTACTCGCCCTTTGGTAAAATGTGTTATTGTGCTAATATCTAATTTTTTATAAGCCGAATAACCATATGTTTCCCAATAAATTAAAAAAGTTTAAATATTTTATTGAAACTTGAAGTAAATAGTGTTACAATAAATTTAATTGGGGAGGCATAGCTCAGCAGGTTAGAGTACCTGCCTCACATGCAGGGGGTCGCCGGTTCGAATCCAGCTGTCTCCACCAAAAAAGACCTATTTTCCACATCGGAAGGTAGGTCTTTTGCTATATAATAAAATAGCTATGCCATATCGGAAAGTAGGTTTTTTGTTATATATGAAAATGGTCTATACCGTGGTAAAAATTACGTTTTTATTCCGCACCACAGCATTTAGTGTAGACCCCATTTAACTTGGGCACAGACCCCCATCGGAAAGTAGGTTTTTTGTTATATATGGTCTATACCGTGGTAAAAATTACGTTTTTATTCCGCACCACAGCATTTAGTGTAGACATCCTTCGGCTTTAGCGTAGAGCAATTTAGCGTAGACCCCCTTTAAGATAGTACTAATTTAACATAGCTCCACTTGGGCACAAACCAATTTAACATAGCCCCACTTCTTTAACATAGCCCTCTTGGGCACGAACCCCTTGGGCATAACCCCCTTGGGCATAGACCTCATTTAACATAGATTCTTTTAACATAGTTCCTTGGGCATAACCCCCATTTAATCTATAATAAAATATTAATCCCATCATTGATTGGCTTTTCTTCTTATTAAATGAAAATAATAGGTTATTAAAAACCAAAAATAAGTTGTTTTTCTTTCTTTGCAAGTGTATACTAAATATATATATAAAGTATAAAATCTTGTTGTTACATCGTAGTTTGCAAAAAAAAAGTGATGTTCAACGCAAAAAAGGAGTGATTAACTTGAAAAAAGTAATGGTAAACTTTGAAAAATGCTTAGGTTGCCATACTTGCGAATTAGCATGTGCCACTTCTCACAGTAAAGCCAAATCTTTTCTTGGTGCTGTGTTGGGCGGTGAAACTCCCCCGATATCCGTTAAGGTATTGGCGGATAAAACAATGTGTTTTCCTTTGCAATGCCGCCATTGTACCGATGCCCACTGTATTAAAGCCTGTATCACACATGCTTTACACAGAGATGAGGTTTCCGGTGCGGTTATTTGTGATAGCCAAAAATGTGTTGGCTGCTGGATGTGTGTTATGACCTGCCCCTTGGGTGCCATATCTGAAGGGCTTAATCATAAGGCGGTAAAATGTGACCTTTGTAAAGAAACCGGTGTGCCTGCCTGTGCTGCTTCTTGTCCTACCGGTGCTTTAACCTATGAAGAAATTGAAGAATATGACCAAGGAAAGAAAACAGATTATATTGTAAATTACCTGAAAGGAGCTATGTAAGATGAAAAATAGGGAGAAATCCATAGATGCCGCCTCGTTAAAAATGATAGATAAAGCCTTTAGTGATAATGTTGAAATATGCTGGGACAGATACGAAGCACAGCAACCACAATGCGGATTTGGTGAATTGGGGGTTTGCTGTAAAAACTGCCTTCAAGGTCCTTGCCGCATTAATCCTTTTGGTGAACCAAAACGTGGTATTTGCGGTGCGGATGCGGATACAATAGTTGCCAGAAATCTCCTTCGCAGTGTTACAGGGGGAGCAGCCACCCATGTGGACCATGCTTTTGAAGCTGTGGAAATTTTGGAATTGGCAGCAGAAGGTAAAGTTCCTTATGAAATCAAAGATGAAGCTAAATTAAAAGCCGTAGCTTCTAAATTAGGTATAGATGTTGAAAATAAAGAAAAAAATGATTTGGCAAAAGAATTAACTGAAGTTTTATTCCGTGATTTTGCTCCGGGTCAGGAAACCATGGCGTTTTTAAAAGCCAATGCCCCTGCTGAAAGAGTGGAAACTTGGAGAAAATTGGGAATTTTACCAAAAAGTCCCGATCAGGAAATTCGTCGCTCTATCCACGAAACCACTATGGGGGTGGATGCAGATGCCACAAATTTATTGCTTAACACCGCAAAAATGGGTATTGTGGATGGCTATTCCGGTTTAAAATTAGGCACAGATGTTCAGGATATTGTTTTTGGTACTCCTACCCCTGTAAAAACCGAAGCTAATCTTGGTGTTTTAGAGGCGGATAAAGTCAATATTGTGGTTCATGGCCATGTTCCCTTCCTTTCGGAAAAAATTGTGGAATGGGGCAGAAAATTAGAAGATGAAGCCAAAGCAGCAGGTGCAGCAGGTATTAAACTTTCAGGTGTATGCTGCACAGGTAATGAAGTTTTAATGCGTCAAGGTGTTGCCGCAGCAGGTAATTTCCTATCTCAAGAATTAGCCATTGTTACAGGTGCTGTGGATTTAATGGTGGTGGATGTGCAATGTATCATGCCATCTTTACCCCAGGTTGCCGCCTGTTATCATACTAAAATTGTTACAACCCATGCCATTGGCAAAATTCCCGGTGCCCAGCATGTACCCTTTGCTCCGGAAACCGCTGATGAAGATGCGGCAAAAATTGTGCGGATGGCAATAGAATCCTATAAAAACCGCAATGGAGCCAAGGTAAATATTCCCTCGGATAAATGTGAAATGTGGGGTGGATTTTCCGTGGAAGCCATTGTGGCAGCTTTGGCAAATTTGAATGGGGAAAATCCCCTAAAACCCTTAATGGATAATATAGTGTTAGGCAATGTTCTTGGAGCCGTGGGTATTGTGGGCTGCAATAATGTAAAATTCCCCCAAGATAAAATTATTGTGGGACTTGCCAAAGAATTGGTTAAACAAAATGTTTTGGTGGTAGTAACGGGTTGTGCTGCCCATGCTTTGGGTAAAGCAGGGTTAATGAACCCTGAAGGTGCTAAAAAATATGCAGGTGAAGGCTTGCTGGCAGTTTTAGAAGCTGTGGGTAATGCCGCAGGCTTGGGTGGGCCATTACCACCTGTGCTCCATATGGGTAGCTGTGTGGATAATGCCAGAATTGGAGATTTACTTGTAGCCTTAGGGGATTATTTAGGGGTGGCAATTAAGGATTTGCCTGTGGCAGCATCCGCCCCTGAGCTTAACCACGAAAAAGCCCTTTCCATTGGGACATGGGCTGTGGATATGGGATTATTAACCCACCTTGGCATGGCACCCAACGTGCTGGGCAGTGCTACGGTAACCAAAGTTCTCACCGATGATTTGGCATCTTTGGTTGGTGGTAAATTCTTTGTGGAGGAAGACCCGATTGTGGCAGCTAACACCATAGTTGAGCACATAAAAGCAAAACGGGCAGCCCTAAATATTTAATGAAATATTTAATAATCGGCAACAGTGCAGCAGGGGTATTTGCCGCTGATGCCATAAGAGAACGTGATAAAGAAGGGGAAATTGAAATCCTTAGCACGGAAAAGGAAAAAGTCTATTCACGTTGTCTTACTACCTATTATTTATCCGGGCAAATTAGTGAAAATGGTATGTATATACGCCCCGATGACTATTATGAAAAAAACCGTATAAAATTTAAAGGCGGAGTTAGAGTTACAGGTATTTCTGTGGCGGAAAAACTTGTGCAGTTAAAAGGTGGCGAGGTTGTAAATTACGATAAATTGCTTATAGCCAGTGGTGCTTCGGCAACCCGTGGCTCCATTGAAGGTGCCAGAGAAAGCGATATTTACCTAATGCGCACCATGGAACATGCCAAAAATTTAATGGCACAGGTAAAAAAAGGCAAAAATAGGGTAGTTGTGTTAGGCGGTGGTTTGGTAAGCTTAAAAACAGCAGGTGCCTTAGGGGAAAATGGTGTAGATGTAACCATAGTTGTTACTTCACAAAATATTCTCTCCCAACAATTTGATAAAATCGGTGCGGATTTAATTATGGAACGCTTGAAAGATAACGGAGTTAAATTTATTTTAGGTGCCAGTGCCAAAAAACTCCATCATCATTTTACCCACAAAACTTTGGAGCTGACAAATGGTGAAGAAATCCAGTGTGATGTGGTGTTTATGGGTAAAGGCGTGGTGCCCAATACTGAATTTTTACCCCAAGAAATTGAATTGGCAGGCAATGGCATTAAGGTGGATAAATATATGCGTACTACGGTTAAGGATGTTTATGCCGCAGGTGATGTTGCCACAAGTTTTGATAAATTAACGGGAAAACCCTCACTTTATGCCATTTGGCCCATTGCCACAGAGCAAGGGGAAATTGCCGGTGCCAATATGGCAGGGGATAATCTTGAATTTTTAGGTTCTGTTTCCATGAACAGTTTGCACTTTTTCGGATTAAATGCAATTTGCGGCGGTGATAGCCGTGAAAAAATCCCCGGTTCTGTTGAGGAGCATTACCTTTGTGGGGAGCGGAACATTTATCAAAAATGCGTTTTTGCAGATGGCAGGCTCACAGGTTTTATTTTAGTGGGCAAAGTTGCCAATGCAGGTATATTAATGGGTAGATTAGGAGAAAAATGTAGCTTTGAGCAATGTATGGACATTTTGGAAAATGGATTTGCAGCCCTGAAAGTTGCGGAAAATAACTGATTTTAAGGAGCTAAATTTTAAAATAAAATTAACCCTAACACTTAAATGGAAATTTAAAACCCAAGCCTAAATTTTCAAGTTAAAACCCAATGAAGATACAAACTTAACCCAATCCTAAGTTAAAACCCAATGAAAATACCAACTTACCTCAATCCTACATTAAAACCCAATGGTAATACCAACTTACCCAAATCCTAAGTTAAAACCCAATGAAAATGCCAACTTACCTCAATCCTACATTAAAACCCAATGGTAATACCAATTTAACCCAATCCTAAGTTAAAACCCAATGAAAATACCAACTTAACCCAATCTCACATTAAAACTTAAATAAAAAAAGAAACTGTATTTCACCTTAAAGGTGAAGTGCAGTTTTTTATTTTGGGTATAAATTTCCTAATTTATGTATATTTCATTACATCAAACAGTGGTTTAATTTAGATTATAAAGGGTTTAACAGTGGTTTAATTTAGATTATAAGGGTTTAACAGTGGTTTAATTTAGATTATAAGGGTTTAAGCTTTTTTTAATATATCATTTTAAGCTAAATTACATTTTTTTACAATTTGCCTCAATATAATTAAATTTAGGCACAGCACCAAAATTTCCATAAATATTTTATTGCTTATTTGATATTTTGTGTTATTATAAGTAGGGTGCGTTTGTTTAATTAAAATTTTGGGATATATTAAATTAAAGAAGATAATAATAAAAAAATACTTGTTTTGCCACATAAAAAATGCGGTATAAGTATTGGAAGGAAATATAAATGTTTTTTAAAAAACTATTGGGTAAATGGAACAAAATAAGTTTGGTAAAACAAATTATTATTGGTTTGGCAGTGGGTATTGTTTTGGCTATATTTTTCCCCAAACAATTATCGGGTCTTGGCATCTTTGGGGAGCTTTTTGTGGGTGCATTAAAAGCAGTAGCCCCAATTTTGGTTTTGTTTTTGGTTATGGCTGCAATATCCAAACATAAACAGGGGCAAAAAACCAATATGAAATCCATTATTTGTCTTTATGCCATCAGCACTTTTATGGCAGGATTAGTGGCAGTGGTTGTCAGCAACATTTTTAAAGTAAAATTGGTTTTAACCGCCGGGGTTCAGGATGTTGCTCCACCCGAAGGTATATTGGAAGTTTTGCAATCTCTGGTTTTTAAAATAGTTGATAATCCCATAAGTGCCATTGGTGATGCCAATTATATTGGAATTTTAGCTTGGGCAATTTTGCTGGGCTTGGCTTTAAAATTCGCCTCAGATGGCACAAAAAATGTAATCTCCGATTTTGCAGAGGGTATTTCTCAAATTGTGCGGTGGGTTATTAAATTTGCACCTTTGGGTATTATGGGTTTGGTTTTTACCGCCATTTCCACCAGTGGTTTAAAAATTCTTTTTACCTATGGCAGATTGATTATATTGTTGGTTGGGATTATGGCATTTATTGCTTTGGTGGTAAATCCACTTATCGCATTTATTAATATCCGTAAAAATCCTTATCCTTTGGTTTTTAAATGTTTAAAGCAAAGTGGTATTACAGCGTTTTTTACTCGGAGTTCAGCGGCAAATATCCCTGTTAATATGAGCCTTTGTGAGGAATTGGGCTTGGATAAAGATACTTATGCCATATCCATACCCTTGGGTGCTACCATTAATATGGCAGGTGCCGCAGTTACCATTGCCACCCTTACCTTGGCGGCAACCTACACTTTGGGCATTAGTGTAGATATGCCTACGGCTATTATTTTAAGTGTGCTTTCCGCCATAAGTGCTTGTGGTGCTTCGGGTGTTGCAGGTGGTTCTCTGCTTTTAATACCTTTGGCTTGCAGCTTGTTTGGCATCCCTAACGACATTGCCATGCAGGTGGTGGGTGTTGGCTTTATTGTAGGCGTGGTGCAGGATTCCTGCGAAACCGCTTTAAATTCATCATCGGATGTGTTATTTACCGCTGTGGCAGAATTTGGCAATAACCGCAAAATGAAAAAATTAAATTAATAAATATAAAATGAAAAAAGCTTTTACTAATTGCGTAAAAGCTTTTGCGGCTGTGGATTAAGGCTGAGAACAGCTAAAACCAAACTTGGAACTTTTATATCTAAATACAGAAGAAGTTCTTACTTTGGGTGTTTAGATGTTTTCAACCTTTATCCAAAACCCATTATTTGTAGATAAATGGTATCTTGCAACCAAACCCCATTTTGTAGATAAAACCCATCTCACAGCTAAACCCCATCTCGCAGCTAAACCCCCATTTTGTAGATAAAACCCATCTCACAGCTAAACCCCATCTCACAGCCAAAACCCCAAACACCTCGGCGGCTTATACCGCTGTTTAGGCTGTTGATAAAGTCTGATATTCGGCAAAATCCCTTCTCATCGACTGCTTATGTACATTTAGGTACACTGCACAGCCGCTGTTCAGGGAGTTTTACCGAATCTAAGTCTTTCTTAACAGCCTAACATCTTGCCAAAAAACTATGTTTTTTAACAATCTGCCAGCGGTTTATACCGCTGTTTTTTTTGCCCTAAAATTGCAGTTTTTCGGATATTTTAACTCCTTGTCCCAAAAATATTTAGTCTATATCCTTAACTATTACCTTAAATATAAATTAAAGTTAAAATAATGGCAAATTAAAATTAATAGAAATAAAAGTCATAAATAGTATTAAATAAAAAAATTATGTAAAATTATGTAAACTTTTTTAAAATACTGTTTATTTTAAGTGGACAAAATGTTATACTATTGATGTATTTTTATATTTGGGGGTGGGGAATTTGCAGGAGTTTAAGTATGCTTTGGGCTTGTTAAAAACAAATTTTAAAGCACTGTTGATTTTTGAATTATTGTATAAATTATTTACAATTACCATATTTACTCCGCTTTTGGTAGGGCTATTTAATCTTTCCTTAAAAATATCGGGATTAAGCTATTTATCCAATAAAAATTTACCGGATTTTTTAACCGACCCTATTACTATATTATTTATAATTGTTATTTTTATAGGAATAACCTTTTTTACCCTTATAGAAATGACGGCGATAATACAATGTTTTCACGGTTCTTTTTACAATATAAAAATATCCGCCAGAGAAATGTTTCGCATTGGCTATTATTCCGCCAAGAAATTTTTTCAAAAGAAAAATTGGCTTTTAATTGTTTTTGTGGTGTTTATTATTCCCATAACTAATTTTACACTGGTTTCTGGGTTTATTTCAGGGCTTGCTATCCCTGAATTTATTATGGATTTTATTGTTGCCAATGCTTTATTGCTGAGTTTATTTACTTTATTAATGTTTGGGCTTATACTCCTTGCCATACGCTGGATTTTTAGCATACATTATTTCACTTTGGAATCGGATAATTTTAGCCAAGCACGTAAAGATAGCGTTAAATTGATAAAAGGTCACTATATATCCTCGGTTTTGGGTCTTTTTATCTGGAATATTGCCATTGCTTTATTGCTGTTTTTATTCTCGGTAATTTGCTTGGGATTAATAATTCTCGGTGTTAAGATTTTTTGCAGTGCTCATGTGGCATATTCTGCCGCTTTAACAGTGGCAAGTATAGTATTAGCCATTATAACAGCGGTGGGGGGTTTATTTTCTGTGCCCATTGTCTTTGCCTATATCAGCTCGGTTTTTTATTATCGCAAAGAACAAATGGGTGAAAATATTGCACCTTATAATGTGCCTGTACCTCCCGGTAAAAAACCTTTAAAAACAAAATTTGCCATTATCTTGGTGGTGGTTGCCGTTGCTATTAACGGTGCTTATATTGGCATTGCCACTTTAAACCATATAAGCTCAAATGTGCAATTATTAAATCATCCTGAAATCACTGCCCATAGAGGGGATTCTGTTAAGGCTCCGGAAAATACCATGCCTGCCTTTAAAAGTGCCATTAAAAATTTGGCAGATTATGCGGAATTAGATGTTCATCAAACCAAAGATGGGATTATAGTTGTGATGCACGATGATAATTTAAAGCGAATTTCCGGTAAGGATATCAATATCTGGGATATTAACTATGATGAACTCCAAGAAATAGATGTGGGCAGTTGGTTTGACCCAAAATTTGATTATGTGCGTATATCTACATTGGATGAAGTAATAAAAGCGTGTAAAGGCAAAATTAAGCTGAATATTGAGTTAAAACCCAATGGCAACGAAACTAATTATGAACAAATGGTTATAGATATTATCAATGATAATAATTTTAAAAGGGATTGCGTGGTTTCTTCCCTTAATGCCCCTGCCTTGGAAAATGTTAAAAAAATAGACCCGAATATTAAAACGGTTTTCCTTATGGCTGTGGCATACGGTGGCATTTCACAGATGGAATTTGCCGATGGCTTTAGCATTGAATCTTCATTTATCACACCGGAAATGGTGAAAAATGTTCACGCAGAAGGTAAAGACCTTTACGCTTGGACAGTAAATAATGAAGAAAATATGAGGAAAATAATTGATTTAGGGGTGGATAGCATAGTAACGGATAACCCGGTAGTTGCCAGAGAAATGATTTATGGCGATGGTGTTAATGATGGTGTTGCTTTTATTATAAATTATTTTTTACCGAAAAAATCGTAATAAATAAGGGGGAAAACATTGGGTATGTGGATTAGAAAAGAATTAAAGCAAAATGCAAAAACCGCAATAAAAAAGAACTATTGGTATGCCATTGCGGTGTGTTTTATTTTGGCAATTTTAATAGGCAGGTATCCCATGTCTACTATTTTAATTCACCAATATGACACAGGTGATGAATTGCCCCATAGCGTAGTGGTGGAGCAAAAGCCCACAACAAATTCGGAAATTGTTAACAATTATTTAGATAAATTTGTTAATATTTCGGATAATGTTTTTTATCATAAAACCATTGAAAGCACCAAGGGATTTTTGGGCACGGCTTTTAATAATATTACCCAATCCAAGTCTTTTATATTTGGCATTTTAAATTCCATTAATCAGGCAGTTTTTAATGATAGAATTGGGGTGGGAATTACTATTTTGATTGGTGCTTTATTAAACATAGCTTTTATATTGTTTATTTGCAATATCCTAAAAGTGGGTGAGTGCAGGTTCTTTTTAGAAAATCGCAAATACTGTAAAACCCGAATAAGCAGGATACTTTATCTATATAAAATCAGAAAAATTTGGAATCCCGCTAAAATATTGTTTTTTAGAGATTTGTATTTAGGGCTTTGGTCACTTACTGTGGTTGGGGTGTGCATTAAATTTTATTCTTACAAAATGGTTCCTTTTATCGTGGCGGAAAATCCTTTGGTCAGCAAGAAAGAGGCTTTTGCACTTTCCCGTAAAATGATGGATGGCAATAAATGGCAGGCTTTTGTTTTAGATATGTCTTTTATTGGTTGGACTTGTTTGGAAATTTTAACTTCCGGTATTGTTGGTTTGTTTTTTGTAAATTCCTATGTGGCTGCTACCCAAGCCGAGCTATATATAGCTTTACGCCAAATTGCAATAGCTGAAAATTATGAATATAGCAATAATTTTAACGACCCATATCTTACTGCACTGCCCACTGCTGATGAGCTTAAAGCCATAAAAGCGGATAATTAAAGGAAGGAAAATTACATATTATGGAGCAATGTATAGAGCAATACCCTGTGGAATTATATCCCATTGCTGAAGTTAAGCCTAAAAAATTCCCTAAATTTGATTACCATAAAAAATATTCAATAAAATCACTGATATTATTATTCTTTTCCTTTGCCTTTATTGGTTGGTGTTGGGAAGTTGGGTTGTTCTATTTTACTGAAGGTACTTTTATTAACCGTGGTTTTTTGCTTGGCCCATGGCTGCCTATTTATGGTTCAGGTGGGGTTTTAATGATTTTACTTTTAAGAAAATGGATAGATAAACCCGTGCTCACCTTTTTCTTAATTATGATACTTTGTGCCACTGTGGAGTATTTTACCAGCTATTTTATGGAATCCTTTTACAATATTAAATGGTGGGATTACAGCGGCTATCTTTTAAACCTTAATGGGCGTATATGCTTGGAAGGAACGGTGTTTTTTGGGGTTGGCGGCTGTGCCATTATTTATATTGTGGCACCGCTTTTTGATGACCTGTATCACAAAATTAATCCTAAAATGGAAATAGCTTTGTGCCTTATTTTGGTAACCTTATTTGTGGCGGATTTTTGCCATTCCATATCTAAACCCAACACCGGGGACGGCATAACCAGTGCTGTGCCGTGTATTACCGAAAAAATTCGCAGCTGATACTGTAATTTGGTTTATTTGATGTGTTGTGGCTTGTTTGATGTAATGCGGTTTGTTTGCACAGTAGTAGCCTACACCCTAAACCCAACTTTAACGTAGTGTTTTGTTTGCGGAGTAGTGGTTTGTTTGCTGAGTTGCGGCTTGTTTGGTGAGTTGTGGTTTGTTTGCACAGTAGTAGCCTAAACCCTAAACCCAACTTTAACGTAGTGTTTTGTTTGCTGAGTTGCGGCTTGTTTGCGGTAATTTGGTTTATTATTAAGGCTGTTTCTAAAATGATTATCAAGCCAATGTAAACAAAAATCCTCGGTTAATATCATGTAATTTATAATATTTAGTATAAATAAATATGTGTTGATAGTAAAAAACACCGCTTTTTTGGCGGTGTTTTTTATCTTTTTGGTAGGGTGTTGCATTTGGCTTAGATTGGTATATATTTTAATTTTAATGTATATATATCCAGATATTCCAGATATTCCAGATATATATGCCTTTTTTAGATAAAGTTTGTTTTGGTTTCGGTAGGTTAAAATAGATTTTGCTCCTTAGTAATTTCCTGCCTTGGCTAATTTAGTAAAATACTGCGTTGGCTAAGTTTTCAATCTGTTGCGTTCGATAATTTGCAATCTCCTGTGTTAGGTAAGTTTTCAATCTGTTGCGTTAGATAAGTTTGTAATCTCCTGCGTTAGGTAAGTTTGTAATCTCCTGTGTTAGGTAAGTTTGTAATCTATTTGCTGTTTATCTTCGGTAATAAAATTGCGGTTGTTTTTTATATTTAACAATGGTGTTTTTGGGAAATTTTTAATTGTGTTATTTTAAATTATTTTAATAAATTGAAATTGAAACCCAATTTCATATTGACATTGACTTTATTTAGGTTTAAAATGGGAACTGGTTTCAAATTCAGTTAAATAGGAGTAAACAATGGAAAAATTAAGCCGTTACAATACCAAACAGCGAGATAGAATAATGGATTTTTTGCTGAAAAATCAAGATAACCATATTACCGTGGATGATATAACCGAAGCTTTTAAAGATGAAAGCACACCTATTGGCAAATCTACAATTTACAGATATATGGATGTTTTGGTTAACGAGGGGATTGTGCGAAAATACATCACCCAGGAAGGCTACCCCGCTTGTTTTCAATACTGTGGGGATAACCCTATCTGCAAGGAACATTTTCACTTAAAATGCAGTGGCTGCCACCAACTTTTTCATGTGGAATCCCCAATTTTAGCTGCTGCAAATTGCGAAATCCAAGAAAAATATGGCTTTACCATAGATTCATCAAAAACAGTTTTTTACGGATATTGCCAAGATTGTATTAAGGAGCAAAACAATGAAAAATAAAATAATACTTTTGGGCTTAACCTTGGTTTTAGCCTTGGGCTTAGTGGCTTGCGGCAGTGAAAAAAACAAAACCGCCGAAGATGACCAAAATTCTGCAAACCAAAACCATAAGTTAACCGCCATAGCCACTTTATTCCCTCAATACGATTTTGCCAAAATAGTGGGTGGCGATAAGGTAAATGTGGAAAAACTATTGCCCAATGGGGTGGAAAGCCACTCCTATGAGCCTACTCCAGGGGATATAGTTACCATTAACGAAGCGGATTTTTTCCTCTACACAGGAGATGTTATGGAGCCTTGGGCTGCCACTATTATAGATGGTGTTTCTTCTGATTCCTTATCCGTGGTGGATGTTTCCCAAGATATACCCCTTTTAAATCACCCTGCCCACCCAAACCATGAGGCACATGAAGGTGAAAAAACCTCGGTACATGAAGAAAGTGCAGACCCTCATATTTGGACAGACCCCACCCGTGCCATGATTATGGTGGATAATATCGCCAAGGCATTTGGAGAAAAAGACCCTGAAAATGCCGAATATTATCAGGAAAATGCCAAAAACTATAAAGCCCAGCTAAGTGATTTGGATAACGAAATTAAAACCATAATCGCTGAAGGTGAAAGAAATAAAATTATATTTGGCGGCAGATTTGCCTTTTTGTATTTTTGTGACCATTACGGCTTAGAGCATGATGCCGCCTATGATTCCTGTTCCGATAGCGGTGAACCCAGTGCCAAAAAAGTATCTGAATTAATTGATGAAATAAAAACAGAAAATATTCCCATTATATTTTATGAAGAATTAAGAACCCCCACCGTTGCCCAAAGCATTGGTGAGGAAACAGGGGCAAAATTACTTTTACTGCATTCTTGCCATAATGTTACCGAAGCGGAATTAAAAGATGGTATTTCCTATTTGCAAATAATGGAGCAAAATGCCGCAAATTTGAAAGAGGGATTAAATTAATGTACCTTTCCTGTAATAATATAACCATGGGTTATGAAAATACTTTAGCATTGGACGATGTGAGTTTTCAAGTGGATAAAGGCGATTTTCTTTCGGTTTTAGGGGCAAACGGCTCGGGAAAAAGCACACTTTTAAAAACAATTTTAGGCTTATTGCCGGTAAAAAACGGGGCAGTAGTTTATGGTGACGGGCTAAAATCCACGGAAATTGGCTACCTACCACAGCAAACAGTGGTGCAAAAGGACTTCCCTGCCTCGGTTTGGGAGGTTTGCCTTTCGGGTACTTTAAACAGCCGTGGCATCATACCTTTTTATTCACATAAAGAAAAAGAACTGGCAGCCCATAACATGGAAATTTTAGGCATAACGGCTTTAAAACACAAAAGCTACCGTGATTTATCCGGTGGCCAGCAGCAGCGTGTTTTGCTGGCTCGTGCCTTATCCGCCACTAAAAAATTATTGCTCCTTGATGAGCCTGTTACAGGCTTAGACCCTGTTATTACCGGAGAATTTTATGATATAATTGAAAAAATTAATAAAACCCAAAACATAGCTATTATCATGGTTACCCATGATATGGAGGGTGCTTTAAAACACAGCAATAAAATTTTGCATTTGGATCAAAAAGTAATGTTTTTCGGTGATACCGCTACCTATACCCATTCTAAAATTTGCCGTATATTTTTGGGAGGGGAATGCCAATGTTAGAATTATTACAGCAAGTTTTTTCCTATTCTTTTTTGGTTAGGGCACTGATTGTAGGTTCTTTGGTTTCGGTTTGTGCTGCACTCCTTGGTGTTACCTTGGTTTTAAAAAGATATTCCATGATTGGTGATGGACTGGCTCATGTGGGATTTGGTGCTTTATCTGTGGCTTTGGCTTTAAATGTAGCACCTTTAAATATTTCCATTCCCATTGTTATGGTGGCAGCAATTTTGCTTTTAAGATTAAGTGAAAACAGCAAAATAAAAGGAGATGCCGCCATTGCCTTAATCTCCAGCAGTGCCATTGCCATTGGGGTTATTGTTACCTCTATGTCCGGTGGGTTAAATGTGGATATATATAGCTATATGTTTGGCAGTATTTTAGCCATGAACAACCAAGATGTATATTTAAGCATTGGTCTTTCAGCTTTGGTATTTATCTTATTTGTGGTATTTTATAATAAAATTTTTGCCGTAACCTTTGATGAAAACTTTGCAGCCGCCACAGGCACCAAGGCAGGTGTTTACAATATGCTTATTGCCTTATTAACCGCCTGTACTATAGTGGTGGGTATGCGTATTATGGGAACCATGCTGATATCCAGTTTAATAATTTTTCCTGCACTTTCATCTATGCGGGTATTCCATGGTTTTAAATTGGTGGTTATTTCCTCAGCGGTAATTTCAATTTTCTGTTTTTTCTGGGGTATTGTGGTTTCTTTTGGACTATCTTTACCTGCAGGTGCCAGCATTGTTGTGGTAAATTTAATAGTTTTAGGTTTATTTGCCTTAGTTGGCTTTATAATGTCACTATATCGTAGGAGGAATCAAAATGGATAAAGATAAAATAGCAAGAATAAACGCTCTGGCAAAAAAAGCCAAAGAGAGTGAGCTAACAATGGAAGAAACACTGGAAAGAGCAGATTTACGCAAAGAATATTTGGAATCTGTAAAGGCAAATATGCGGGCAACCTTAGACAATGTGCTGGTGGAAAACGAAAAAGGCGAGTATGAAGCTTTAAGAACCTCAGACTCGGGAAATGCCAAAAGGCGTGAAAACCGTGACCATAAACATCTGCAAAAAAAAGGCTGTGGCTGTGGCTGTGGCTGCGGTGGGGAGCACCACCACCACCATTAAATAGTTTTTTTCACAATCGTACATCTCAACAAATTTACCCTTCACCTAAAATCTACCCTTAGCTAAAAAAATAACAGGTGTTCATCTAAAATTTACCGCCCCCTGAAAATAACAGGAGGCGGTTTTAATTTGGTGCATCTATTTAATTTGTCGCAGTTATTTATTGCTGAAATAAGCGTATTTTTTAGGATTTTTTCATTGACGCTTTAAATAATAAGCATAAAATGTTTAGGGATTTCTCATTGGCTTTTTAAATTATTTTCAGCAGTTTTTTTGTTGGCTTTTTCAATTTTGGCTTTGGTTATAAGTCGTGCTGTGGCTTCACCCAAAGCGGAAAAAACTCCAGCTAAAATTATGGGCAAAGGGGCAAAGAAAAAATCCCCCCAAGGTAAAGCGGCATAATATGATAAAAGCGTTGGGGGTATAATAAAACAAAAGGATAAAAACAAGCCGCCGCCACTTAAAGAAAAATTTTTACCAAAGATGTAGGCTATGGCAAAACCGCAGAAAGCAGCGTAAAATAACCAAATTTTTTCCATTATTTTCCAAGGTAAAATTTCTGCATCATTTAAAATAATATAGAGTAGGGTAACACCAAAAATTGCTATAAATATCTCACTTGCGGTTTTTATTACTCTCACTTTTTTGCCCTCTTTTCGCCTTAATGTTGAATTATTTAAAAATTATGATTTATATGGTAAAAATTTACTATATTATGGTGGTATTTATTGAAAAAAACCTTTAATGTAATGGCATAATATGTTATAATATATTGATTATTAAAATGCCAAAGCTATGGCTTGGTAAGTAAAAAATAGAAAATTTGTGGCAAAATGACCTTTTAGCAGTGTAAAACACATTTTGCCTTTTATCTTAAGGAGGATATAAGATGACAGGAGAGCTTAACTCCATCTACAACCCTAAGGAAGTAGAAGGAAAATGGTATCAATTTTGGGAGGACAATAAATATTTTCACGCCGATGTTAACGATGAGCGTGAACCTTTCTGCATTGTGATACCACCTCCAAATGTAACAGGTCAATTACACATGGGTCACGCTTTAGACGTAACCATGCAGGATATTTTAACCAGATATAAAAGAATGTGCGGCTTTAATACTTTGTGGTTGCCGGGTACGGATCATGCAGGTATTGCTACCCAAGCCAAAGTGGAAGAACAGTTACGCAGCGAAGGCAGCAGTAAAGAAGAAATAGGCAGAGAAGCCTTTATCGAAAAAACCTTTGAATGGAAAAATCGCTACCACGACCGCATTGTGGGTCAACTCCGTGGTGTTGGTGCCTCCTGCGATTGGGAACGTGAAAGATTTACCATGGATGAAGGACTTTCCCATGCAGTGCGTGAAGCCTTTGTTACTTATTACGAAAAAAATCTTATTTATAGAGATAAATATATAGTTAATTGGTGCCCCAAATGCCATACCACTATTTCAGATATTGAAGTGGAACATGAAGAACAAGAAGGGCATCTTTGGGAAATTAAATATAAATTAAAAGATGATAGCAATGTTTACCTTACCGTTGCCACCACCCGCCCTGAAACCATGCTGGGTGATGCGGCTTTGGCGGTTAATCCCCAAGATTCTCGCTATACAGAATATGTGGGCAAAACCGCAATAATTCCTATAATTAATAGAGAAATACCTATTATAGCCGATGATTATGTGGATAAAGAATTTGGCACAGGGGTGGTTAAAATAACACCTTTTCACGACCCTAACGATTTTGAAGTGGGTTTACGCCACAATTTACCACAAATAGAGGTTATAGATTTAGATGCCAAAATGACTGCGGCAGCAGGAAAATATCAGGGTATGGATCGCTATGAATGCCGCACCGCTTTACTTGATGATTTAGAAAAATTGGGCTTGGGCGGTAAGGAAGAAGTGCATATCCATGCGGTTGGGCAATGCTATCGCTGTGGCACCACCATTGAGCCACTAATTTCCAGACAATGGTTTTTAAAAATGCAACCCTTGGCAGAACCTGCCATTGCTGCGGTTAAAAATGGGGAAACTGCCTTTGTACCATCTCGATTTGATAAGGTTTATTTGAATTGGATGGAAAATATTCGTGATTGGTGCATTTCTCGCCAGCTTTGGTGGGGACACCGCATTCCTGTGTGGTATTGTGATGATTGCGGAGGGGAAATTTGCAAAAGAGAAGATCCCACCACTTGCCCTACCTGTGGCAGTACCCATCTAAAACAAGATGAAGATGTGCTGGATACTTGGTTTTCCTCGGCATTATGGCCTTTTTCAACTTTGGGCTGGCCCGATAAAACAGCGGATTTGGAAAAATATTTCCCCACCTCGGTTTTGGTTACAGGTTGGGATATTATCTTCTTTTGGGTGGCTCGGATGATTTTCAGCTCCTTGGCAATCACAGACCAAGTGCCCTTTAAAGAAGTGCTGATTCACGGCTTGGTTTTGGATAAAAACGGTAAAAAAATGAGTAAATCCTTGGGTAACGGTGTAGACCCCTTGGAAATTATAGAAAATTACGGTGCGGACAGCCTGCGTTTTATGCTGGTTACAGGAAACACCCCGGGAAATAATTTGCGGTTTAGAGAAGAACGCTTGGAAGGCAGCCGCAATTTTGCCAATAAAATTTGGAACGCCAGTCGCTTTGTGCTCATGAATTTAGAGGGCATGGAAGAAGGGGACTGGGATAAGGAAAAACTGGCTATTCACGACCGCTGGATTTTATCTAAACTTAATAAAGTTGCGGCTTCAACCCGAGAAAATTTGGATAAATACGAAATGGGCGAAGCTTCCCACGGTATTTACGAATTTATTTGGGACGATTTTTGCGATTGGTATGTGGAATTATCTAAAAATTCCTTATATAAAGCAAGTGCCCAAGAAAGATTGCAAAGCCAAAGAATTTTGGTTTATGTGCTCTCCCGTGCTTTGGAATTGCTACATCCCTTTATGCCCTATATTACCGAGGAAATTTGGCAAAAACTGCCACATACAGGTGATTCCATAGTTTTAGCACCTTACCCCAAGGCGGAACCTGCCTTTGAAGATGAGGAAGCCACCAAAGATATGGATATGCTTATAGAAATGATAAAAACTATCCGTAATTTAAGGGCAGAAAAGAAAATACCTTTGGGTCAAAAAGCTAAATTAATTTTAGCAGTGGATGAAAAAACCAAAGCTGTTATTGAGGCTACCAAGGTTTATTTGGATAAAATGGCCGCCATTGATGAAGTTTCCTTTATCGGTTTAAATGATGAAGCACCCAAGGGTGCCGCAGCTGCTATTTTGGGCGATGCCCGTATTTATCTACCTTTAGCAGGGCTTATAGATATGGATAAAGAAAAAGCACGGCTAAATAAAGATATGGCAAATGTGGAAAAAGAAATTAAACGTCTTAATGGCAAATTAAATAATCAAGGATTTTTAGCAAAAGCCCCCGCTGATGTGGTGGAAGGCGAAAAAGCTAAATTAACAGAATATAATAAAAAATTGGCAGGGCTTCAAGAAACCTTGACCATGCTTTCAGAGGTGGAATAAACCATGATGAATTATACCGAATCACTTTTATATATGAGAGATTTAACTAAATTTGGTTTCAATTTTGGCTTGGGTAGAGTGGAAGAATTGTTGCGCCGCTTGGGGAATCCCCAAGATACCATGAAATATATTCATGTGGGTGGCACCAATGGCAAAGGGAGCATAACTGCTATGCTTAATTCCATGCTCACCGTGGCAGGGGAAAACCCCGGTATGTTTACTTCCCCCCATTTACACTCCTACCGTGAGCGTTTTCGCATCGGCGGAGAAATGATTTCCCATGATGATGTGGCAACTTTGTTAAACGAAATTCACCCACATATCGAAGCTATGATAAAAGATGGCTTTGAACAGCCTACGGAATTTGAGGTAAACGCTGTAATGGCATTTTACTATTTTGCCAAAAAAGGCGTTAAAACCGCAGTTATGGAAGTGGGCATGGGGGGCGAAATTGATGCCACCAATGTAATAAAAGATGTAAAAGTGGCTATCCTTACCAATATAGCTTTGGAACACACCGAATATTTGGGCAAAACCAAAGAGGCTATTTGTGCCACCAAATCAGGGATAATTAAAAAAGATTGTTCGGTGGTAACAGGGATAACCGAAGAAAATTTGCTATCTATGGTTGATGAAAAAATCGCAGAAACCGGGGCTTTATCCCTATCTGCCATAAACCGTGATTTCAATGTGGAATTTGTGAGAGAATCCTCCGATGGACAGTGGTTTAATTATCGTGATGATACCGTGGAATTTAAGGAATTATTCACTCCCTTACAGGGGAAACACCAAATAACCAATGGCGGTGTGGCGGTTAAAGCCGGAATATTATGGGGCTTATCCGAAGATATTATCCGTAAAGGATTGGCAAAAACCCAGTGGCCTTGCCGTTTGGAAAAAGTGGCAAATGACCCACTTACCATTATAGATGGTGCACATAACGACCATGGCATGGGGGTTTTAACCCAATATTTAAAAGACCATTTCAGCGATAAAAAAATAGTTGTGCTCATAGGTATGCTGGCAGATAAAGAGCGTGAAAAAGCCGTGGCATTACTTGGCCCCCTTGTAGACCAAGTGGTGGTAACCAAGCCAAACAATGCCCGTGCAGGTGATTATGAGATGATTGCGAAGTTCTTTGAGCCTTACTGCGATAAAATTTATTTGGAAGAAAAAATACCCGATGGCTGTAAATTGGCACAAAAACTCACCAAAGAAATGGGTGATGATGCCTTGCTTTTGATTACAGGCTCCCTTTACATGGTGGCAGATGCCAGAGGTTATATTTTGGGTATTAAAAGCGAATAAATTAAGTAAATTGAAAGCGAAAAATATGAAAAAAATCATTTTAGCCTCGGCATCTCCCAGGCGTAAAGAAATTTTGGCAAATTTGGGCTTGGATTTTACCATTGCCCCTGCCAATATAGATGAAACACCCATGGCTGAGGAAGAACCCCAATCTTATGTTTTGCGTATGGCTGTGCAAAAAGCCATTGCCGCAGCTAAAGCCCATGGTGAAAAAGAAGGAATATTTCTTGCCGCAGATACCATTGTGGTGTTGGATAATAAAATTTTGGGCAAACCTGAAAATGTGGCAGATGCCAAATCTATGCTCAGTTCTTTAAGCGGTAGGGAGCACATTGTAATAACCGCCATTGGCATGGTGGATAAAGGCAATAACCGCACTGTTAGTGCTATGGAGCAAACTGTGGTTTATTTTCAGGAGCTTAACCAAAGGGAAATAGAAAGCTATGTTGCCACAGGGGAACCCATGGATAAAGCAGGTGGCTATGGTGCTCAAGGTTTAGGCAGTTTATTTATCCGCCGCTTGGAGGGTGATTATTTTAATGTGGTTGGCTTGCCGGTAAATAAGCTATATACGCTATTTAAGGAAATTGGCATTGATTTATTGGGCTAAAAACCAATTGTTTTGCAGAAAAGTTTTATTGTTTTTAATTGTTTAATTTCTAACTTTTAAAATTACCAAAACTTCCTTGGAGAAGAACCACAACTTCCTTGGATAATAGCTACAACTTCCTTGGATAATAGCCGTAACTTTGTTGAATGAGAATCATAATTTTCTTGGACAAAAACCACAACTTCTTTGGATAAAAACTATTATTTTAAAGATTTACTTCAGTTAAGTTTTACTTAAATTCCGCATATGCGTATTCAAAATTGCAAATATCGTGGAAAAATCTTGAAAATTTGGCTCTGTGGTTAAAAAATTAAAATTGAAACACCAAAACCTATAAAATTAATTGGTTAAATTATTAAAATTGTAACACCAAAATCTGTAAAATTAATTTGCTAAAACATAAAATCAGATTTAAAATATTTAGTGTGAATGTGTGAAACTGATATAGATAAAATGTAAATACTTCCACGCTTTATACATGGACTTAACACTTATTGTTGATAATTCAGAGGTATATTTATTGTTATGAAAATACAGCGAAAATGGAAATTTGTATTAATAATTGCCGTGGCAATAATTCTGTTGATTGTGGCTCGAGGCTGCGGCTCAATGGATAAGCTTACGGCGCCTGAATCTACCGCCAGAACACTGATGGCACCCTTTGCTGCGGTGGGTGATTTCTTTTCCAATATGTTTGACTTTGATACCAAAAAAAATCTGGAAAAACAGTTGGATGCTGCCAATAAAGATTTGGCAAAATATAAGGCGGCAGCTTCTTTATCTGCGGAAACCGCTTCGGAAAATCAAAGATTGCGTGATTTGCTGGATTTACAAAAAACATATGCCAAAAATTGGGATATGTGCGTTGCCACGGTAAAAGGCCGTGAAATAGATAATTGGTATGAAAGATTGCTGATTAATAAAGGCTATGCCGATGGGGTAGAGCCTAATATGGCTGTGGTAAACGAATATGGCTTAGTGGGCAGAACTACCAATGTAACGGAAAAATCATCGGAAGTTTTGCTGATTCTTGATGCCAAAGGCTCTTTGGGGGGTATGACCCAAGGCAGCCGCATACCCGGGGTTTTAACGGGTATTGGTGGGGGTAAAGGGCTATTGAATATGTCTAATTTACCTTTTAATGCAGAATTGCAATTAAACGATGTGGTGGTTACATCCGGTGAAGGGGGAATTTTCCCCGGTGGTTTATTGGTAGGCTCAGTGGTAAAAGTGGGCAATTCCTTGGATGGATTAAGCAAAGAGGCAATTATTGAGCCGTTTTGCAAGTTCGATTCCATCAGCGAGGTTTTGATTTTAATACCCAGTAAAGAAAAACCCAAGGATACCAAAAAAACCACAAATACAGATAATACTACCGATGGTTCCACCACCGATGAAAATACAGATGGCACTACATCTGACCAAACCACGGATAATACAGACAATGCCGATAACACAGATAGCGGCAGTAACGGTGGTAGTGAGAATACTAATAACGAGGGGGATAATGCCGGATGATGCTCTATGTCATTCCTTATCTTTTTTATAGCTGTTTGGGACTTTTAGGTATATTTTTTCAAGCAGAATTTTTCTCGTATTTAACAATTTTCGGTGTAAAACCGGATTTGCTTTTAATCATAGCCGTGGCGGCAGGTATCCATTCAGGTAGGAATAATGGTGCAGTAGTCGGAGCCATAGTGGGGTTTTGGGCGGATTTGTTAATAGGGGGCACTTTTGGCATACACATTTTAACCTATGGGCTTTTAGGCTATTTAATGGGTGCACTTGGGCAAAAAATGAATTTTAAAACTTATCCCGGTATATTTTTTGCCAATTTATTTGCAGGGTTGCTCTCGGGTTTTATATTTTGCATAATCTTTGGGATGACAGGCACCGATATGCACTTAGCCTTGAGTTTGGGCGGAATAATTGTGCCTTATACCTTTTATAATTGTCTTTTGGTTACTTTATCTTTCCCCTTAATTTTCCTCTATCGGCGTTTTCGTGGGCTGAAAATTGGCTTTGTGGATATGTTTGGCGGCGGCATTGTTTTGGTTACCAATAACGATAAAGTAAATATGGAATATGTAGAAGAAAGAAAAGACCAAAACCGCAGAAACCGTAAAAATCATAATAAGAAAAATAATCATCAACAAAAAAGCTTAAATAACGATGAAAAAAAATATAAAGAAAAAACTTCTAAAAAGCATCACCATAACCATGAAAAAAATTCCAAAGCTAATGCTAAAGAACGTGATAACAGAGAAAATAATCAACAACATAGCCAACAAAATAATCCTAAAAATGCAAAAAAAGGTGGTCATAACTATTATGAAGAAGGCTACTATATAAACCAAAATTATGGCTATGCCCCGGATTATTCCCAAAAACAAGAACGTAGCTATCACGATGATGAATATGAAAACCAACAGGAAAAGAAATTTAAAAAAGCTAAAAATAAACCTAAAAATGTAAATAAAAAAGTAAACAAACAAAAAAAAGATATGAAAAAGAAAAAACCGAGGAACAGTGGAAATGAGTAAAAAGGAAGCCGTAAAAGCCGAACGTCCAACACAAATGGTAAATAAAAGATTAATGCTGGTTTACGCACTGATAATAGTAATATTTGTGGTGCTTATTGGGCGTTTATTTACTATGCAAATTGTCCAAGGTGCAGATTATGCGGTTAAAGCCACCAATAATATAGACCGTGTGGTAAACATACCTGCACGACGTGGTGTAATATACGATAAAAACGGCAATATTTTAGCCAGCTCCGAACCTATTATGAGCGTAAATGTTTATATGGATGAGGTGAAAGACGGTGAGGAATTAGCTAAAAATTTATCTGCTTTATTCAACCGTAAAGATATTTTTGAAGCCGAAGAAGAAGCCCGTTCTGTTATTGGCCAAAGCACCGTTGCCGAAGCTGTGGAAAAAAATCAGGAACTTTTACTCCAAGCCAAAAAAGCTGAAGCTGCGAAAAAAGGTGAAACCATAGATGGCAAACCATTGGCTGAAGCTGCCAATGGCGAAACTGTTGATGGGGAAACTGCCGATGGCGAAACCACAGATAACAAAACCACTGATGAAAATACCACAGATACTAAAAAAGCTAAAAATAAAAAATTAGGCACTATAAAAAATGCCGATGGCACAATATCTAAAAATGAAAAGGTAACACCTAAAGAAATAGAGGATATGCTGCCATCTTCTGGTAATAATTACAAACCTGTTTCCGTGAGAAGCTATACCTATGATGTGGGTATAAAAGTTGCCCAAATAGTGGCGGAAAATAAAGACCAATACCCCGGCGTATACGTGGTTGAGGAGGCAATGCGCACTTATCCCTTTGGTTTTTATTTAGGGCAAACCTTGGGTACAGTGGGTAAAATAAGTGAAAAACAACTGGAAGAAGAAAAAGACCTTTACGGTTATGAGCTTACGGATACCGTGGGTAAAAGTGGCTTAGAAAGCTATTACGAGCACTACACCAAGGATGGCAAGGAAATGGGCTTACGTGGTCAGGATGGCAAACGCTATCTGGAAGTTGATGCCCGTGGCAATATAAGCAGTGTAATTTCTGAAGAACCACCCATTAGCGGTAATTCTTTAAAATTAGCAATAGATTTAAATACCCAAAAATACATGGAAGATGCCTTGCAAGAGGTTATTGCATCCGCAGGGAATGCCAAGTGTAAAGCAGGTAGTGCCGTGGTTTTGGATGTGCACACAGGTGGTGTTATTGCCATGGCAAGTGCCCCTTCTGTGGACCCCAACGATTTTGTGCGGGGGCTAACCCAAGAAGAAGTTGATTATTATTTCGATTCTAAACTAAAACCCCAAATGAACAGAACCATTTCAGGTCAATATGCACCGGGTTCAACCTTTAAATTGGTTTGTGCCACTGCTCTTTTAAAAGCAGGTATACCTGTTACCGATAGCGTGGCTTGCACAGGGCCAACTAATGCGGTTAAACCCATGGCAGGGTGTTGGGATAGCCATGGCACCGTTAACTTTTTTACCGCCACCGCAGGGAGCTGCAATACCTATTTCCAAACTATGGCAGCTCGGATTGGGGAAGATAAACTACTGGATGCAGGTAGAAAATATGGTTTTGGTCAATTAACCAATATAGATTTGCCAGGGGAAGTTGCAGGGGTTTTACCCTCACCTCAATTAAAAGCCGAAAAGAACTCCGGTTGGGAATCTCAATGGCAGATTTATGATACCTATTATACCGCTATGGGACAAGGAGCAAATGCCGATACCGTGCTGCAATTAGCATCTTACGCTGCTACTTTAGCAAATGGTGGTGCTCGGATGCAACCACATTTGGTGGATGAAATAGTGGACGATAAAGGCAATGTTTTAGTCTCCAATGAACCTACGGAAGTTGATAATTTAAAATTAACCGATGAAATACGAAAAAATATTACCCAAGCCATGAAAGATGTTGTTAGTGGTGAAGGTGGGGGTACTGCCTCTAATTTATTTAAAGGCTTACCCTTGGAGCTACAACCCGCAGGTAAAACAGGAACAGCCCAAACAGGTCTGGCAGAAGATAATAACGATTCCGATTACCATGGTGTTTTTATTGCTTTTGCCCCGGCGGATGACCCCCAAATTGCCTATGCAGGCTTGGTGGAATATGGCCAGCATGGCGGTCCCACCGCAGGTAAAGTTTGTGAAGCCGCTTTTGAAGCCTATTTTGGCTATAAGGTGGATTACGACCTTATCGTTTCTGAAAATGTAAAATCCAATAAAGATGCAGGCTCGGAAAATAAAACCGATGCGGATTTGAAAAACACTGACTCAGAGTCGAATAACGCTGGTGCGGAGTCGAATAATGGGTGAAAAAAAATCTTGGTTTAATTAGTTAAATAAGCTATAATTATTGTTGTTAAATCCTTTGGAGGACGATATTATGGCTAAAATAAAAATTGATAATTTAGACGAGGGAAACACTATTTTGATTAAAGGGCCGGTACGCTCCGGGCAGAAAATCGAATTTCACGGCAATATTGTGGTGGAAGGTGATGTAAATCCCGGTGCGGAAATTGTGGCAGGCGGCAATATTTTGATTTTCGGTGCACTCCGTGGCATGGTGCAAAGCGGCTGTCACGGTGATGAAAAAACCACGGTTTTGGCTCTTTTACTCTTGCCAACCCAATTACGGATTGGCAACCATATAACTTGTCCCCCCCAAGGATACTATGGCTTAGGCGGTAGCCGCCCTAAAATCGCAAGATTAAAAAAGGGTAAAGTGGTTATAGAAACTATTTAATTTCCAAAAAAAGAGGAGGACAACATGGGTGAA
Organism: Clostridiales bacterium; assembly: GCA_036644995.1. Taxonomy (GTDB): domain Bacteria; phylum Bacillota; class Dehalobacteriia; order UBA7702; family UBA7702; genus Cryptoclostridium. The sequence goes on along the minus strand of JAVXOZ010000005.1, from coordinate 51,121 downwards.
GTCATCGTAATTACCTCGGGTAAAGGTGGGGTGGGAAAAACCACCACCACCGCAAATATCGGCACCGCTTTGGCGGCAATGGGCAAAAAAACAATATTGCTGGATACCGATATTGGTTTAAGAAATTTAGATGTGGTTATGGGCTTGGAAAACCGCATTGTTTACGACCTTGTAGATGTGGTTACAGGTAATTGTCGCTTGCGCCAGGGTTTTATTAAGGATAAAAAGTTGGATACCCTATATATGATACCTGCGGCTCAAACCAGAGAAAAAACCGATGTAACCCAAAAACAAATGGTGGATTTAACTTTGCGTTTGAAAGAAGAATTTGATTATATTCTTATTGATTGCCCCGCAGGGATTGAGCAGGGTTTTAAAAATGCCATTGCCGGTGCGGATAAAGCTTTGGTGGTTACCACCCCTGAGGTTAGTGCCGTGCGTGATGCAGACCGTGTAATTGGCCTTTTAGAGGCAGCAGGCATAGGCGAACCCCGTGTTATTGTTAACAGAATACGCTACGACATGGTTAAAAAAGGCAATATGATGAATGTGGAAGATATTTTAGAAATTTTGGCAGTGGAGCTTATAGGGGTTGTTCCCGATGATGAAGCCATTGTTATATCCACTAATTGCGGCGAACCCGTAGCAAAAAACGAACTTTCACGTTCGGGTAAAAGTTTTAGAGCAATAGCCCGACGTATTTTAGGAGAAACAGTACCCTTTGTAGAGCCACGTATGGGTTTTGGGCTTTGGCACAAAATTCGCAATGGCTTTGGACGTTAAGTTGACGTTAAGATAAAATTAAGGAGGGTACTATGAATTTATTTCAAAAATTATGGAAGAAAAACAGCGGCGAGGATTGCAAAAATATTGCCAAAAAACGCTTGCAGTTGGTTTTGGTACAAGACCGTATTAATCTTAGCAACAGTGAATTATCTTTATTAAAAAATGATTTAATAGAGGTAATAGAAAAATATATGGCAATAGATAAAAAAGCCATGGAAGTATCCTTACACCGAGATGGCTCCGAGGTGGCAATATTTGCCAATATCCCCATGAGCAAAAACCAAATGCGTCAAGGTAAGGCTAAAACAAATTAAAAAAGTAAGGTTAAAACAAATTAAAATAAATTTGGAAAAAGAGAAAAAAATCCAAGTGAAAAGTGGAAGGATGGGCTTTTGCCCATGAAAATCAATGAAGCTGAATTTGAATGATATCAAAAAAATTAGACCAAAATCCAAAGAGCAACGCCAAAAAATAAGGCAGAGCCAAGGGATTACCAATAAAGTAGATTACCTCACATTGGGGCTTTTTGCCGCACTTTTACTTGTGAGTTTATTTGTGTTAAACAGTGCTTCCACCAATGTAGTACCAGGGGACCCCAATTACTACGTTAGGCGTCAAGCAATTTTAATGTTGGCTGCCACTGTTATTTTCTTTGTGGTAATGTTTTTTGATTATCGCCGTTATAAAGAATATGCCAGAATTGCCTATATAGGCATTATTGTGCTTTTAATTTTAGTTTTTCTTTTTGGCTCAGGTGATGGCTCAAAAAGATGGCTTTTTGGTTTTCAACCTTCAGAGCTGGCAAAACTGGTGATGATTGTGGTTTTTGCCGCTTGGCTATCCAACAATAGGGAGCATTTAAAAGAACCGAAATTTGTGTTAAAAAGTATGCTCTTTATGATGGTACCCACGGCGCTGGTTTTTATTGAACCGGATTTAGGCACATCTTTGGTGTTTATTTTCATTATGATGGTAATGCTGTTTGTTGCAGGTGCTAACCGCAAAGTTCTTTTTGGGGTTTGCGGTGCTTTACTGTGCTGTGCTATATTTATTTATATCAGTTTATACGTTTACACCAAGGGTTTTACCGTGCTTTTGGAAGGGGATATTCCGTTTTTGCCCATGCATGCCTATCAGCTTATGCGGCTGGCGATTTTTATTAACCCCCAAATGGACCCCTTTGACAGCGGTTATCATATTATCCAAAGTAAAGTTGCCATTGGTTCCGGCGGAATTTTTGGTAAGGGCTATGGTGAAGGTACCCAAGTTCAGGGCAATTTTTTACCTGCCCACCACACGGATTTTATCTTCTCGGTTTTAAGTGAAGAAATGGGCTTTATTTTCACCGCCGCTGTTTTAGTGCTTTACATGGTATTTCTTATCCGTTTAATGCGAGCTGCCTTTATTTCCAGAGATTTTTTCGGTTCTTTGATTGTAACGGGAATTTGCTCGATGTTGATATTCCAAATTTTAGTTAACGCCGGCATGGCAATGGGTATTATGCCCATTACCGGTTTGCCCTTACCTTTCTTTAGTTATGGTGTTACCAGTTTGTGGGTGAATATGATGGCAGTTGGCGTCATATTCAGCATTATGCTCCGAGGCAGAAAAACTTCGTGATATCAGGCATAAATCAGTCCTTTGTCCAATATTATTCCATTAGAGGACAAAGGAGTGTGATTGAATTGGGAAGCTATTATCAAGAACATAAACATAAAATGGGCAGAAGAAAAAAGCCTTGGGGTTCATATCGTGGTTTTGGCAGCAAAAATAGGCAAAAATCCCCCCGTGGTAAAATCATTGTTATTTTAAGCATTATTGCTGTGGCGGTTATTTTATTTCAAACAGATGTGTTTTCATCTGGATCGCTGAAAACAGGTATGGATAAAATTTCCGCAGCCGCCAAAAATTCTTTTTCTCAAGCGGCGGTTTTTAGCAAAGCAAAGCTGGGTATTAACGAAAATGAATTTATTTTGCCTGTATCTTCCGGTGTTGTGGTGGAAGGCTATGGGGTTGTGCTTAACAAAAAAGGTGAAGAAACCTATCACAGTGGTGTGGATATAAAAGTGCCTGTGGGCAGCGAAATTTTAGCAGCGGAAAGCGGTAAAATTACCGCAGTGGATACCCATGAAGATAGCACATTTTGGGTTACGGTGCAGCACAGCGGCGATTGGTCTACGGTTTATGGCCGCTTGGGTGAAGCAAAGGTAAATATTGGGGATAATGTGGAAAAAGGGGCGGTATTGGGTATACCTCAAAGTGAAATACTTCATTTTGAAGTGTTGGAGGAGGGTACCCAGAAAAATCCCATAAATTATTTCCCCGCAAATTAATGGGCTTAGGTGGATTTAATTAAGGTAGATTAATGTAGATTTGTTTAAATAGATTTGCTGAGTTAAGTTTGCTAAGGTAAGATTTCTTAGGTAAGTTTTTTTAGTTAGATTTATTTAAGATAGGTTTGTTTATGCAGGTTTGCTAAGGTAGGTTTTCTAAGGTAGGTTTTCTAAGGTAGGTTTTCCGAGGTAGGTTTGTTAGGTAGATTTGTTAGGTAGATTTGATAGGTAGATTTACTGAGGTAGATTTACTTAGGTAGATTTTCTGAGATAGATTTTCTGAGGTAGGTTTGTTAAGGTAAGTTTTCTAAGGTAGATTTTCCGAGGTAGGTTTGTTGAGATAGATTTGTTGAGTTAGATTTACTGAGGTAGATTTTCTAAAGGTAAGTTTTCTGAGGTAGATTTGATAGGTAGGTTTTCTGAGTTAAGTTTGTTTAAGGTAGATTTGCTGAGATAGGTTTTCTAAAGTAGATTTGTTTAGGTAGATTTTCTAAGTTAAGTTTTCTACGATAAATTTCCTCGTACATATTTTTTAGGGTGGATTTATTTAGATATATTGTTAGGCAGTTTTGATTAGGTAAATTTTTGATTAGGTAAATTAATGTAGATATGAGGTTACAATGAAGGAAAACAAAGCAATTAATGTGGCAAGATTTTTAAAAAGAGTTAAGCGACCGGGTCGCTATATCGGCAGAGAATGGAATATGCCGGAAATTGATTTTCAAGGCGGCAAAGTTCGCATGGCAATGGCATTTCCCGACCTTTATGAGGTGGGCATGAGCCACCTTGGCTTGCGTATTCTCTATGAAGCAGTAAATAAAACCCAAAAATACACCATGGAAAGAGTTATGGCTCCTGCCCCGGATTTAGAAGCTTTACTCAGAGAGGAAAAAACTCCGCTTTTTTCTTTGGAAACCAATGCCCCCATCGGTGATTTTGATATTCTGGGTTTCAGTATACAATACGAATTATCCGCAACCAATATTTTAAATATATTGGATTTGGGCAATATACCCTTGCGAAGTGAAAATAGAAACCACCGCCACCCCATAATTATTGGCGGTGGTCCTTGTGTTTATAATCCAGAGCCTTTTGCCCCGTTTTTTGATGTGTTTTTAATTGGCGAAGGTGAAGATGCTCTGCTGGAATTTTTAGAACTTTACGAAACCATGGAGCCGCAAAAAGATGATAATGCACGTCAAGATTTTTTGGCGGCGGTGAGCAAAATTCAAGGTTTTTATGTGCCTTCTCTTTACGAAATAGGGGCAGATGGCGGCGTAATACCTTTGGGTGATGCCCCCCAAATTATTAAAAAAAGGTATGTAAAAGATTTGGACAAGGCGGTTTTCCCCACCAATCCCTTGGTTCCCCATTCCGAAATAATACACGACCGTGGGGTTTTGGAATTGTTCCGTGGCTGTTTAAGAGGGTGCCGCTTTTGTCAAGCAGGGATGATTTATCGCCCACGCAGGGAAAAAAGCCTATCCACCCTTCTTTGTGATGCCAAAGAGGTTATAGCCAATAGCGGCTATGATGAGCTGGGCTTGCTTTCCTTAAGCACCATGGATTATACCCATATTGATAAATTGGTGCACACCTTAACCGCAGAATACAGCGAAGATGGCATCAGCCTGAGCTTGCCTTCTTTGCGTATAGATGCTTTTTCTGTGGAATTGGCAAAAGAGGTGCAAAAAGTGAGAAAAGGCACTCTTACTTTAGCTCCCGAAGCAGGCAGTGCCCGTATGCGTAATGTAATCAACAAAAATATCAGTGAAGATGAAATTTTAGAAACCTCAGTTACCGCTTATCGCAATGGTTTTAAAAGTTTAAAATATTACATAATGATTGGCTTACCCTTTGAGGAACAAGAGGATATTGAAGGTATAAAAACCCTAATTAAAGAGGTGCGAACCCGTGCAGGAAAAGGCTTAAATATAAGTGTTAGTTTGGGCACTTTTATACCCAAGCCCTTTACCCCTTTTCAATGGTGCGGTCAGGAAAAAAGTGATTCTATCCGTGCTAAACAGCATGAATTAAAGGATTGGGCAAAAACCCAAAAGGGTATCCGCCTTAATTATCACGATTTTGATACAGGCTTACTTGAAGCAGTTATCGCCCGTGGTGATCGCCGCATTGCCGATGTTTTGGAAGCTGCCTTTAAATTAGGGGCAAGGCTGGATGGCTGGGGCGAATATTTTAACAACGATTTATGGGTTCAAGCTTTTGCAAAAACAGGCATTGATCCCAATGCTTATGCCCAACGGCTTATTCCTTTGGATGCCCCTTTACCTTGGGACCACATTTCCTGTGGAGTTTCTAAAAAATTCTTGGCAAAAGAATATGAAAATGCCCAAGCTGAAATAGCCACTCCCCACTGCTGGGAAGATAAATGCAGTGGCTGTGGAGTAGGGTGCAGAAAGGAGGGCTCAACACCGTGGGATTCAGAATAAATTACGAAGTTAAAGGCCACATGGCTTTTTTATCTCATTTAGAAATGATGCGGATGTGGCAAAGAGCCTTGCTGCGCTCAAAATTGCCCATAGCTTGGAGTCAAGGTTTTAACCCTCGTCCCAAATTATCTTTAGGCCCTGCCAAAGGCGTGGGTATTGAGGGCTTTGGTGAATATTTGGATATGGAATTTACCACAGCTTTAGATGGTGATGAGCTAATGAAAACCTTAAACGGGGTTTTACCTTTGGAAGTTAGGGTGTTAAATCTCCGAGAACTGCCACGTGGTGCTAAATTGTTGGAAGCCATTATTAATGAAGCAGTTTATAAAATAAATTTTCAACAGGGTTTACCTTTGGATATTCAGGAAAAAATTACAGAATTTTTGGCACAGGAAACCGTGCCGTACCTGCGTCATAGTCCTAAAAAGGATAAAGAACTGGATTTGCGTTCCTTTGTTTATGATTTAGAGATAAAGGATAAAGCACTGCTTATTTCCGTAAAAACAGGGCCAAAAGGCTCAATGCGCCCTGAAGAACTTTTGACAGTTCTGGGTTATTGGGATATAATAAGTGATATAAAAATTCAACGGCTGGGTTTATACATCCGTGAAGCCAACCGTCATAGCAACCCTTAATTATAAAAATTTCAAGGGCATATGAGCGAGAGGAAGTATAATGAAAAAAGAAATCATTATCAGAGCAGAAGATGACGAAACCATGGTAGCGGTAATGGAAGACCATCGCTTAGTGGAATTATATATTGATAGAGCCGATGAAGAACGGCTTACAGGTAATATTTATAAAGGCGTGGTGGAAAATGTGCTCCCGGGAATGCAAGCCGCCTTTGTGGATATTGGCTTGGGCAAAAATAGCTTTTTGTATATCAGAGAGGTTTTGCCCAAAGCTACCGAAGAACAAGAAGAAGAAATAGAAGTGGAAATTAGCGACCTTTTGAAAAAAAATCAGGAGCTTTTAATCCAAATAGTTAAAGAGCCAACCCCCTCAAAAGGTGCTCGGGTAACTACCCACCTAACCTTGGCTGGTCGCTACCTTGTTTTAATGCCCACTGTTTCCTATGTTGGGATATCTCGGCGCATTGAAGATGAAACCGAGCGTGAACGCTTAATGACCATGGCGGAAAAAATATGCCCCCGTGGCATGGGTGTTATTGTGCGCACTGTGGCACAAGGAGCAGGGGAAGAAGAATTACTTGCAGATTTAAAATGGCTTAAAGGTGTTTGGGGCAAAATAGTAAATAAAAGCGTGCACTCCGGTGGCGGCAAATTAATTTATAAGGATTTAAACCTACTTGCCAGCATAATGCGTGACCAAGTTACCGATGATGTTAGCAAAATTATTGTAAATAGTGAAGAAACCTATAATGCAGCAATGGAGAGCTTGCAGTTTTTATCCGGAGATTACAAAAAACGTGTTGTGGTTCAGGATATGATGGAAGTTTTTGAACAATACGATTTGGTAAACGAAATTAAAAAAGCCAGCAAACGCAAAGCATGGCTGAAAAACGGTGGGCATATAATCATTGATAATACCGAAGCATTAACCGCCATTGATGTTAATACCGGGAAATATGTTGGTACTACCAATTTAGAAGATACGGTGCTAAACGCCAATTTAGAGGCTGTTCAAGAAATTGTGCGGCAAATACGATTGCGTAATATCGGCGGTATAATTATAATAGACTTTATTGATATGGAAAAAATTGAAGATAGAGAACGGGTAATTAATGCCTTGGCAGAGGAATTAAAAAAAGATAGAGTTAAAACCAATATTTTAGGTTTAACCCAGCTTGGTCTTTTGGAAATGACACGTAAAAAAACAGGCCATGGCATTAACCAAATGATGGACAAGGAATGTAGCTTTTGCGATGGCAGAGGCAGGGCTTTTAACCACTCTATGACCTGTATTCAAATACGCCATGAAGTGTGTAAACAGGCAAAACAAACAAATTCCAACACCATAATTGTTGATGCGGATTCTCAAATAATTAGATATATCAAACATAATAAATTAGATGCCAAATGGGCAAAGGAAACGGGAAAATCCATTTTACTGAAAGAAACGGAAATTTGCGGACATGAGATAAATATACACCCGGAATGAAGGTAAAATAATTTTTACAAATAAGTAGATTGCAGATTTAATTCATTTGCGACCTGCTTTTTTGCATAATTTTTAATGGAGAAATTATAATGGATGGGAAAGAGTTGAAATGAGAGAGAGATTTTAATGAGTAGAAGATGAAGGATGAAATATGGCAGATGAAGATAAAAACCTTTTTAAGGCTTTAAAAAAATATAGCCGTAAAAATGTGTTGCCAATGCACATGCCTGGGCATAAACGCAATACCACCATGGCAAAATATCTTAAAGATTTGGGTGCAAATTTAGATATTACGGAAATATCAGGTTTTGATGATTTACACGATGCCAAGGCAATTTTAGCAAATGCCATGGAGCACTGTGCGGATATTTGGCGTAGCGAGGAAGCATATTTTTTGGTTAATGGCAGCACTTGTGGTATTTTGGCAGGTATAGCCGGGGCTACTAAATATGGTGATGAAATTATAGTTGCCAGAAATTGCCACAAATCCGTATATCATGCCATTGAACTTTTTGGGTTAAAACCCACTTTTATTACACCACCTGTGGATGAAAAATATGGCATTGCGGCTTCCATCAGGCCAAAAGATGTAAAAAGTGCAATCGCCCAACACCCCAAAGCAAAATTGGTGGTTATTACCAGCCCAACTTATGAAGGGGTTATAAGTGATTTACCATATATTGCGGAAATTGCCCACGAGCAATGGATTCCCCTAATGGTGGATGAGGCACACGGCGCCCATTTGGGCTTTTCCCCTATGTTTTTAGGTGGTGCTGTGGCAGCAGGTGCCGATATTGTGGTGCAAAGTTTGCATAAAACATTGCCATCTTTAACTCAAACCGCCATTGCCCATTTAAACGGTGTTTTGGTGGATAGTGCTAAATTTCGCCGCCAACTGAATATTTTTGAAACCAGCAGCCCTTCATATTTGTTAATGGCTTCCATAGACCAATGCGTGGAATTGTTAGAAGCTAAATCTGCGGTTTTATTTGCAAATTGGGAAGATGCCCTCAGTGCTTTTAATTTACAGGTAAAAAAATTGAAAAATTTGCGTATCTTTATGTACGGTGCGGATTATTTTGTAAATCATGAGGATATTTTTAGGTTCGACCCTTCTAAAATTGTTATTTCCACCATAAACACCAATATTAATGCGTGTCAATTAGGAAAAATACTCCTTAATGATTATCAAATAGAACTGGAAACCACAGCAGGCTCCCACGCCATCGCCATGACAGGCTTGGGGGATACCAAGGATTCTTTGCACCGCTTGGGTGAGGCAATATGCGCCATAGACCAAACCTTAACTTTTGAGGATTCCGCCCCTGACCCCTATTCCCTGTTTTATATCCCCCCTCGTGATTACGGTGTTACCCAGGTATTAAACAGCGAATATGTAATTTTAGATATTAACCAAACTCTAAATGAAACAGCAGCGGATTATGTTTGGGCATATCCTCCGGGCATACCCTTAATTACCCCGGGTGAGCGTGTTACCCAAAACTTTATTGATGCCGCAGTGAACTTAACTTTACAAGGTGTTAATTTAAAATGTAGCATGGGTGGCTCCTTGCCACGGATGAGAGTGTTGAAAAAATAGCAAATTATAGTAAAACGTATTTACATAAGTAAAAATTTAGTGTATATTATTAGTAATAATATGGTTAAGGGAGATTGAAAAATGAAAAGAATTAAAACTCTTGATACTCGTGATTTAGCAAAAAGCGTTGAAAACGGCGGCTGTGGCGAATGCCAAACCTCTTGCCAATCAGCTTGCAAAACTTCTTGCGGCGTTGCCAACCAAAAATGTGAAAGCTCCAAATAATAAAGAGCAGAATATTTTGCTAAAATATTGCCGCCTGTTCCGCCAAAGTGTGGGCAAGCGGCAATTTTCATGGAAAATACCAAGAAATCCCCAAAAATCTAAAATTTATCACAGTTAAACAAAATCTGATTTAAACCAAACAAAATCCAACCTAAACCCAATAAAATCCCACCTAAACCCATGGAGAAATGAGGAAAATTAATGATTCATCAATATAAATTAAATGGCTACAATATAGTTTTGGATATTAACAGCGGTGCAGTTCACGTTGTGGATGAAGTGGCTTACGATATTATTGCTAAATACCAAACCACATCCCCCCAAGAAATAACTGCCCAAATTTTAGATAAATACCAAGATAATCCCGATATTACCGCCGCTGAAATTGGGGAATGCTTGGATGATATAGCGGAATTAAAAAACCAGGGCAAGCTTTTTGTGGGGGATACCTATGAAGATAAAGCCTTTGATTTTAAAAACAGAAGCACAGTGGTTAAGGCTCTTTGTTTACATGTTGCCCATACTTGCAATTTAAATTGTGAATATTGCTTTGCCAGTCAAGGCAAATATAAAGGGGAACGCAGCATTATGTCCTTGGATGTGGGAAAGCAGGCTTTGGATTTTCTCATTGCGCATTCGGGAAAACGCACCAATTTAGAGGTGGATTTTTTCGGCGGCGAACCTTTGATGAATTGGCAAGTGGTAAAGGATTTAGTGCATTATGGCAGAAATCAAGAAGAAAAATATGATAAAAAATTCCGCTTTACCCTCACCACCAATGGTGTGAATATTGATGATGATGTAATAGATTTTGCCAATAAAGAAATGCATAATGTGGTTTTAAGTTTAGATGGCAGAAAATCTGTTCACGACCATTTGCGTAAAAATATTGCAGGTAAGGGCAGCTACGATACTATTGTGCCCAAATTTCAGGAACTGGTACGCCGCCGTAAAGGTAAGGATTACTATGTGCGTGGCACTTTTACCCACAATAATGTGGATTTTACCAATGATATTTTTCACATGGCGGATTTGGGCTTTAAGGAATTAAGCATGGAGCCTGTGGTTTGTGACCCCAAAGACCCCTATGCTTTAACAGCTGAGGATTTGCCCGAGCTTTTTAATCAATATGAAATTTTAGCCAAAGAGATGATAAAACGCAATAAAAAAGGTGAAGGCTTCACTTTTTACCATTATATGATAGATTTAACCCAAGGCCCCTGTATTTATAAACGGATTTCCGGGTGTGGTTCCGGCACGGAATACATGGCGGTTACACCTTGGGGTGAGCTTTTTCCCTGCCATCAATTTGTAGATGACCCCAAGTACAGCTTGGGTAATATTTGGGATGGGGTAACCAATACAAAGCTGCGTGATGAATTTAAAATGTGCAATGTATATGCCCGTAAGGAGTGCGGGGATTGCTGGGCAAGGCTATATTGTTCCGGTGGCTGCCCTGCCAATGCCTACCATGCCACAGGGAGCATAAGCGGTATTTATGAATATGGCTGTGAGCTGTTTCGCAAGCGTATGGAATGTGCCATTATGGTGCAAGTGGCTGAAAGTGAGTAAGATATGTGACTAAAACCCCGTGGATAAAACCCCGTGGCGATAACCTCGTGACTAAAACTCCGTGGATAAAACTCCGTGGCTATAACCCCGTGGCTAAATTTCCGTGGCGATAACTCCGTGGCTATAACCCCGTGGATAAATTTCCGTGTCTAAATTATCCAACCATTTTAACGTGGTTAAATTATGTGCTTTCTGTATTTTATAGAAATAACAGTTAGGCTGTAGATAAAGTTTGATATTCGGCAAAATCACTTTCCACCCACTGCTTATGTACATCTATGTACACTGCACAGTCGCTATTCAGGGGTTTTTACCGAATCTAAGGCTTTCTTAACAACCTGACATCTTCTAACCAAGGCTTTAAAAAGCCTTGGTTTTATATTTTAAACCCACTTTTACGGATTTGAAAAATTGTATTTATGCTATATAATGTAAATAAGGAGTAAAAGATGAAATACAGTATATTATTATTTGATATAGATGAAACATTGTTGGATTTTAAAGCCTCGGAGGAGGCTGCTTTTAAAAATCTGCTAAAGGAAAAAAACCGCCCCTATACCAAAGAAATTTTTACAACTTACGATAAAATAAATAAAGTCTTATGGTGTGAATTGGAGCAGGAAAAAATATCTTTAGATACGGTTTTAAACACCAGATTTACCAAAACTTTTGCAGCATTAGGTGAAACAGTAGATGGTGCGGAGTGGGAAAAAATATACAGAAAATGCCTTAATGAAGTGGCTGTGCCTATGAAAAATGCCTTATCTGTATGTGAAAAATTAAGCAAAACTCACCGCCTCTTTGTAATAACCAATGGCTTGGAAATTACCCAAAAAAGCCGCTTAATAAAGGCAGGTTTATACAATTTTTTTGAGGATTGCTTTTATTCCGCTAAAATTGGTGCACAAAAGCCCTCATCGGAGTTTTTTAATTATGTAAAAGCCAGCATTAAGGGGTTTAACCCCGCCAAAGCTTTGGTAATAGGCGATGCCTTAAATACCGATATTAAAGGCGGTATAAACGCCGGTATGGCAACCTGCCTTTTTTCCCCTATCCCCAAAAAACAGGAATCTGAGATTATTCCCAATTATGTGATAAGTGACTTAAATGAGATTTTTGAGCTAATTTAAAACCCCAAAATAAACTCCCTTAACGGCGAAAATTCTTGGGTTTAAAGTCCTTAAATCCCTTAGCTTAACAAAGAAAAGTAGCCGTTTTAAAACCCCAAAATCAGCTTATACCAAGGTGTAAATTTTAAAATTAAAACCTATATTTACCCAAGTTAAGTTAGTGGAAAGTTATTTCGACTAACTTCTTTTTTTTTCGTTAAATTATATGATATAACACGGTGAAAATCCATTGAAAGCCAAAGTTAATTCATGTATAATACATAGTGTTAAAGTATAATTAATAGTGTTAAGCTACAGTAAATCTACAAATAAAGATAAATTACGAAACTGATGAGGTATGTTAATGGAAAAGTTTACCCCGAACTTAATGGCAAAAAATTTAAGTGCAATACCCTTGGAAAATTTAAAAAATAATGGAATTAAGTTTTTACTTTTTGATGTGGATAATACCATAGTTCCATATAATTCTCAAGGTTTAACCAACCACACCATAGAATGGTTTAAATCCACCAAAGAAATGGGCTTTACCATGGCAATTTTATCTAATAATAATGAAGCCAGATTAACCCCGGTTTCAGAAAAACTGGGTATCCCCTTTATTGCCCGTTCTAAAAAACCCACAACCAACGGGGCAAAAAGAGCCATGGCTTTATTGGGTGCCACCCCTGAAGAAACCGCCTTAATAGGGGATCAATTAATTACGGATATTTTATGCGGTAACCTCATGGGTTTTTTTACCATTGTGGTTGAACCCATCAATAAAAATGAATTTTGGATAACAAAATTTAATCGAAATTTTGAAAGGCTAATCTACAACTCCATCGAGAGAAAACGCAAATAACATAGAGACAGCAAGGCATTTCATGGCATTTTCTGCATATAATGAGAGATAGATTATCATTAGAACATCAACGTTACTGAACATTCGAAAGCAGGTGCAAGCATGAAAAATATAATTTTAATTGGCTTTATGGGCAGTGGTAAATCTGCCATGGGGCGATTTTTAAGCGAATCCTTGGATTATGATTTTTACGATACCGATAAGGAAATGGAATTTGCCACAGGACTGCAAATGGGGCATATCCTGAAAAAATACGGAGAAATTCGCTTTCGTTCCGAAGAAAAATTGGTTTTAAAACGCTTGGCAAAGGTTGAAAAAGGGGTAGTTGCCACCGGGGGTGCTTTTATTGAAAACTCGGAAAATATGGCTATCCTTAAAGAAAACGGTATATTTATTTTTTTAAAAACAGATGAAAATACCATTGTTGAGCGGCTTTCACGTCGCAATACCAAGCCCTTTACGGAAAAAGGCTCGGTTAGTGATTTGGTGGCAAAACACTATGGAAAATGGCTGCCTGTTTATGAGGAATGGGCGGATATCGTTGTGCACACCACGGGGTTAACCATGGAGGAAACAGCGGAGATAATTTTAAAGGAGTTAGAAAAATACAGGTGAATAATTTTACACCCGAGGAAATAGCCAATATTTTAAAAACTGCCACGGCTAAAGGTGGAGATTTTGCGGATATTTTCATCACCAAAAGCTCTGGTGGTACAATTTTGGCAGAAGAAAATAAAATACAGAGATTTCATCGTGGTTATGATATGGGCGCAGGTATAAGGGTAATAAATGGGGATTGTGCAAGTTATTTTTATACCAATAATTGCACCTACGGTGATTTAATTGCCTTGGGGGAAAAAGCTGCTGTGTCAATGAAAAACGGCACTTTTCCCCAAAATATCACCCCTATGGTGGTGGATGATTTTAATAAAAATGTTGAAACCATAGAGCTGGAAGCCATTGGGGATATGATAAAAAGAGTAAATGAATACGCTTGGCAGCTTAATCCTTTGATAAAACAAGTTACCATAGGCTATGGTGATAGCCAAAAAGAAATGCTCCTTGCCAATGTTAAGGGGCGTTTTGTGCACCGCAATTCCGGGCGAAAACGCTTTTTTGTAAAAATTGTGGTTAAAAGAAATAGCGATATTGAAACCGCTATGGCAACCTTGGGGGATACCCAAACCAGCTTTTTGTGGACTGAAAAACTCCTAATGGAAAAGGTGGATAAAGCCGTTGAAAACGCCATAAACTTATTGGATGCCAAAGATGCCCCTTCAGGACCCATGAATGTTATTTTATCCGGAACCGCAGGTGGTACCATGGTTCACGAGGCTTGCGGCCACGGCTTGGAGGCAGACCATATAGAAAAAGGACTTTCTGTTTATAAAGATAAATTAGGGCAAATGGTGGCTTCACCCAAAATAACCGTAATAGATGATGCCACTATACCTAATAAATACGGCTCCTATGAAGTGGATGATGAGGGAGAAGTGGGCAGAAAAAACATTTTAATACGCAATGGCATTTTGGAGCAATATATGTTTGATATTCGCACAGCTCAAAAAATGGGGAAAAAATCCACAGGTAACGGTCGCAGGGAAAGCTATCGCTTCAGCCCCCAAGTGCGGATGAGTAATACCTATATAGCACCGGGCAATGATGAGCCACAGGCTATTTTGGCGGATACAAAAAAAGGTCTTTTTGTAAAAACCATGGGCGGTGGACAAGTAAACACCAATAACGGCGATTTTGTTTTTGAAGTATCTGAAGGTTACTTAATTGAAAACGGTGCTTTAACTTATCCCGTTAAAAATGCTACACTAATAGGTAATGGCCCCAAAACTTTGGGTTCTGTTTTTGCCTTAGGCAGTGATTTAGGCTTTGCCATTGGCACTTGCGGCAAGGGTGGGCAATCTGTGCCCGTGGGTGATGCCCAGCCTACCTTGGGTTTATCCGAAGTAGTGGTGGGAGGTACCCAATGAAAAAAGAAATTATTTTAGAAAACGCCTTGAGTTACGCTTTAAAAAAAGGAGCAGACCAATGCGAAATTTTTGCGGTTAATTCCAGCAGCGAACGCTATGTTTTGGAAGATAAAGCCTTGGCTGATGTTAATGGCTCTAAATCCCAAGGTTTTTCTATCCGCCTATTAAAAAATGGTGTTTTGGGATTTTCCTACGGTGCGGTGGCTGAAAAAAATGTAATGGAAAAAGCCATAGACGATGCCTTGGTTTCCTGCAAATTTTTGGATTCCGAGCCTTATTATCATTTTACTCCCCATGGTTTAATCTATCCCAATGTACCTTGGGAAGCCCAAGAGGAAGTGGGATTTAAGGAAAAAGAAGAATTTTTATATGCCCTTAAATCTGCAACATTAAAGAATAAAAAAGTAAAAAAAATAGACCGTGCTTCCTTAGGCTCGGCAAAGGTCACTACCATTATAAAAAATACCTTGGGACTGGATTTGACCTTTAATGCAAATTATGTAACCGGCTCTGTGGTGGCAATTAGCCAAACAGCCACGGAAACGGAAACAGGTGGCGATGCCATGGCAAAACGCTTATTTTCCCAGTTGGATGCGGATAAAATCGGTGCAAATGCAGGGTTTAATGCGGTTAATAAATTAAATGCCATTACCGTTAAAACCGGTGAATATCCTGTTATTATTGATGGCGATGCCGTAGTGGATTTTTTAGGTATCATATTACCGAGCTTTTTGGGAGATAATATCCGTAAAGGGCAATCAAAATTAGCAGAAAAAATTGGTGAAATTATCACTCATAGGGATTTAACCTTGTGTGATAACCCTCTTTTGCCTTGGGGCATTGCCTCTAATTCCTTTGACGACCAAGGAACACCCTGCGGTAAAAATATTTTAATAGACCACGGCAAGGTTAAAAGCTTTTTATACGATACCGTGGCGGCGGCAAAAGCCGATGTTAAACCCACAGGCAATGGCTTTGCTAATTCTGCAAAATCTTTACCCACCACAGGGTTTACAAATTATTACATAAAAAGTGGCAAAGATACATTGCAATCCATGGTTAAAGGAATAAAAAGTGGTATTTATATCCGTGATTTAATGGGTTTACACATGGCAAACCCCATAAGCGGCGATTTTTCCTTGGGTGTGCGAGGTAACCTCATCACCAATGGTGAAATGGCAACTGCCATTAGTGGGAATATGGTGGCAGGCAATGTTTTTCAGCTTTTACGGGATGTGGAAGCTGTGGGTGATGAAATAAAATTTTACGGTTATAGGGGTGCACCACCTTTGAAAATTAGTTCTATGAAAATCAGTGGAAAAACATAATAATGTAGTGGAAAAACTTAACATTATATGTTAAAATACAATAAGAGGTATATTTGCTGTGAAACAATTGGAAAAAATTAGAAATTTAATAGCAGAAAACAACTTAGATGGTGTTTTTATCCATCAACCCGAAAATATTTTGTATTTATCGGGCTTTAGTGGTACCTTGGCAGGAATTTGGCTTACGGAAAAAAATGCCTACATTTTAGTGGATTCTCGCTATGAAGAACAGGCAAAAGAACAATGCCCAAACTGGAATGTTGTTTTATCCCCCAGTCCTTGGCTTATTAAACCCTTATTACAGGGTGAAAAAGTTATAGGTTTTGAGGAAAATTTCCTCACCGTGGCAACTTTTGAAGCATTAAAGGCGGAATTACCCCTCAATGGGGAATTACTGCCCAAATCACAGGAAATTGCCGCTTTGCGCATGATTAAAGAACCTGAAGAATTAGAAATTTTACAAAAAGCCGTGGATATTGCTGATGATGCCTTTCGCCATATTTTACCCTTTATTAAAGAAGGGGTATTGGAAATAGAAATCAGCAACGAATTGGACTTTTTTATGCGTTCCCAAGGAGCTACAGCACCATCTTTTGATTTTATCGTGGCAAGCGGTCCACGTTCGGCTTTGCCCCATGGGGTGGCAGGAAATAATAAAATTTTAGCCCATGAGCCTTTGCTTATGGATTATGGTTGTATTTATGAAAATTATTGCTCAGATATGACACGTACGGTTTTTCTTGGTGAACCCGAACCTGAAATGCGCCAGCTTTACCATGTGGTAAAGGAAGGTCAAGCAAGGGCATATGCCAAAGCTTTTCCCGGGCTTAAAATCAGCAATGCGGAAAAAGCCACCAGGGATTATTTTGCGGAATTTGAGCTGGAACATTATTTTGGACACAGCTTAGGCCACGGGGTAGGGTTGGAAATCCACGAATTACCCACTGTGAATAAAAAAAATGATATGGTTTTTAAGCCCAATATGGTATTTACCTTGGAGCCTGGTATATATATTCCCCAAGCAGGGGGGGTAAGAATAGAGGATATGGTGCGGATGACCCCAAGTGGTGCCTTTACCATGACAGCCTCACCCAAGGATTTAATTGTGCTTTGATATAAGAAATTAATTTATTATGTAGATAATTTAAGTTGGCACAAAGGTGATTTACAAGGTGCTACTAAGGTAGTTTTAGTTGGCACAAAGTGATTTATAAGGTGCTATTAAGGTAGTTTTAGTTGGCACAAAGTGATTTATAAGGTGCTATTAAGGTAGTTTAAGTTGGCACAAAGTGATTTACAAGGTGCGATTAAGGTAGTTGTTTGCACAGACGTGATTTACAAGGTTGGATTAAGGTAATTTTAAGTTTGCACTGAAGTGGTTTACAAGGTGCTTTTAAGGTAGTTTCAAAATACCGATGATTGAAGGCAATTATCCGATATTAACGAAAAACATAACGGAATCGCAAAAAACCTGTAAATCTACAAAAGTGTTGATATTAATTATTTTAATAAAAATGCAATATAAGTATTTTTTATACAGTGTTTTTATGTTTTATTTTGCTCATTTAATAATGAATAATTATTTTTAAATATTTTAACGTATACTTAGGAGGGTAAGAACTATGATTTCTTCCAATGATTTTAGACCGGGTGTAACCATTGAAATGGATGGCGATGCTTTTCAGGTGCTGGAATTTCAGCACGTAAAACCCGGAAAAGGTGCTGCCTTTGTTCGCACCAAAATGAAAAATGTGCGTACAGGTTCCACAGTGGAAAAAACTTTTGATGCAGGTGAAAAAGTGCCCAAGGCTCATCTGGATCGTCGCAATATGCAATATCTTTATAAAGACGGCGAAGAATACATTTTCATGGATAATGAAACCTATGAACAAATTCCCGTAAATGATGAGCAACTGGGCAGCGGCAAAAATTTCTTAATTGAAAATATGGACTGCTCCATCTTATTTTACAAAGGCGATATCATGGGTATCGATTTGCCCGGTCAGGTAACATTAGTTGTTGCGGAAACCGAACCCGGCATCAAAGGTGATACTGCTTCCGGCGGTTCTAAACCCGCTATTTTGGAAACAGGTGCCAAGGTTAATGTTCCCTTCTTCATTAATGAAGGGGATAGACTGCGTATTAACACCAAAACCGGTGAATACATTGAAAGAGCAAAAGATTGAGTTTAACCTATTAATGAGTTAAACACGAAAGGAGCTTATTATGAGCATGAACGAAAAAGTAGCTTATCTTGAAGGTTTTGTTGAGGGATTAGACCTTGATAAGGAAACCAAAGAGGGACGTGCAATTTTCGCCATTTTAGATGTTTTGGAAGAAATGGCTGAAGAATGTAGCGAAGTGAAAGAAGACATTGAAGAATTAGAAGATTTCGTCGAAGAATTAGATGAAGATCTCGGCGATTTGGAAGAATTCGTATTTATCGATGATTGCGATTTTGATTGCGATTGCTGTGAAGATGATGACGATGACGAATTTGCCATGGGCGAAATTGTTTACAGTGATGACGATGATGATGAAGAAGAAACTTGTTCATGCGGTTGTGCAGAACACGCCAAAGAAAACTAAGATTTATTGCTCCTATTTTACCTAAACCCCATTAATAAAAAAATAAAAAATCCCGACTTCTATGTTGCACAAGCGGCATAAAAGTTGGGATTTTATTTATATTTTTTTAAATTAAAGTTTCATTTAAACTCGTTAGTGGTTTAAATCCATAAATAGTTTAAACCCATAAATTCAATTTCAAAGGTGCTTTAATAGGTGGTTTAATTTAAAAGCAAAAGCTTAACTGCGAAAATCTTTCCTTTTGTAAATAGCCAATCCTGCAATGATGGCAAGGATTATTACCACAGCACCAATACCCCATTGAATCCAATTTATTCCCGATTGCACTAACATAATGGGGTTGGCAAATTGAATGGGGGAGGTGTAAACAAGAAAACTCACTCGGCTAACTATATTGCCCATTAAACCTAAAATATAAGTTATTAAAACCACCGCTATCATAATGGGTATGGTTTCGCCGTTGCTGCGTAAAAATGA
This sequence comes from Clostridiales bacterium, assembly GCA_036644995.1. GTDB lineage: Bacteria > Bacillota > Dehalobacteriia > UBA7702 > UBA7702 > Cryptoclostridium. Next base: position 31,684 of record JAVXOZ010000005.1, on the reverse strand, counting down.
TGAGAAGAAAAAACCAATGGCAATATAGATAAGTCCGCAAAAGAAAAGCCCTAATAGTGCAGGGTACATATCCAAAACAATTTCCATCATCGGGGCCGTGCGGAAAACAAATGCCATAATCAACGCAATAGCGGAAATTAATAAGCTATATATAAAATAAGTGAGAATTGCTGCGGATAATTTTTGACAAGCCACAGTTTTTCTGGTGATTGGTTGGGCGTAAATATATTCAGTAGCACCGCAGCCTTCTTCAGTGGTTAAACTGCGAGCACCGAGTATAGCTCCGAATATCATGGAAAGTAAAATTACAAATTGAAAAGCAAATGCAAAATATCCAACCAAAGTAGCCAATATTTTCATTGAACCCAAACCCAATATTTCCACTGCTATTTGGGGCATGGAAGATGTTATGCCGCTAATGGTTGCGGTTAAAGTTTCCGGTCCCATGGTGGGGAAAAGGAACATGGCAATGGCTAAAAGACCACCTAAAATAATGGTCCAAATAACCATGCTGCCCATGTTGCGGCGAAAAGCTAAATTAAAAATGTGCATTAGTTTTCACCCCCATTATTTTTTGATTGAGATATTTCGGATTTTTTAATTTCTGAAATATCATCGGTTTTAACCACGGGTTCAGAATCAATTTTTTCGGAATTTTCGGAATTATTTTCTTGAACGGAATTTTCTTCTTGAACCGCATTTTCTGTTTTAACCGCATTTTCATCCCCAAGGGTATTTGCCGATGAATCAACATTTTCCGTTGTTGCACAAGGTTCATCTTTTTCATTTTTTATGCCCAAAGCTTGGGCAAGGAGTGCATCTTGGGTGGCTAAATCTGTAATACCCAACTGGCTTAATTTGTTTTGCAATTCTTGGAGATTGCCGGCAAAAGCCAGTTTTATTTTACCTTTTTCTTCGCTCATTACCGCCATGCCCATATCTTCAAACACTTGTTTTTCGGGTTTTTTAATTTTTGCGGTAAAAGATTTTGGAGCTTTGGTATCAATTAAATCTTGATATTTTACGCCGTTTATTTCATCGGGATTTTTTACTGCTACGTCTTTTATGGATTGGGCAATGGTTTCAGCTTCAGTAATTTCGGGTTTTATTTTAGCATTAATTGAACCGCTTTGAGGTTTATTATCGGCTAATTTAGTATTATTCTTCACTGTTTCCGAATTATTTGCCACAGGTTCATTGGCAGTATCAGCTGTTTCTTTAACTTCTGTGGTGGGTTTTGGGGTTTCTTTATTTTCTGCTGAAAATTCCTCAGTGGCCATGGTTGGGGAGTTTTCATCTTGTGGTATATCCGTATTTAATTCTTCGTTTAAATCTGTGTTTAATAAGCTTGGTTTTTCTTCGGTAATGGGTTCGGTGGGAGCTGCTATTTCCCCATTGTTTTCAGCTGATTTTTCACTTGGATTTTCCGTTATTATTTCAGTTTCAACCAAAAAATCTTCAGTTGGCTTTTCTTCAATTATTTCGGGTTCCGCCAAAAAATCTTCAATGGAGGCTTCCACATATTTAGGTTCTTCTTTAACGGGTAAATTTTCCACAGCCGCCGCTGCCATAGTCACCTTGTTTAAAGCCTCGGTTTCCGTTGGTGAACTTATGGGGGCAACCCCTAAATCAACACCGTTAACATCATTATTTTGAGCATCTGATTTATCCGCATCTAAATCAGAGGAAAGCACTGGGGTTTCCTCAATATTTAGGGGGATAGTATCTTCCAATGGGTTATTTTCTTCTGTTTCTTCTATTTCTTCATAATCTGAAAATTCATCTGTAAAGTCTGTTACTGCGGTTTCGTCCACATAAACATTACCATCATACTCTTTTATTTCAACCACGGAGCCTTCTTCTAAAATGGCAATGCGGTTACAAAATCCCGCCAGATCCTCTATGGTTTCTGCGGTTATCACTATGGTAGTGCCTTTTTCGTGTTCTTCTATCAATAAATCAAAAAGAATAGATCTGTATGAACTATCCAAGCCTTTGGTGGGTTCATCTAAAAGTAAAACCTTGGGTTTAATGGCAAGTGCTGCCACAATACCTGTGGTTTTGGCATCCACCCTGTCCATAACTTCAAATGTTTGGTTACGGGGTACGTCAAATTTGTCTATGAGTTTCACCATAGCCGCATTATTTCTTACTCCGTGCATTTTCATGGCAGTTTTAATGTATTTCCCTGCTTTCATCTGAGGGTAGCAAGTAACCTCAGTGGGGACATAACCTGTGGTTTCCTTAATTATGGCGGCATTGGCTACAATATCGTTTCCATAGATGCTACCTGAACCCGCAGAGGGAAATATGTAGTTCATTAACAATCTTAAAAGTGTGGTTTTACCTGCACCTTTTGGACCAACTATGCCAAATACATCTCCTGTTTCCACCGAGATATTGACATTATCGATACCATAATACCTACCATATTTTTTGGTTAAATCGGTTGCTTTAACGGCAAGCAAAATGACACCTCCTTTTTATCCTAATTAGCCTAATTTTCCTACTATATGTTCTAAGGATAATACTTTTTTTGCAATAGGTCAATGATTTTTTTTGTTCTAAGGTATTTTATTGGAACATAATCTTAAAAAAGAAGGTGATTAAAAATGGAAAATCAAATAAATATTACAGGACAAACCCAAGGTTATAGTGGCATTTTACCGTATTTACCCCCAAAAATAGCCACAGCCATAGAAAATTTACCTATGGATATTAAAAATAGTTTAGAGGAAATTCGTTTGCGGATTTGTCGCCCTATTTTCCTTGGCAGCGGCGGCATGGGTTTTGAGCTGAAAAACCCCTTGGGTGGTGTTTTTATTTGTAGTGAGGGAGATTTAAAAACCGCTGTACACCGCATTACCCAAGGCTCGGTATATGCCTTGGCTGAGGAGTTTCGCCGTGGGTATATACCCTTACCCGGTGGTCACAGAGTGGGTATTGGTGGCAGGGTGCTGTTGGATAATGGCAAAGTGGCAACAATACGTGATATTTCTTCTTTAAATTTTCGCATTGCCAAGGAAATTAAGGGGTGCGGCAAAATTCTTTTGCCCTATTTGGAAGATAATGGGATTTTTCAAAATACTTTAATATTTTCACCGCCTTGCTGTGGTAAAACAACTTTGTTAAGAGATTTAACCAGATTGCTTTCGGATGGTGAAAATTTGAAAAAATCCAGAAATATCACACTTATAGACCAGCGTTCGGAAATTGCCGGCTGTTTTTGGGGACAACCACGTTTGGACGTGGGTTCCTGTACGGATATTTTAGATGGTGCACCCAAATCCCAAGGTATGCTGATGGCGGTGCGAGCTTTAAGCCCGGATATTATTGTTACCGATGAAATAGGTGATAAAGAAGATGAAAAAGCAATTTTAGAGGTGGTAAATTCCGGTGTTTCCCTGCTGTTAACTGCCCACGCCCGTAATTTGGAAGATATATTTTACCGCCCCATGGTGGAAAATTTACTGAAATTAGGGGTGTTTAAACGCTTAGTACAGCTATCCAATCGTGGACAGGTTGGGCATATTGAAGGTATTTTTGATCATAAAGGGGTGAGGTTGTGAAAATTATGGCATTGGTATTTTTAGTGGTTTCCTTGGGACTGAGTGGCTTGATTTTAAGCTGTGCCTTGGGAAAAAGAAGCCGAGAATTAGCTCAATTTTCCTATGGATTTGAGGTTTTGGAAAGCGAAATAAGCTTTGCCCAAAAACCTTTGTGGCAGTGTTTTTTTAGTGTTTCCCAACGTCTTAACGGTGTGGTGGCAGATATTTTTAAGGAAGTAAGCCTAAGCCTCAAAGAAAATATTTATGACGATGGGGAGAGCACTTTTTCCCAAATTTTAGAGGTAAATAAAAAAAGACTTTCCTGTTCCCGGCAGGATTTAGAAACTATGGAAAAATTTGGCTGTAATTTGGGGTTAACGGATAAGGAACGCCAAAGCCAATCCATTAAATCTTCACTGGCAGCCATGGCAAAATCCTTGGCAATAGCTGAGGAAAAAGAAAAAAAATGGCAGCGATTAACAGGTTTTGGCGGCTGGATGGTGGGTTTGGTTTTTGCTCTGCTTTTAATTTAAAGCTGAAAATGTTTTTTTTAGATGCACGATTTAATAATTTCAGCGAAAAAGTGTGCCATTTTAAATTAAATTTACAGCCAAAAGTTTCGGTAAAAACCACTATAAAGTTTCGGAAAAAACCACTATGAAGATTCGGAAAAACTACTATAAAATTTCGGGAAAACCACTATAAAATTTCGAAAAACTACTGTTTTGAAATATCTAAATTAAAAAATATAATACTGAGGTGGGAAAATGACAGAATTAAAACTGCTGCTGTTTTTAGCGGCTTTGGGGTTTAGCGTTACGGTTATTCATTTGCTTTTAAAGCAGGCAGGCAGAGATGAATACGCTTATTTAACCTTGGTTTTGGGCATAACCATTGGTTTAATTAAGGTGGTGCCTGTGGTTTTGGAGCTGTTTGTGGAAGTGAAATCGGTATTTTATTATTTTTAAAAGTTAGGAGCCGTTTTAATGGAAGTGCTTTTTTTTATCATAGCCTTGGGCTTGGTGGCTTCTTTTTTGGCTTTGTTTTTAAAAAGCAGTCAAATGCCTATTTTGGCGGTGCTTGTTTCCTTGGTGGCAGGGGTGGGAATATTGTTAAAAATTATTCCATCCATTGCCCAAGTTTTTGGGGAAATAAGCGGTGTGGCACAATCCACAGGGTTGAAAATGGATTATGTGCCTTTGATTTTAAAGGTGGTGGCAGTTTCCTATATAGGAGAATTTGCCCAAGAATTATGTAAAGATGCAGGTGAAAGCGGCATAGCCAAAAAGGTGGAATTGGGTGTAAAAATTATTATTATGCTATTGGCTTTGCCTTTGTTAAAAGCCATTTTGCAAACGGTTTTGGAGCTTTTGAAATGAGGGATAAAATGCAAAACAGAATAAAAACCAAAAGTTTCAGACAAAACAAATCCAAGGAGCAAAGGAAAATTTTCAGACAAGAGCAAAAAAAATCTAAGGAACAAAGTAAAATTTTCAGACAAAACAAAAAACACAGCCACAGCTTGAGTCAAAGCCAAAGTCAAAGCCAAAGTCAAGGTCAAGGTCAAGGTATCCGCAGAGGTTCGGCTCTATGGCAAATGCTGATAATATTAATGGTTTTTATGGTCTGTTTTTTAGTTTTCTCCCCAGGGGTTTTTGCCGAAACTATTGAACAAGCAGAGTCAACTGAGCAAGCGGAGCCAACTGAGCAAGCAGAGCCAACGGTGTCGGCGAAAAATATGGGTACAAAGCAAATTTATAATAAAGATATAAGCTTAAGTGAATCCCAAATAAACCCAATCTCAACTTCAAACCTAAGCTCAAATGAATCCCCACAAAATCCAAATTTCAATCTCCCTCAAAGCCAAAATCCAAGCCAAAACCCAACCACAGAGCCTTGGGAGGATGGTGATTTTAACGCTGCCATTGAAAATTTAGATAATTCACTCAACCAAGAATATGAAAACTTTTCCTTAAAATCACTTTATGAAAAATTCAAAGAGGAAAAAACTTTTTCCTTAGCAGGTGTGCCACATTTTTTATGGGGTTATTTTATTAAAGAACTGAGCATTTTTGCCAAGCTTTTGGTACAAGTCCTATTCTTAGGGATTTTAGCAGGGGTTTTTGCCGCCATGAGCAATGAGGATAATGGCATATCCGCCATGGGGCATTGGGTTATTTTGCTAAGTTTTACCCTTATTGCCACCCGTTGTTTTGGTCAAGCACTTAATTTGGCTATGGATACCATATCCCAAGCATCGGATTTTTTATATGGCTTAATCCCTCTCTTACTGGGGTTTTTGGCATCACTGGGCAGTGTTACCTCTTTAGCAGTGGTGGAGCCTGCTTTGCTTATGATGATAACGTTGTTTTTAGGCATTATGGAGCGTTTCTTTTTGCCCTTAACGGTGATTTTGGCGGCTTTGGTAATTGTGGGGCAATTATCTCCCAAATACAGTTTTTCTCAATTACAAAAGTTAATTAAAGATATAATTTTAATGGGCTTAACTTTTTTACTAACGGTTTTTACAGGTGTTTTATCTCTTATGAGCTTAGGGGCAGGTGCCATTGATGGGGTAGCTTTAAAAACCATGAAACTGGCAGCAGGTAATTTTATACCCATTGTGGGCCGCCATGTTTCCGATGCCTTGGATTCCCTTTTGGGTGCTTCACTGTTGATGAAAAATACCATGGGGATTTTTGGGGTAATAGCCGTTGCCATTGCCATTATTTTACCCGCAGTAAAAATATTAATTATGTCTTTACTTTTTCGGGGAGTTGGTGCTATGTTGGAGCCTTTGGGTGCCAAGGAATTTGGCATTATAGTGCAAAATTTCGCAGGGGTTTTAACCGTGGTATTTGCCTTGGTAATAGGCACAGGGCTGCTGTTTTTCTTTTTTGTATTTATTTTGGTAGGCTTGGGCAACCTCACTGTAATGTTTAGGTAGGTGTGTATGGATGGATTAAAAGCGGTGATTGGTGATATTGCCATTGTGGCGGTTTTAGCAGGTTTTTTAGATATTTTTTTACCCAAAAACAATACCAATTATGGGGTTAAGCTGGTGTTCGGTTTGTATTTTTTAGCAATTTTATTAAATCCCGTTATCACTTTATTTACCGATACGGATTTAGCCAACCAAGATTTTACCAAATTAAGCGATAACCGCAGTTGGGAGCAGGTGGAGTTAGAAGAAAATGCAATTTTAGATAAAGCCGCTGCCTCTTTAAATCATGAAATAGAGGTGCGTTTGGGGGCAATTTATGAAAACGTTAAATTTACAACAAATGTTGCTATGAATACTGCTGATATTGAAGGTGTAAAAATTGAGGTAAGCGGCATTACACAGGGAAAAGAGCGTGTTTTTGCGGATAAAATAAAAGAATTTATAGCCATGGAATACGGTGTTAAAAAAAATAAAACAGAGGTGGTTTTTAAATGAATTTACTAAAAAATTTGAATTTAACCCAAAACGATAAAAAGAAAATAACCTATCTTTTGGTTTTGGCAGCAGCAGCGGTAATTGTTCTTATTATATTGGAAGGCTTTGATAAAGAGGAGGAACTAATCCCCAAAACCACCGCCACCCCCACATCCGCAATAACAGATGATACCGCAGCGGAATTGGCAGGGGTTTTAAGCCAAATAAAAGGTGTGGGCAGGGTTTCCTGTGCTTTGGAATATGATGGAGCAGGGGTTAAGGAGTACGGCTATAATCAGGAAGAAAGCTCACGTACATCGGGAAAAGAAGGGGATTTAACCACGGAAAAAACCACTCATAAAGAAATGGTGCTGCTAAATGGTGAGGAAACACCGGTGGTGATAAGTGAAGAAAGCCCTAAAATAAAAGGTGTTTTAGTGGTGGCAGAAGGGGCGCATAATCCCGCAATAAAAGAAAAAATTTTAAATGCTGTGAGTACATTTTTAGATTTAGGTGCCAACAGAGTGGAAATTTGCCCCATGGAGGTATGATATGAAAATTTTAGCAATCCCACAGTGGCACCCTTTGTTTAAGTGCTTGTTTGTGCTTATTGGTTTAGCTTTTGCTTTTATGTGTTTTCCTTTGGGTGATGATAAAACAGCAGCGGTAACCACGGATAATATTGAGGAAAGTGCTGCTGTAAACCCCAATATATCCGCAGTTGCCATTGAGGAAAAAGATTTTTTTGCGGATTATCGCAGTAAGCGTCAGGGTATTCGTAGCGAAAAGGAGGAGCTTTATCAAAAGTTTTTAGCCGATGATTCCCTCACCGCCGAGGATAAAAAAGTGGCATTGAGCAATTTAGAAACACTGTATTTAAAAAATTCCATTGAAGATAAGGTGGAAATTATTTTAAAAGGCAGAAATTATACGGACGTGATATTTAGCTTGGAGGAGCCACTTTCCCTTTTAATTATAAAAAGTGAAACCTTGGATGAAGCACAAATCAATGAATTATCTGATTTTATTCGGGTATACTGTGGGGTAACGGCGGATAAGCTTTCTGTTTTTCCTGTTGGTTCCCCCAATGGGTGATATCAAAGTATGCGATATCAAAGTATTTTGTAAATATTTAAGGTAAACATAAATTTAAGTGTTATTTTAGTGGAGATTTACCTGTGTGTGGTTATTTTTTCAGGCTTATTTTGATTTTACATAAATATATGTTATTTTGTCTTAAAAAACTCATATTGGGGAATTGTTATTTTGAGATATACCTGTTATAATATATTGTAAATTACCAATATTATAATTGTGGAGGATAAATATTATGGCAGAAATAATTGAAAATGAAACAGTGGAAAATAACGAACCCAAAGAAACCATAACCACGGTGAAAATTGCTGATGATGTAGTATCTGTAATAGCTTCAAAAGCAGCCAGTGAAGTTAACGGTATTGCAGGTATGACCGGTTCTATTGCCGGTGAATTAGTTGAAAAATTGGGTGTTAAAAATTTTAGCAAAGGTATAAAAGTGGAAATTGCCGAAGCAAATGTGGCAATTAGTTTAAGCATTTTGGTAGATTTTGGGGTTAAAATACCCGATGTTTGCAAGGAAGCCCAGGTTACCGTTAAAAACGCAGTGGAATCTATGACCGGTCTTTCAGTTACAGAAGTAAACATTTTGGTAAACGGTATTGTTTTCCCCCAGCCTGAAGAACCCCAAGAAGAAGTTGCAGAAACCGTGGTTGAACCCACAGAACCCACGGAAAAATAAAGACATAGGAGAAAATAAATGTCTGTATTCAATAAATTTTTCAGCTTTATTTTTGGTTGCATTTTGGTGATAAGCGGTATTTTAATCTTCACCGATGGTTTGGGCTTTACCTATGTTGCGGAATTTCTTTCGGATATGTTAAGGAATGGCGTTAAAGACCCCCTTACCCTTTTGGTGGGTGGTTTGGTTTTCATTTTGGGAATGGTTATCATTTTAGCTATTCTTTGTATTAAGCCGCCAAAATCCGTAAAAGTTCCCGGCACTCAAAAAGCAAATGCTGTTTATGTAACTTTAAATACCATTGAAAATATGGCAAAAACCACTGCCATGGCAGTACCCGGCGTGGTTACCGTTAATACTAAAATAAAAAACAGCCACCAAGGTTTATGTTTGCGTGTGCGTATCAGCGTTTCATATGATGATAAAATAACCGCTGTTACCGAACAATTACAGGACGATATTAAAACTTTAATAGAAGCCAGCACCTCCTTACCGGTGAAATCCGTGGAGGTTTTGGTGATAAAGGCAGCAGGTGAAAAAGATGCTGCTACTTATAGAACAGAGGCAAAAACCAAAGAATTTATTGTCCCCACCGAGGACAACAAGGGAGAAAAACAACTGTGAGCAGACACCAAGCAAGAGAAACCGCCTTCCGTATGATTTTTCAAATGGATGTTGGTAAAAATGATTTTGAAATAGCCAAAGAAACAATGCTGGAAGCGTTGGTTGATGAAATGATAACCCAAAAGGACTATCCCTATATCGAAAAAGTGGTGTTGGGTGTGGAAAAAGAGAAAAATCGCCTGGACGATTTTATCATACGCCACGCTCGTGGTTGGTCGTTGCAAAGAATGAATCCTGTGGAAAAAAATATTCTGCGTATGGCACTTTACGAAATTTGGTTTTTAGATGATGTACCTTATGAAGTAGCCATGGATGAAGGGGTGGAGCTTGCTAAAGTATATGGCGATGAAGATGCCTATGGCTTTGTAAACGCTATTTTGGATAACGCCAAAACTGAATCAAAATCCGAATTTTTTAAGGTTTTACCACCTGTGGAAAAAGTTGAAATTTTAGCCGAACCCACACCTGTGGAAAAATTGGGACTTGGTTCTGATGGTGCAGATGAAATTCCCGAACCCGCAAAACCAAAAATAATTTCCATTGTCAGTGATAATGGTACCAAGGTTAAAACTGTGGCTTCCAGCGTGGAAGAAATGGCAGCAAAAAAACTTAAAGCCGCAGAAGAAGCCCGTATCAATGCGGAAAAAACCGCACGTATGTTAAAGGAAAATGCAGCCTTTATCGCCGCAGAAGAAGCAGCCCGTAAAGAAGCCAAAGA
>JAVXOZ010000005.1:0-21499 GCA_036644995.1 Clostridiales bacterium | reverse complement strand
CCCGAAGCTGCTTCTGAAGTTACTCCCGAAGCTGCTTCTGAAGTTACTCCCGAAGTTGCTTCCGAAGCTGCTACTGAATCTACATCCAAATCTACCACAGATATTACTTCGGATAATGCCAAAACACCGATGTAAAGCCCCAAGCTGCAATTAAATCCGCAGAAAATTAAAACTAAGTTTAAATTATTTAAAAATTAAAGTCCTAAAAAACCTTGGCATTGAATAAAGGCTTTTAAAAGGTAAATTAAAAATGATACTTTCATTGGATACAAGCTGTTATACAACTTCTGTGGCACTGGTTACCACAGAGGGTGATTTATTGGCAGATAAAAGGAGAGTTTTGGACGTACCCTTGGGTCAGCGGGGTTTAGCTCAGTCCGAGGCTCTTTTTCAGCATATAAGAAATATTCCTACATTAATAGAATCCTTAGCCGCAGATTTTGATTTCGGAAAAATTAAAGCCATAGGGGTAAGCACCCAACCCAGACCCTTGGAAAACTCCTATATGCCTGTGTTTTTAGGTGGGGAAAATGCCGCCAGAAATTTGGCAGCGGCTCTCAAAGTTCCGCTTTTTCGTGTTTCTCACCAGGAAGGGCACATGGCGGCAGGTTTGGGCACTGTGGATTTTTGCCCCGCTATTGGGGAAAAGTTTTTAATGTGTCATTTTTCCGGTGGCACATCAGAAATTCACCAAGCGGTAAAAATTAAGGAAGGTGAATATGAATTTACCTTGATAGCTGCCACAAACGACCTTCATGCAGGGCAATTTGTGGATAGAATAGGGGTAAAACTGGGCTTAAAATTCCCCACAGGTAAGGAACTGGAAAAATTGGCAGCTAAAGCCACAGGTGAAATTCCTAAATTACCCACCTATTGCCAAAATGGTGAATTTAGCTTTTCAGGTCAGGAAACCGCCATTGAATCTATGTTAAAAAAAGGCATAACAGCGGAAGTGGCAGCCCGTTGCGTTGAGGAAACACTGGGGAGAACCTTTAAAAAATCCTTAACCTACGCCACGGAAAAAACAAATGCCGAAACCGCATTAATGGTGGGTGGCGTAACTGCCAATCAATATGTAAAAACTTATTTAATTGAAAAAATAAGCCACTGCAATTTGTTTTTCACACCGCCAAAATTTGCCACGGATAATGCCGTAGGTGTGGGGAGATTGGCTCTGGCTCGATATATGGCAAAAAAATAACAAAGGAAAAAATTATGGCAGAACGTAAAATAGTAACGGTAAGTCAACTTAATTATTATATAAAACGTCGTTTTAATGAGGATGATAATTTAAAAAATATTTTGGTAGAAGGAGAAATTTCCAACTGCAAAATATATTCATCGGGTCATATGTATTTTGGGCTGAAAGATGAAACATCTTTTTTAAAAGCGGTAATGTTTAAAACCAGCGTGGCAAAGCTGAAATTTCGCCCTGAAAACGGACAAAAAGTCATCGTTAAAGGCTCTATTTCCGTTTACGAGCGTGATGGTCAATACCAAATAATTGCCACTTCCATGGAGGTTTCCGGGTTGGGGGATCTCTATTTGGCTTTTGAACAGCTAAAAAAGAAATTAAATCAAGAAGGATTGTTTGATTTAGCATATAAAAAAAATATACCTCTGTTTTCACCTCGTATCGGCGTGGTTACTTCACCCACCGGTGCGGTGTGGCACGATATTCAAAATGTGGCAACTGCAAGATTTCCCGCCATCGCCTTAACACTTTATCCAGCCGCAGTTCAAGGCGATGCTGCCATGGGTGAAATCGTAGCAGGCATAAATTATTTTAATCGTGAAAAAAATGTGGATTTGCTTATTGTGGGCAGAGGCGGCGGCTCCATTGAGGACCTTTGGGCATTTAATACCGAAGTTGTGGCAAGGGCAATTTTTAACTCAAATTTACCCATAATTTCCGCTGTGGGTCATGAAACCGATACCACCATTGCGGATTTGGTGGCAGATAGACGAGGTGCAACCCCATCCCAAGCCGCAGAAATTGCGGTACCTTCTTTAAGTGATTTGGAAACACGTTTAGCCATGCAAAAAAGTGCCATGGTTCAAAGGCTGCACTTGGGGTTGAAATCTCGAAGTGATAGACTAAAAAAGCTCCAAGAAAGCCACGTTTTTACCCAGCCGGAAAAACTCTTTCAAAGCCAAATCCAAAGGGTAGATATGGCGGAGCAAAAAATCCACGCTCTTTTTAATGATGGCTTGCAGAAAAAAATTACCCAATATCAAATTTTAAAAGAAAAATTAGCAGTTTTAAGCCCCTTAAACACTTTAGAGCGTGGTTACAGCCTGTGCTTAAAAGAAAAAAAGCCGTTGCACGACCAAAAAGATGTAAAAATTGGTGAAGAAGTCCAAGTGCAATTAGAAAAAGGCCATTTATTGTGCCGTGTATTAGATGGAAAAGAAGGTATTATTTATGACGAAAAATAATGATTTAACATTTGAAGCAGCCATGAAAGAGCTGGAAGCCACGGTAAAATCCATGGAAAACGGCGATTTGGGCTTAGATGAACTTTTGGGCAAATTTGAAACAGGCATCGGCTTATTGCGTTGCTGTGAAGAAAAATTAGGTGAAGCTGAGGCGAAGATTGAAATTCTCTCCAAAAAAGCCATTGAGGAGCCAAAACCCAAAGCAAAGCCCACCCCAAAACCCAAAGTAAAATCTCAATTTGAAGTGGAAATCCAAAGTGAAAACGAATCTGTGCCTTTGCCCCAAGAACCACCCATGGATGAAGAAGATTCCCTTTTTTAACCGCATTTTTAGGCAGCTTAAAATAGCTTTAAAGTAAAATTTAGACGAATTTCAATAATTTTAGCGTAGATTAAATGGCAGCTTTCCAACAAATCTAACGTATATTTATAGGTAGCTTCCCAACAAATCTAACGTAGATTTTAGGTAGCTTTCCAACAAATCTAACGCATATTTATAGGTATCTTTACCGAAAACTCACACAGTGTTTTTAGTGCTGTTTTAGGCAGCTTTCCAACAAATCTAACGTAGATTTTAGGCAGCTTCCAACAACTCCAACGTAGTTATATAGGCATCTTTACAAAAATTCCCAACAACTCTAAGGTAAATTTAAAATAAATTTCAAGTTCCTTTAACGTAAATTGAAATGGGAGAAAATATGGATTATTTTGAAGATAAAAAACTTATATTTGAAAAAGCCTTGGAAAAATTTTGCGAAAATCAAACAACTTTGGTGCGTGAAGCCATGGCATATAGTCTTTTAGCAGGGGGTAAACGTTTAAGACCCGTGTTGTTTTTAGGGGTTTTGGCACTTTACCGTGATGATTGGCAAAAGTTTTTGGGCTTTGGCTTAGGTTTGGAAATGATACATACTTATTCTTTAATTCACGATGATTTACCCGCCATGGATAACGACGATTTTCGCCGTGGCAAACCCACAAATCACCGCATCTACGGTGAAGCTATGGCTATTTTAGCAGGGGATGGGCTTTTAACCGAGTCCTTTAGGCAAATGGCAAATTGTCATTGCGAAAACCCGGAAAATCTTCTGCGAGCCATTGCCAAAGCAGGGAGTTATGCCGGTGCCCGTGGCATGATTTATGGACAAAGCTTGGATATTTTAGCAGAAAATAAGAGAATTCCCGTGGATAAACTTAAGGAAATTCATTTTCATAAAACCGGGGCATTAATAGCCTTATCTTTGGTTTGTGGTGCAATTTTAGGCGGTGCAGATGAAGAAGAAATTGGTAAATGGGAAGAATTTGGCAGAAATTTAGGCTTGGGCTTCCAAATAACCGATGATATTTTAGATGAGGAAGGCACTTTTGAAGATTTAGGCAAGCCCATAGGCTCAGATGAAGCCAGCCATAAAAATACTTATGTAAGCTTATTGGGGATAGATGTAGCTAAATCTGAGGCAAAAAAAGTGATAAATAAAGCAAATGAGAGCATTTCCTCGATTTCCAAAGATACAGCCGCATTTCAAAAATACGCAACCCAACTGTTGACAAGGAAGGTCTAAAGAAGTCCTGTGATGGTATTGCAAAGTTGAAGGAAATTTTATATAATTAAATAAACAGGTGATGCGGTATTCTAGTCAGCAAAATTTTGTCTGAGGGCGGGCCTAAAAATCCGTTAAGAGCACATCGATGAAGTCTTTGGTGTTGGCTTCTTACGCCCAGTTTGGGGCTGATGCTGGAGGTTAAGATTATAGGGTAGCCATCAATGGCATGATGGTGACGCCCTGTTTTCGTGGAGACCCAAAACTGTGGGAAACTTTCTTTGGTCGGAAAGGGAACTACGGCTTGGGAAGAACCTGCATCCGGGTGAACTGGGTGCAGTGTAGCTTGGCTTGAGTGGTTAAGGTGGAGTATCAAAAATGCTTTTTCTTTTCGGTTCGACCAAACCGAGGTTTAAGTTATGAAACCGGTATTGCAAAAGAGTCTAAGGCAAAAAAAGAGCTGCTGAGGAAAACTCCTAGACCGTTTACACGTTAAGGTTATTAAGGGATTAAAGTGCGGACTAAGTGGTAATCCGGTACTATTGAGCATTTTTGCTTTGTAGATTTTCATGTAAAGGGAAACCGCCTTTTCGGTGACGAAAGGGTTTGAAAATGGGAAAACCTTCCGGACCAAAGCCGCAGCGTTTACCTAAATAGCTGTCACCTGTTTTTTTATATTTTATAATAAAAGGAAAATAAATTGACTAAAAATAAAAATAAGAAAAAAAGTACGATGAAGCACTTTTTAATTGTGTTTTTCGGAACTTTTTTTTTGGGGGTGGCAATCAGTCTTCTCACCACTGCTACTGTGGAAAATGTTAAAACCGTGGCAGTGGCATTTGTGGTGCTGATGATTGTTATTTCCATTGGTGTTTTGTTTGATGGTGTAGGTGTGGCGGTGGCGGTGGCAGATGCTGCCCCATTTAACGCCAGAGCCGCCAGAAAAGCCCCGGGGGCAAAAAAAACTTTAAGCTTAATAAAAAAAGCCAATGTGGTGGCAAATGTTTGCTGCGATGTGGTGGGGGATATTTGCGGCATTGTTTCAGGTGCCATAGCTACCACCATTGCTTTACTGGTTATTTTACATATTGATTTTAATGTAATTTTGGCTTCATCTATTTTAGCAGGGTTTACCAGTGCCCTCACTGTGGGTGGCAAGGCAATGATGAAAACCGTGGCAATTAAAGAAGCCAATAAAATCATGGAAATTGTGGGGATTATTTTGGATTATAGAGGATGGTCCCAATTATTGCAAAGGAAGAAAGAAAAGGCGGAAGATTGATGGATTCGTTATTATCGGGGATTAATAGCCCTGAGGATATAAAAAACCTGAATAATGAGGAGCTTCAATCATTGGCAGGTGAAATACGCCGCTTTATGGTGGAATCTGTTTCCCACACAGGGGGGCATTTAGCTCCCAGCTTAGGTGTGGTGGAGCTTATTCTGGCTCTTTGTGCGGAATTTAATTTCCCCAAAGATAAAATTATATTTGATGTGGGACACCAAAGCTACGCCTATAAAATAATTACAGGTCGCCGTGATGATTTTCCCACTTTAAGGCAGTGGGAAGGCATGAGTGGCTTCCCTAAAACCGAGGAAAGCCAGTATGATGCTTTTAACACAGGTCACAGCAGCACCTCTATTTCTGCGGGATTGGGCATGGCTGTTTCACGGGATTTACAAGGTGAAAATTACGAAATAGTTTCGGTTATTGGGGATGGTGCTCTCACCGGGGGCATGGCTTTTGAGGCATTAAATAACGCAGGAAACAGCAAAAAAGACCTAATAGTGATTTTAAACGATAACGAAATGTCCATTTCGCCCAATGTGGGTGCTATGGCAAATTATTTAAGCAGGGTGCGTACAGCACCTAAATATGTAAATAAAAAACGTAGCTTGGAGAAAATCCTCAATCGCACCAAGCCCGGCACCTTTGTTTTTCAAGGCTTACGTCGGATTAAAGATAGCTTAAAATATTTGGTGGTAAATGGTGGGGTAATTTTTGAGGAATTTGGCTTTACTTATTTAGGACCCATAGATGGTCACGATATTCCGTTATTGCGTCAATATTTAAAAAATGCCATTGGGCTCCACGGCCCTGTGCTTATTCATGTGCACACAATTAAGGGCAAGGGCTATTACCATGCCGAGGCAAACCCCGATGTTTTTCACGGTGTGGGAAAATTCGATTCCATCACCGGTAAAATATTAAAAAGCAACAATACTTTAAATTTCAGCAAAAGTTTTGGCACCCATCTTTTGGATATGGCAAGCTCAGACCAAAGAATTTGTGCCATTACCGCAGCTATGCCCGATGGCACAGGCTTAAGCGAATTTGCCCGTATTTTCCCCAATCGCTTTTTTGATGTGGGCATAGCTGAGCAACACGCCATTACCTTTGCCGCAGGGTTGGCACAGGGGGGCAGCCGCCCGGTGGTAGCTGTTTATTCATCTTTTTTACAGCGTGGTATAGACCAAGTTTTTCACGATGTTTGTCTGCAAAATCTACCGGTTATTATAGCCTTGGATCGCAGTGGAATAGTGGGTGAAGATGGCGAAACCCATCAGGGCATTTACGATATTTCCCTATTGCGCACCTTGCCGAATATTACCATTATGTCGCCTTCCACAGATAAGGAAGTCCGGGATATGCTGCGGTTTGCCAAAGAATTGGGCACACCCTGTGTTTTGCGTTATCCCCGTGGAGAAGTGGGTAATTGGGATAGCCAAAGAGAAAATTTACCCATTACTTTGGGCAGTGGGGAATTGGTGGCAAATGGCAGTGATATTTTATTGATACCCTTGGGTATTATGATGGAAGAAGCCTTAAAAGCACGGGATATTTTAGAAAATAAAGGCATAAAAGTTGGGGTATTTAATCCCCGTTTTGTAAAACCCTTGGATGAAATAAATCTACGTTATTTATGCAAAAAATATAAAAAAATTATCTGTATTGAAGACCATGTTAAAGAGGGGGGCTTTGGCTCCTCAATTTTAGAGTTTTGCAATAATGAAAATATAAATGTACACATAAGTTCCTTGGGCTACCCGAACACCCCGATAAAACAGGGGAACAGAGATGTTATTTTGGCAAATTACGGCTTAAATGCCACTGGTATTGCCAAAAAAGCTATGGAGATATTGGAAATATGAAAAAAAGACTTGACCAAATTCTAATGGAACGCAGTCTTTTTCCTTCCCGTGCCCAGGCTCGCACCGCTATAATGACAGGGCGAGTGATGATAAAGGGTGAAAAACAAATGAAACCCGGCACCCCCATTAAGGAAGATGCCCAAATAGATATTATCGGTTCGGATATGCCTTTTGTAAGCCGTGGTGGTTTAAAATTGGCTAAAGCCGTTAAAGAATATAATTTGGATTTTCAAGGAAAAATAGTGGTGGATATTGGTGCTTCCACAGGTGGGTTCACCGATTGTGCCTTGCAAAACGGTGCAGCCAAGGTTTATGCCGTGGATGTGGGCTATGGCCAACTGGCTTGGAGCTTAAGAAGTGATGAACGTGTGGTGGTTTTGGAAAAAGCCAATGCCCGCTATTTAACCACAGAGCAAATTCCCGAATTGGCGGATTTTATTACCACAGATGCCTCATTTATCTCTTTAAAAAAATTATTACCCCATTTAAAAGGTTTTTTAAAGGAAGATGGCACCTTTGTGGTGCTGATAAAGCCGCAATTTGAAGCAGGGAGAGAAAAAGTTGGCAAAAAAGGCGTGGTGCGAGAACCCAAAACCCATGTGGAGGTTTTAACGGATTTGCTAAACTTTTTTTACCAAGAGGATTTAGCTTTAACCGAGCTTACATATTCCCCTATTCGTGGGCCTGAGGGCAACAGAGAATATTTGGCTGTGTTACAAAAATCCGCCAAGGATTTGGATTTATCCATAATTGAACCATTGGTTAACTCAGCATTTAACGAAATTAATTGAACCTTTGGTTAACTCAGCATTTAACGAAATTAATTAATTAAACCTTGAAAGATTAAAGCATAAAACAGCATATTTTTGCCAAAAGGTGTTAAAAAACGTTTTTTATGCCAAAGTTTATAAAAAAAAGTTATTTTTTATACATTTTGCTCTTTACAGCAAGGGATTTTTTTTGTATATTTAATAGAGGTAAAAAATATGAAGAAAATAGCCGTTCTTTCCAATCTGCGAAAACAAGGTGTGGCAGATGAAGAAAAGAAAATCATAGCATGGCTGAAAAATGAAAATATAGAAGTATTAAGCCCCCAACATCATTATGATGTGGTGGATCACAGCTTTCTTCACCAATTTCTCAGCGGCATGGCAAAGGATTCTGAGGCTATTTTGGTTTTGGGCGGCGATGGTACTTTGCTATCCGTGGCAAGGCAAGCCGCAGATTACGGCATACCTATTTTGGGTATAAACATGGGCAGAGTGGGGTTTTTGGCAGAACTGGATTTGGGCAGCACCCTTTACACCTATTTAAAACGTTTGATAAATGAGGATTTTTACATTGAAGAACGCATGATGTTAAAGGTGGATGTTACCCGTGATGGCTCCTGTATAAAAACTTTTCATTGCTTAAACGATGGGGTTATTTTACGCCATAATTTTTCGGGCTTAGTTAAAATTATGGTTTTTATAGATAATAAATTATCCGCTACCTACCATGGTGATGGGGTGGCGGTGGCAACTCCCACCGGGGCATCGGGTTATTCCTTATCTGCAAATGGGCCTTTGGTTTCACCGGAAATGCAAGCCATTGTTATAACCCCTATTTGTGCGCAATCTTTGTATAGCAGACCCATAGTTTTGGGTTCTAAACGTAAAATTTCCGTACAAATTGCCGCCATTGAAGGGGAATGCTACCTAAATATAGATGGCAAAACCGATACTTTCGGTTTAGAAGTAGGGGATACGGTAAATTGTATGGTTTCACCGATGAAAACTTTATTTATCCGCCTAAACGGCAAAACATTTTTTGATGTTTTAAACGAAAAATTAAGAGACAGACGCTAATGAATAATAAAAAACCCATATCACCAACGGATAACACAAAATCCGCATCACCAACGGATAACGCAAAACCCATAATCACAAAGCCCAGAATTGTAAAACCCATTGTGGAATTGGCTTTTGATTTTTTGGAAAAAACCATAAAACTTGGGGATATAGCAGTGGATGCCACCATGGGTAATGGCAACGATACCGTAAAATTAGCCCAATTAGTGGGGGAAACAGGCAAGGTTTTTGCCTTTGATATCCAAACCCAAGCACTGGAAAACACCAAAGCAAAATTGGCAAAAAATAATTTAACCAATAGGGTAAAGCTGCTAAAGGAAAATCATTGTTCCATGGCGGATTTTGTACCCTATGGCATCGCCGCAGCGGTGTTTAATCTGGGCTATTTGCCCAATGGTGACCATACACTAACCACCAATAGTGAGGATACTTTAAAAGCCTTGGAAAGTGCTGTGAGCCTTTTGAAAACCGGTGGCATTTTGGTGGCATCTATATATTGGGGACATCCCCAAGGGGAAAAAGAGAAAAATGCAATATTGGGCTTCTTAAAAAACACCCAAAGAAAATCATGGAATTGTCTGGAAATTTCCATACCAAACCGTGAAAAAGCACCGATTTTGCTGTTAATAGAAAAGATTTGAAAAGAGAGGGCACTATTTATGGGCAACAAAACATCCAGACAAAAAATGATTCAAAAAATCATTGAAAAGGACGAGATTGCAACGCAATTTGATTTGGCGGAACAATTAAAACGGCATGGTTTTAATGTAACCCAAGCTACAGTATCCAGGGATATTAAGGAGATTGGCTTAATTAAAATACCCATGGAAGGTAATATGTCCAAATACAGTATGCCTGTGAATATTTCTGTGGGGAATATTGCCGAGCGTATGCACCGTATGTTTATGGATAATGCAGTATCTGTTAACAGTGCTGAAAATATTATAATTGTTAAAACCTTACCCGGCACTGCCCAGGGTTTGGCGGCTTGTTTAGACCAAAGTAATTGGTCGGAAATTATCGGCTCCATTGCCGGTGATGATACTATTCTTTTAATTATCAAAAAAAAAACTCTGGTAGACAGCATCTTAGAAAAATTTGATGGGTTACTGAGTTAATCGGAGGTATCAAATGTTAGCGGAGCTATATGTGGAAAACTTTGCTCTCATTGAGAACCTAAGGGTTGAATTTTATGATGGCTTAAATATAATAAGCGGCGAAACTGGTGCAGGGAAATCCCTGCTTACCGATGCCGTTGGTATCCTTATGGGCGGCAGAGCCGATAAGGAATTTATTCGCTATGGATCGAAAAAGGCTTTGGTTGAAGGTACTTTTATCGGTCCCTTTTCTCGTGGATTTTTAGATAAAATTGAGGAAAACGGCATAAAAATTGAAGATGAAACCTTGGTGGTAAGCCGTGAAATTAATGTTGAGGGCAAAAATCTTTGCCGCATTGATGGCCGCAGGGTAAGCCTTAATGTGCTTTCTGCTTTATTGCCTTATTTAATGAATATGCACAGCCAAACAGAGCACTTTTCCTTTTTAAAAGAAGATTTTCAAATTACAGTGTTGGATAAATTTGGCGGTGCTCAAATTGATGCTGCCAAGGAAACAGTGGCAGGGGATTACAAAACTTGGGCGCATTCCCATGTGAAAACCCAAGAGCTGAAAAAGAAAAATAATCAAACCGCTGAAAAATTGGATTTTTTGCAATATCGCTTGGGTGAACTGGGTGATTTGAATTTGGTTGCGGATGAGGATGAAAATTTACGCAACAAAATAAATATGCTAAAAACAGGAACAGAACGTTTTGAAAATTCTTATGCCCTCCATGAGCAACTGGCAACAGCCACGGAAAATCTTTATGAAGCCATGGAAAATCTTAAGGAATTGGCAAATATTGATACCGGTTTGGCAGAATTTAGCACCGTGGTTACAGATGCCTACTATAATATTGAAGATGTTAGAGATAGCATTCGCCAATATAGAGATAATATTGAGGCAGACCCCCAAGGTTTGGAAAATGCCCAGGAACGCTTATCAATTTTAGAGCGGATAAAAAAGAAATACAGCACAGATTTACAGGGCTTATTGGCAATCTATGATGAAACCAAGGCGGAAATTAACACCTTGGAAGATTTTGATTATCTCCTGAAAAAGTTACAAAAAATCGAAGTTGAAAATCTGAAAAATCTCCATAATTCCGCAAGTGCTTTAACGGATGTACGCCGAAAATTTGGGGAAGATTTGGCAAGTAAAATAAAAGAACAACTTCGGGATTTAATGCTGCCCCATGCAAATTTTAAAGTAGATTTAGAACCTGTGGCTATTTCAGTCAACGGCGGAGATCATGTGCGGTTTTTAATATCTATGAACAAGGGCGAGGATTTAAAACCTTTGGCAAAGGTGGCTTCAGGCGGTGAAATTTCTCGAATACTTTTGGCAATGAAAGTAATTTTAGGCTCCGCAGACCAAGTTCAAACCATGATTTTTGATGAAATAGATAGCGGCATGGGTGGTAAAACCATTGGTGCGGTGGGTGAAAAACTACGGGTTTTGGCAGAATCTATCCAAGTTTTTGCGGTAACCCACTCGGCTATTGTGGCTGCCAAAGCAGACCACCATTTTTACATTGAAAAAAGTGAATTTATGGGGCGTACCACTGTGGATTTAACGGAGCTTAGCGGTGAAAATATTAAAACAGAAATTGCCAGAATGCTATCGGGAAACGAAAAAAGCTCCATATCTTTATCCCAAGCTGCGGAATTGCTGAAAAAATAGTAATTATTAAACTCTCAAATACCAGTAAAATTAGTGAAAAACTTATTTTTTGGTGGAGAGTTTTTTCTTTGGGGGATAATAATTTGTGTATATTTCAATAAAAATCACCATTTATATTGTATAAAATGATTATAAAAAGCAGTGATTTTAATTGAATAAAAAGTGAATAACTAAGAATAAAATAAGCAAAATTCATTACTGAAAATGAGGTTAAAAATGAAATATCCCATAGTTTTAAAAACCAACGACCAATTAAATAAAACCCAAAAAGCCCTAATAGTGCACTTTGGCGGTGAACGCAAGGTTTTTAGCACATCCATTGCCAATGGCGGCATAAAAAATAACCTAAAATCTATATTTAATTATGATTTACGTGATGAAAAGGGAATTTGTGAGCTGCACCAGGCAACTTATAAAGATGAGCTAATTGCCATTGCCGAAGAATTGGCTTTAGACCCCAACACCACCACGGGAATGTCCACCGCTGTGGGGATGGGGGATGCAGCTATAAAAGCAGGCTCTGTTAAGGGCTTAACGGTTTACGCCATAGTTACCGCCGGCATAGAAAACAACGGCGGCGCAGCAGGTGACCCTTGCTCCTACACCGAAGGGGAAACAGGCTTTGAAAAACTTAACGGCACCATAAACATTATGGTTTTAATAAATGCGGATTTGGACGATGGTATTTTATGCCGTGCAGCTGTAACCGCCACCGAAGCCAAAACCGCCGCCATTGGTGAGCTACGTTTACCCTCGCTTTATTCTGCGGAAATAGCAACGGGTTCAGGCACGGATGGCTTAATTATTGCTGTTGATCCCCATTCGGAAATTAAGCTTACAGATGCAGGGCAGCACTCCCTTTTAGGGGAATTAATTGGCAAAACCGTAAAATTAGGGGTGCGAGATGCCCTTTTAAAACATATGAGCGAAATCGATACGGATATGCGAAAAATGGGTAATCGTTTAAAAAGATTGGGGATAACCTCGGCTGGATTTCAAGTTTATTGCTATCAAAATGATGTAAGCGAGGATGTGGCGGAATCCATTTGGGCAAAAGTTCAAAGTGATGAAAAATATGGTTTGGAAGGCTCTATGGTGGCATCTTTTGCCGATGATGTGCGGCATAATTTGATAAATAAACGTGATGCCCTGAAAATGGCAACGGAAAAATTAAGGCTGGTGGGTTCTTTTGAGCCTTTGGATTTTGATGACCTTTGGTATGAATATTTAATTAGAATGAAATAAATTTATTAATTTAGATTAGAAACTTAGGTAATTATTTAGTAATTCAGATTAGAAACTTAGTTAATTTTGTTAGTAATTTAGATTAAAACATAGGAATTTTTTCAGTAATTTAGATTAAAAAATTAGGTAATTTTCTCAGTAATTTTTCTTGGTATAAAAACGTTTTTTAACACCTTTTGGCAAAAATATGCTGTTTTATGCTTTAATCTTTCTTGATGTTAATTTGAAAAGATATTTTAAATTATATTTGAGAATTTTGCCTTTGGTTGTAAACAAAATAATATTAAAAAAATCTCCTCTAATTTAGTGTTTTAAAAGCCTAAATCAGAGGAGATTTTATTTATTAAATTAGCTTATTACCCAAATATCCTTTGGCTAAAGCCGTGGTTCGCCGTGGTTTTATCTAAACTTATTTTAGATAAAGTGGGTTGTTTTAGATAAAGTCGGGTTTGCGTGGTTGTATTCAAACTTGTTTTAGTTAAAGTGGGTTTCGTCGTGGTTTTTCAAGCTTATTTTAGTTAAAGTCGGGTTTGCGTGGTTTTATCCATGCTTGTTTTAGATAAAGTGGGGTTGCCGTGTATTTATCTAAATTTGGTGTTATTTAGTTTTAAGTAGCTAAGTTTTTAGCTGGAATTTTGGGGATTTATTGGTTTAAATCTCGTTTATTTTTAGCTAAAACGCTGGTCATAGTGCGTCCTTGGTGCAATGAAGATATAACACCGGTTTTTCCCACTCGGGAATATATCCCTTTTAGCTGGGCGTTATATAGGTATAAGCCGGTAATATTGTTATAATCACTCCATGTAATTTCAGGGGTAAATTCCACATTTTCCGTAACGTAAGCTGTGCAATATTCTTGGAGCAAATAACCTTGGTTTTTATGGGCTTTTACCAAATTCCGCCATTGGGCAGAATCATGGTCTATCCCTGCATAAACCCCTCGTGAGCCGTATAAATCTTGTGGTTTGATAATCCACTTATCTTTATCACTCAAAATATTATAATTATCCATGGCAAAATCATCAAGAACCAAGGTAAGGGGTATGTGCTCATTTACAAATTCCCATTCCTCAGCGGTGAGAAAAGCCTTTGTTTCCTTGGTTCTCAGCACGGAAAAGAGGATTTTATTGTGAATAATTTGAGTGGATAACGCCCCAATCAGGCATACTTTACCATCTTTTACCCCTTGTAAAAAAGCTCTTGCTTCTTGGGCTTTTTCCAATAATTCCCCTGTTACCGCACGGCGATAAATGGCATCAATTTTTTCACCATCTTGGGTGTATAGTGCTGTTCCATCAAATTTTAAAGTTCGGATATCGCAAATTTTGGTTGGATAGCCATTTTTTATAAAGGTTTTTTGAAAAATTTTAAATTCCTCAGTTGTGCCGCTTTCCAAAAAATCCACAATGGCTATAAAAGGTTTTTCCTTGGGCTGTGGTGTGGTTTTGTAGATGTTAATAAATTCATCTACCCAACTTTGAAAAAGCTCAAAAGGCTGTAAATCCGTGGTTTTAGTGTAGGATTTAAAGGCGGCTGTTTGGGAAACAGCGTTAAAAATTTCCCTATCTTTATTCATGGCACTGGCACCATCGGCGTTAAATTCGCAAAATTTAAAGCTGAAATCATCTTCATTAAAAAACAAATCTAAGCGGCACAGCGGCACAGTGCAGGGAAATTGACTGGGTAACAGCAGCCATTTTTCCAATTCCTCGGGGAAACCAAAAAGTTTTCTATATGTAGGGTTAATTTTATATTCTTTAATTACCTTATCTAAAATTTGGTAAATGGTCTTTGCCACTTCATTTAAAAAATCCAAGGCTTTAGCTGTGTAAATTTTGGGAATATAGAGAAAATCCACAGCTTCGCCATGGTAACGGGCGGTGGAATTTTCCATGTAATTATAGGCTTTTTCGTAGCTCTCTTGGGTGATTTTTGGGTTTTCCAGCACTATTTTTTTGTATTCTTGATATAAATTTTTCATCGCAAATTTTCCTTGTAAATTTCTGCCAAAGTTTTTTGTTTTTTAGCCAATTCCCACAGGGGCATTAAATAAATTCCCTCATCAGATGGCAAAGATTTTTCCGCCATAATAAATAATTCATCAATAAATTCTGCCACAGGTTTATTCAAAAATGAGGTATTAAAGCCCTGTTCCATCATGTTTATTTTAGTTTTTGCCACGTCCTCATTGGTGATTGCCGAGGTTAAAGAATATAGGTAATCCTTATTGGCATCGCTGTAAAATAAGCCCTTTAAAAGTGCGGCATAGCTCAAAGCGTAATCTATGGGCAGGCTATCTGCCATGCGGATTTCCACATAGGTTTTTAACCGCACATCGGGGAAAAACATGGAGATAATGTGCTCAATATCCTTTGTGTTAAGCTCCTGATTTTTATATATTTCAGCCACAGTATCATCGGCGGTAAATTCCGCCTCACCTAAGTTGTTTAGCGTTAAAATACAGGGGTTATTCAAAATATAATCCGCATATTCCCCAAAGGCAAATGTTTTATTTAAGCCGTTTTTCACCACCATACAGCGGTTAGCATCCACATTGTTCCACACCATGGTTCTGGGAATATTGCCATTAAAAATTTCACCTTCAAAAATTGGGGTGTTATCGGTTAAAAGGGAAAACAGCGGCGAAAGACCATTGGCAATGTGAAATATTTTGGCAAAATCCCCTTCTGAGGTGTAGTCCAAGGAAATTTGAGTTGAGGCAGTGCCGCACATCATATTTGCACCGTGGCTACCTGTGTTTTTGAAATATTTTGCCATAAATTCATAACGTTTTTTGGGGATTATCTGCACATCTTCAATTTTAGTTTTGGGGTGATAGCCTAAAGTTGTGATTTTTGCCCCATATTTTTCTAAAATCGGTGTTAATTCAGCCATGGCATTTTTATATTCATTTTTCAGCTCCCCAATGCTGTGGCAAGTGCCCACCGAGGTTTCAAATTGACCACCGGGCTCCAAAGTAACAGCCATTTTTTCCCGCCATAATCCTATTAAATGGCCTTGGGAATAGGTGGTTTTTTTATATTTATTTGCTAATTCCCCTAAGATATTTTCAATGCCCCAAGCACCGTAATAGCTTAAAGTTTTTTTTGTAATTTCATTGGTAATAAGGTGTTCAATCTCCATGCCAATTTTTCTTTCAGCGGGGTTTTTAATACCGCTTTGGAAGTAGGAAATAAGCTTATTTTTATTAATTTTGGTATAATCCATGGGTTTCTCCTTGTAAAATTATTGCCTTAGGGTAGTTATTTGGGATTGGAAATTTAAAAGACGGAATAGGAAAACAAAATCCAAAATCCAAAGTAAAATCTGCAATCTAAAAGCCAAAAGCCTAAGTAAAAGCAAAATTCCTAACGGGATTTATTAAATTAAAACTGCATTTGTTATGTAGAAAAGCAAATCTTCAATATGGGTAATTTTAGATAAACAGGAAGCCAAAATCCAAATCTAATAAATTAAAATCTATAAAATTTAAAGCCAGTATCCCATATCCCAAAAACCAAGGTTGGTATTAAATTCTTTAAGAATCAAGAATCAAAAGCTCAATATCTGTATTAAGTTTTTAAAACACAAACGCCCAACATCTGCATTAAATTCTCAATACACAAAAGCACAACATCTGCGTTAAATTCCTAAAATACAAAACACCTGTTCGCACAGTGATTTTTCACACTTTACGCCCAGGCATTTTGAACTGATAAACTAAATTTCTAAAAAATCCAGTTTATTTTTTTATATTAACTTGCACGCATAAGCTCATTTATCATTGCGAGAAAATTATAAAACTCAGCTTCAGACATGGTATTTACAGGTTTATTTTGGTTAAAGGCAACCTGAGATAAGCTATTGGGCACCGCATTGGGTTGGGGTACCGGCACAGGTTCCGTAGGTGGTGTTACAGGTTTTTCAGGTTCCGTAGGTGGTGTAACAGGTTTTTCAGGTTCTTTAGGTGGTGTAACAGGTTCTACGGGTTTTTCAGGTTCCGGAACTACCGGCTCCTCTACCTCTACCTTTTCCTCTTCTTTTTCTTCTTCAACCTTTACTTCCTGAGAACTGGTGTCCACCTTTGTTGTATAGCCATCTGGTTTTTCCCAATCACGTTCAGGCACATCTGCCAAGGCTTTTGTAATGATGTTTTTCCAAACTCTTACAGGATATTCACCACCGAAAACATTAACCATATATTGTTTGGTGCTGCCATCTTCGCTTAAATCTTTATCAAAGCCCATCCAGCAAATCCCCACCATATCCGGGGTATACCCTGCCCACCAAGAGTCTTTATTACCTTTTCTGTTGCCAAAAGATGCAGGCAACTGGGTGGTGCCGGTTTTACCCGATGCGGGTCTGCCGATATTACCTTTTCTACCGGTACCGCTTTGGATAGTGGCTTTTAACATAGTATTCATAGAATAGGCAGTATCAGGGCTCATAACCTGTGTTTTTTCAGGTACGTGCTCATAAATTACATTATCGTATTTATCGGTAATTTTCAATATAGAGGTTGGGGGAATATAGTAGCCGCCATTGGCAAAGCAGGAATAGGCAGTTGCCAAATTCAGCGGGGAAACACCATTGGTAATACCACCTAAGGAAAGTGCCAAGCCCTTATCCTCTTCAACTAAAGGCAAACCGCATTTGGTGGCAAAATTCCAGCCTGTTTCCACCCCAACTTCATTAAGTAAACGCACCGCAGCTACGTTTACGGAATATTTCAAAGCTGTGGTCATATTTATTAAACCACGGTAGGAGCCATCGTAATTTTTGGGGCTGTAACTACCTACTTTAAAGGGAGCATCCAAAATTTTATAATTGGGTGAATAGCCCTCATCTAAAGCAGGGCCATAAACCGCAATGGGCTTGATAATGGAACCCGGCTGCCGTTGCATATCCGTGGCACGGTTTAACTCAAATCTTTGTTTATATTCTCTGCCACCTTGCAAACCCCAGATTTCACCGGTGTTGGGATCCACAAATACCGCAGCACTTTGTAAAAGGTCTTTGCCTACCCCACGGGGGAACATATTTTTGTTGGCATATGTGTCTGCACAGGCTTGTTGGGTGGCAGGGTCACGGGTGGTATAAATTTTAAAACCCCCTGTAAATACCTTGCCGTTGGCATAGCCCATATCACTTAAAATACTTGAGGCTTCGGAAATTGAATAATCAGTTAACCAATCGTAACCATCAATACTGGAAGGACTTTCCTTGATTTGCAAAACTATTTCCTCTTGAGAAGCAGCATCCGCCGTTGCTTGATCTAAGGATTTATTTTTTACCATATTTTTCAAAACTTGGTTTCGTACGGAAATTGCCTTATCCATATTTTTATCCGGTGCATAGGTATTGGGTGATGGTAACATACCCACCAGCATGGCACATTGGCTTAAAGAGCAATCGGAAATACTCTTGGAAAAATAGTGTTGAGCTGCAGCTTCAACCCCATATACGCTTTGACCGAAAAAGACTTCATTGAGGTAAAAAGTCATAATTTCATCTTTGGTATAGGTTTTTTCTATTTGCATAGCAATGAGTGTTTCTTGAATTTTTCTATCAATTTTCTTTTTAGAATCGTTTAAAATAGCATTTCTTGCCAGCTGCATGGTAATGGTGGAACCACCTTGAGATTTTGAGCCGCTTTTTAGGTCAGCCACCAAGGCACCGCCTATACGGATAAAGTCCACACCTTTGTGCTTGTAAAAACGGGTATCTTCTGTGGCTACGGTGGCATCTATAAGATATTTGGGAAAGGCGCTGTATTCCACCACATCACGGTTTTCTTTGCCGTGGATTTCCACTATAAATTCGCCATTGCGATCGTAAACTTGGCTTTTGCCTTCTTGCTCAATTTCAGTCCACGCCGGTAAATCGTTATAATTTTTCATTACCAAATAGGCAGCTGCAGCACCGCCTATTAAAATTATAGAAAGAAAAAGCAAAACCAATACAAGAGCAATTTTTTTACCTATTGAGCCCTTTTTTTTCTTTTTGTTCTTAGGTTTTTGGGATTTTACCTGTTTTCTGGGTTTCTCAGACATTCTAACCTCCGAAAATTATGATTTATGTAAATATTTATAAAATTAAACATAACAATTTACATTATTATATCATAATTCATTGAGAATGAATAGTCTAACCTTGTTAATTTTCGTTAAATATGGTAAAATTATTATAAAATTTATATGTAGATTTAATGTAGATGTATAATATTTTTTAATTTTGGGGGTAACTTATGAAAATAGCGGTAATCGATGGCCAAGGCGGTGGCATAGGCAAACATATAACCGAAAAATTACGCCGCTTTGTGGCAGAAGATACGGAAATAATAGCCTTGGGCACCAATGCTTTGGCAACGGCGGCTATGTTAAAAGCAGGGGCAAATGAAGGTGCTACCGGGGAAAATGCCATTGTGCACATGGTGGAAAATGTAGATGTGGTTGTTGGGGTTGTTTCAATTTTAGTTGCCAACAGTATGTTAGGTGAAGTAACACCAAAAATTGCCGTGGCAATAGGCAGTGCAGATGCCAGAAAATTTTTATTACCGGTAAATCGCAATGCCATAGAGATAGTTGGGGTTTTAAAAGAGCCTTTACCGCATCAAATAGATAAATTGGTGCAATTAGTAAAAAATTATGAAGGAGAATAATTATGTGTGAAGCTAACGTATATCTGAGAGAAACAGCTAATAACGGCGAAAACAGCGGAAATAGCGAGAATATGGAAGCCTTATTAATGGAAGCTGTGGATAAAGTTATACCTCAGGGCGAAAATGTAATTTTAGAAAGCATTTTTGGCCAACGGAAAATTGTAAAAGCCCACATAGCTGAAATGGCATTGGTGGAACATAAAATTATTTTAGAGCGTGACTGATTATGGAATATATTGATTTTGAAGAATTTAACGGAGATTTATCCTATGTGAAATTAACAATAATTGATTTAACTTTTCATATCTTTATAGATGCTGCCAGTGAATTAAATAAGGTGAAAGAGGAGCTTTATTTTAGTTTATATGGCATAAAAAAAGAATTTAATGAATTTATGTTAAAACGTCCTGATATTCAATATGCCACAGAACCCATAGCCTTAAAAGGCACAGAACCCCAAATAATTACGGATTTATCCGAAAGTGCCAAAGCTTTGGGTATGGGGCCTATTTGTGGCTATAACGGCATTTTCGCAGATTTAGCTTTGGAAGCAATAGGGGATATGGGCAGAGATGTTATGGTGCAATGCGGTAATTCCTTAGCCTTTCATAGTCATAAAAAAAGGATATTACCTATTTTCCCCAACTTTGCCAACCCTTTACCTTGGGGCATTAAAATTTCACGGGGATTTTGGGGTATTACTTTTGGTAAAAACACTGTTTCACTTTCCAATACCGCTTTGTACAGCGATATTGCAACAGCCCGTAGCGATATTGAGATGAAAGCAGGCAGTTCTTTTGCTGAAATAGCCGATATTCTCAGACCTTTGAAATGTTTAAGAGGCGGTGCTTTTTTATATAATGAAAATACCGGTTCATGGGGTGATATATCCCCCATTGTTTTAAATAAAACGGAAAATAAAGCGGAAGAATAAAAGGTGGGGAAAAAATGAAAGAAAAAGTTGACGAGATTGTAAAATGGTTAAATATGCAGTTAAAAGAGTCTGGGCAAAAAGGTTTTGTGCTGGGTTTGTCAGGTGGTATTGATTCTGCTTTGGTGGCTCAATTATTGATGTTGGCAAATCCCAAAAATTCAT
Organism: Clostridiales bacterium; assembly: GCA_036644995.1. Taxonomy (GTDB): domain Bacteria; phylum Bacillota; class Dehalobacteriia; order UBA7702; family UBA7702; genus Cryptoclostridium. The sequence goes on along the minus strand of JAVXOZ010000005.1, from coordinate 733 downwards.
TGGGTGTTATTTTGCCTGCGGGTAACTTAAATGTGGATAGACGCCACGGTATGGAATCGGCAAAAGCCTGTAAAATGCCTTGTATTGAGGTGGATTTAACGGATTATCGTGAAAATTTATTTTCGGATATTAACACCGCTCTTTCTCGATTTACAACTTTAAATACGGAAACACGGGCAAAAAATACTGTAATGGGTAATTTAGGTGCCAGATTACGCATGGCTGCACTTTATGATATTGGCAATACTTTAAATTATTTGGTGGTGGGCACCGATAATATGGCAGAGGCTTACACAGGGTATTTTACCAAATATGGTGATGGCGGCGTGGATATTTTACCTTTGGCACATCTTACAAAATCAGAAGTTTTTGAGATGGGTGCTTACCTTGGTGTGCCCCAAGATATTATTAATAAGCCACCAAGTGCAGGGTTTTTCACCAGCCAAACCGATGAAGAAGAAATGGGTGTGGATTACAACACCATAGATAATTATTTGAATGGCGAAATTATAAGCGATGAAAAAAGAGAAATCATTGAAAAACTGCATTTAACTTCGGATCACAAACGTAAATTACCACCCACTGTGCGTTAATTGCGTTAAACCTGTTAATCGAGTTAATTCTGTTAATCGAGTTAATTCTGTTAATCGAGTTAATTCTGTTAATTGAGTTAACCCCGTTAACCCCGTTAACCCCGTTAACCCCGTTAACCCCGTTAACCCCGTTAACCCCG